>NZ_JAKRMN010000001.1:0-494588 GCF_022346365.1 Brevibacterium sp. ACRRH
GCGGTGGTTATAGCGTCAGGGAAACGCCCGGCCCCATTCCGAACCCGGAAGCTAAGCCTGACAGCGCTGATGGTACTGCACACGAGAGTGTGTGGGAGAGTAAGACACCGCCGCAAAACCACTCTTATCATTAAGGGCCTGACCACCACACCGGTCAGGCCCTTAAACAATTCACCCAAGCTTAGTTCACCTTGACGTTGTCGGGCAGGCTTGGGAACTTGATCTGGTACTGGATCATGCCGTCCTTAAGTCCTTTAACAATGACGGTTCCAAAGTATGGTCGGTCTGGTGTTTCAAGCTCACAGCTCTGCGAACCCCGACCCCTGTAAACCTTCACGTCGTCTCGACACTCCACCGCTGTTAGCTGCTTCATGTTGTACTTGTTCTTCATAAGGTCGTAGATATCAGCTTCAATTGCGGCTTTAGGAATGACACCGGTACCGTCTTTATCGACCTTGACTCGAGTGTCTGAAGCTTTATTTGAGGTGTCTTGGCTTTCGCTTGTGCCGGAGCCCGAAGAACTGCCGTTCGACGAGCTACTACCGGAAGATCCACTGCCATGGTTACTGGTGCCACTGTTGCTTGAACTGCTACTGGAGCCCGAGTTGCTCTGATCAGTTCCGTTGTTGCCCTGAGGTGCTGTTCCCTGATCCGGTGCTGTTCCCTGGTCCGGGGCAGAACCTTGGTCAGGTGCAGTTCCGTCACCCTGAGGCTGCTGTTCGGTGCCCTGGCCTCCCTGTTGCTGGATCTGTTCACTCAACAGACCACAACCGGTAAGTGAAAGTGATGCCGCAACTGCAGCGGTAACGACGGCTGTGCGAATGTGTAGCTTCTTCATCATCTGTACTGTCCTCTCATGTGATGACTTGTATTGATTACTACGCTAGGCGTCAGCATCACGGATGTGGGCGTGGGACAGTAGTCACCCGGATACACATGTGGCCAGACCATCACATGTGGTCACGGGCACGTCATGAACTGGGGGAGTGCTTCTCTAGAAACTCAAACACCTCGGTGGAATCAACTCCGGGAAACACTCCGGGTGGCACAGCCGCCAGAAGCGACGAGTGAGTACGGGCCGACGGCCATGATGCATCCGCCCACTTTTCTTCCAACCACTCAGGCGGCTTCCGGCAGCAACTAGGGTCCGGGCACCACGACTTCGAGCGCACATGCGTGTCACGCCCTTCAAACCACTTGACGTGCGCGAAAGGAACACCCACGCTAATCGCAAAATCGCCGGCGCCAGGCATGACGCGCGCAGTACACCAGTACGTGCCATCCGGAGTATCGGTGTACTGAAAGTACGGGCTGAACCTGTCGGCAACAGTAAACACCGTGCGCGAACTGAACCGCTTACACGCATACTGCCCCTCAACCGCGCCAAGCGGGTCCGTGGGGAACGGCAAACCGTCATTCGAGTACGCCTTATGAATCGTCCCGTCGATGTGTACCTTCATGAAGTGAACGGGCAAATCCAAGTGCTCAGTGGCCAGATTCGTGAACCGGTGGGCAGCGGTTTCATAGCTCACGCCAAAGTAGTCGCGCAGCTCCTCAATAGAAATCCGACGATTTTTCTTAGCTTCCTGCAGGAACGGAACGGCTGACTTTTCTGGGATCAGAAGCGCTGCAGCGACATAATTGGCTTCCACACGCTGGGTGAGGAAGTCTTGATAGTCAGAAGGCGGTTTCTGCTCCAAGATTGCTGAGGCCAACGCCGTCAACAAATTAGACCTCGGATCCGTCCCTGCAGCATCGTCATTCGACATGTACAACCGCTTATTGAGCGTGTCGGACAACGACCGCACTGACCGGGGCAAATCAGACACATAGTGCAGACTGAAGCCCAGCCGCTCAGCAATATGAGCCGCGTCCCGGCGGCTCAATGGCCCGCCGTGATAGTCGATGTGGGCCAACACTTGCCGCGCCCGCTCCTCCAACTCCCCAAAGTAGTTGCCACGCGACCGCATCTTTTCACGCAACAGCCGGTTAGTGCGCCGAGCCTCTTCAGGTGTGGCAGCGCGCTTCTTCGTCATGTCGTGCAGACTCCGCTGGAGGCCCACGATCGCCTCGAGCGCGTCGTTGGGAAGTGACTTCACGCGCACCGTGGGCAAGTTGAGTGAGGAGTAGAGGGGTGAGCGCTGTGCGCGCTCGGCTTCCAGCTCTAAGGCTTGCCGTTGTGACACGGGGGTGGGGTCAAGGAGTTCGGCCGCCGAGGTGTCAAGCGCCTTGGCAAGTGCCGTCAGGAGCGTAATAGAGGGTTCTCGCTTGCCTGATTCAAACGCCGATATTTGTGAAGCGGCCCGGCCCACTCGTTCGCCCACTTGTTCCAGGGTCATCCCATGTTCGGTGCGAAAGTGGCGGATCTTGCGACCAATGCTGAGTGCGTCAGCGGTTCCTTCGGCGGTGTGTTCGCTCGCACCTGTGTCGGCGCCGAAACTGCGTGCGCCTGGCATGTGTTCTCCCATGCGCTTATCTTAATGTGACTCGTGCCACAAAAGCGACATACTCACGCAAAACAGAAAAACGGTCATTTTTTACTCGAGAAAAACCTTCCGGCCCCCTTGCGCACACCGAATACTGGTTTCACAGCAACAAAAAAGCTTGCATCACCCAATGCAAGAACACTCATATGAAAGCGAGAAGCGATGACTAACGAACTCCACAACGCCGATGCAATCCGCAGCGACTGGGCAACCAACCCACGCTGGTCCGGTGTCGCCCGTGACTACACGGCAGATGACGTGGTTAAACTGCGCGGATCGCTGATCGAAGAGCACACGCTTGCTCGTCACGGTGCCGAGCGCCTGTGGAACCTGGTCCACTCGGAAGACTTCGTTAACGCGCTGGGTGCCCTCACCGGTAACCA
This sequence comes from Brevibacterium sp. ACRRH, assembly GCF_022346365.1. Lineage (NCBI taxonomy): Bacteria > Bacillati > Actinomycetota > Actinomycetes > Micrococcales > Brevibacteriaceae > Brevibacterium > Brevibacterium sp. ACRRH. The sequence goes on from NZ_JAKRMN010000001.1 coordinate 2,870, forward strand.
GGCAGTACAGCAGGTCAAGGCCGGCCTCAAGGCGATCTACCTGTCTGGTTGGCAGGTCGCGGCAGACGCCAACCTCGCATCCCAGACCTACCCAGACCAGTCCATCTACCCAGCCAACTCGGTGCCAGCAGTCGTGCGTCGCATCAACAACGCACTCATGCGCGCCGACCAGATTGAGACCTCGGAAGGCACCACCTCGGTCGAAGACTGGCTGGCACCCATCGTCGCTGACGCGGAAGCCGGATTTGGTGGCGCGCTCAACGTGTACGAACTCATGCGCGGAATGATCAACGCTGGTGCTGCTGGTGTCCACTTCGAGGACCAGCTGGGATCCGAAAAGAAGTGCGGCCACCTGGGTGGAAAGGTGCTGGTGCCCACTGCACAGCACATCCGCACCCTCAACGCAGCCCGCCTGGCAGCCGACGTTGAAAACGTCCCCACCCTCATCATCGCGCGAACTGACGCGGAAGCGGCAACCCTGATCACCTCGGACGTGGACGAACGCGACCAGAAGTACCTCACAGGGGAGCGCACCGCGGAAGGCTACTTCAAGGTCAACAACGGACTGCAGCCATGCATCGACCGCGGTCTGGCATTCGCACCGTACAGCGACCTGCTGTGGATGGAAACTTCCACTCCAGACCTGGATGTGGCTCGCCAGTTCGCGGAAGCGATCAAGGCTGAATACCCAGACCAGATGCTGGCTTACAACTGCTCGCCGTCGTTTAACTGGAAGAAGCACCTGGACGACGACACGATTGCCAAGTTCCAGCGCGAACTCGGAGCCATGGGATACAAGTTCCAGTTCATCACCTTGGCCGGATTCCACGCACTCAACTACTCCATGTTCGACCTGGCACACGGTTACGCACGTGAACAGATGAAGGCATACGTCGAACTGCAGGAACGCGAGTTCGGTAGTGAAGAGCGTGGCTACACCGCCACCAAGCACCAGCGCGAAGTTGGAACCGGCTACTTCGACCTGGTCAGCACGGCAGTCAACCCACAGTCCTCGACCACCGCGCTGAAGGACTCAACTGAAGCAGCGCAGTTCTAAACCGCTCTACACCGCTCTAAAAACAGAGCACCCCACACTTCGAGGCGCCCGGTAGCCTGAGCCACTACTGGGCGCCTCGAACTACAAGGAGGCACCATGTTCACCGTCAACGGGCCACACATCACCGGCATCGACAACATCTTCACTCCCGCCGCGTGCGATTTCCTCGACGAACTCCACCGCGTGTTCTACGCGCGCCGACGCGAACTTCTCGCCGCCCGCAACGCCAGCCGAGGTGGTTTTGAGAACGGTGACCTCCCCACTTTTGACCCTGCCACCAGCGATATCCGCAACGGAGACTGGAAGGTGGTGGGCACCTCGGGAGCGCCGGGACTCAAACGCCGCGTGGTGGAGCTGGCGACCCCGGTGGAACCCCGGGAGGCCGCCAAGTCGTGTAACTCCGACGCTGACGTGTGGATGGCTGACCTGGAAGACGGCATGGCGCCCACCTGGTCGAACGTGGTCACCGCCCACGAATGCCTCATGCGGGCTGCCCGTGGTGATTTCGCGTTCCAGTCGCGTTCGGGGAAAACCTTCAAAGCACGCAACCCGCACCCGCCCACGATGGTGCTGCGACCTCGGGGATGGAACCTCACAGAAGACCACCTGACCTGGACGGACGCGACCGGGCGCGCGCACCCAGCCAGTGCGACCCTGGTGGACTTCGGGCTGTTCGTCTTCCACAACAGCCGGCCGTTGCTCAAGCGCAATCACGGGCCGTACTTCTACCTGCCCAAGGTGGAAAACAGGTACGAGGCGCGGTTGTGGAACAGCCTGTTTGAGCACGCGCAGGAGACTCTGGGGTTTGCCCGGGGGACGATTCGGGCGACGGTGTTGATCGAGTCGGTGACGGCGGCGTTCCAGATGGACGAAATCTTGTACGAACTGCGTGACCACGTGGTTGGCTTGGCCGCTGGGCGTTGGGATTACGTGGGTTCGCTGGTTACGCACTTTGGCCTGCGCGAAGGGTTCACGGTTCCGCAGCGGGACGAGATTCGGTCGGATTCGCCGTTCATTCGCGCGTTTACGGACCTGCTGGTGAGCACGTGTCACCGGCGTGGCGCCCAGGCGTTGGGCGGGCTGAGTACCGCTGTGGTTGAGTCTGCGCATTTGCCGGTTGCGGAGCCACATGAGCGTGAGCGCGTGTATGAGGACAAGCTGGCCGAGGTATCCGCTGGCTTCGACGGCACGTGGATCGCGCACCGGTCACTCATCGATGTGGTGCGTGCGGCGTATGGGAAGGCGCGGGCTGACCGTGTGTCGGCTCCCGTGGCCGAGGTCGTCGCCACCGACCGTGTAGATCTCACCGAACAGTTGCTCACGGTGCCTTCCGGGGTGATCAGTGAGGAAGGTGTGCGGTGGAACTTGCGGGTGTGCCTGCACTACATCGATGCGTGGCTGCGAGGCGTGGGTAGTGTCGGTTACAACGGGTACGTCGAAGATGTGTCGACGGCTGAGCTTGCGCGGTTGCAACTGTGGCAGTGGACGCGCCAGGGTGTGACTTTGGAAGATGGGCGGATGCTTAGCCAGGCGCTGGTGACACGATTCCTGGTAGAAGAGTTGGCCGTGCTTCCGCGCACCAACGCTGACCATTTCGACGAGGCTGAAGACTTTGTTCACAGCGCGTTGCGGAGCGAAAGCGCACCCGAGCCGTTCTACCCAGTGGCCTACCGTGACCACATGGTCTTCCGTGGGGCGTCGGTGCTGAGCCCTTCGCGTGGCAGTGCGCCCGGTGTTTCGCGCGCTGCTTAACGGGTTGGTGTGACACCATGTGAACATGAGTAGCAACCAACCTTTACCCAGCACCCTGACACGCATTTCAGACCGGGCGAAGGTGGTGCGCCCGTTCTCTGTCATGAACATTCTGCAACGTGTAGCAGAACTCGAAGATCAGGGTCGCGACATCATTTCCCTGTGCGTGGGTGAACCGCTGCAGGGCGCACCTAAAGCAGTTCGCACCCGTGCTGCAGACATCATGACCGATGGCACGTCCCTGGGCTACTCGCCAGCCGCCGGTATCCTGCCTCTGCGCGAAGCACTGTCCGGCCACTACAAACGCTGGTACGGACTGGACATCCCAGCCGACCGGTTCTTCGTCACCACGGGATCCTCCGGTGCGTTCCTCCTGTCCTTCCTCGCGTGCTTTGACCCAGGTGACCGCGTGGCTCTGGCCCGTCCCGGCTACGCGGCGTACAAGAACATTTTGGCCGGCCTGGGTATCGAGGTCGTCGAACTGGACTGTGGCCCCGACGAACGCTTCCAACCCACGGTTGAATTGCTGGACCAGGCACACAGTGAAGGTGCGCTCGCGGGTATCATGCTCGCCTCACCGGCGAACCCCACCGGCACCATGATCCCTGGTGAGCAGTTCGAACAGCTCTCCAAATGGTGCCACAGCCACGACGTTCGCATCATCAGCGACGAAATCTACCACGGCATCACCTTCACGGACTCGATCGGTGACTGCGCCCTGCAGTTCAACGACGACGCAATTGTCATCAGCTCATTCTCTAAGTACTGGGGCATGACCGGTTGGCGTTTAGGCTGGGCCGTTCTGCCCGAAAACCTTGTGGACACAGTTTCGGGCCTTGCTGGAAACTACGCGCTGTGCGCCCCGGTTCCAGCTCAGCACGCCGCCGTGGAAGCCTTCACCGAATCTGCCTACGCGGAAGGTGAGGAGGCCCTCGCGGGATTTGCTCGCGCGCGTCAAAACGTTCTGGACGCTGCCCCGTCGCTGGGCTGGCGTGACCTGGCACCTGCTGACGGCGCGTTCTATATGTATGGCCTGGTAGAGGACGTCCTGGGGCCGTATGAAACCGCCACCCAGTGGTGTTCGGCGTTGCTGGAAACGGAAGGTGTCGCGGTGTCGCCCGGTCTTGACTTCGACAACGTGAACGGTGACAAGTGGGTGCGTATTTCCTTGGCTGCCGGGCCCGAGGCGGTTGCTGAGGCCCTGCGTCGCATCGCCAAGTTCCAAGCGGCTTATCTGGAAAAGTAAGGCGCGGGTTGGGTTTGCTTGGCTAGTTGGCGTTCTCGAGTTCGTTGACGTGGGCCATGGCGTCAAGAATGATGTGCGCGACGTGGTCGTCCATGAGCGAGTAGATCGCTTCTCGACCATCGCGTTGCACGGACACCAGATGAATCCCACGGAGCACTTTGAGGTGCTGTGACACCAGTGGCTGTGACAGCTCGGTTGCGATTACGATTTTGCTGACGCTGGCCGGTCCATGGGACAAAGTGAGCAGAATCTTCAGGCGTGACGGTGTAGCAAGAGCTTTGAATAGTTCAGCGGTAAGGCTGATGTTTTTTTGCGACGAAAATTCTGTTGGAATGTCGCAGTCACCCTCAGGGTGAATCTTGCTGACATCGACGGCTGTAGTTTCTGACATATTGAGTATCTTACCCGCGTGGAACAAACGACGTGTCTCCCTGGCTCCCTTCCCCTAGTAGGCGCCTGGGAGACACGCGCGTCGTGCCACGTGGCGTGGACTATTCAACCGGTCCTGCATGGTGGATCTTGGGCGCGTCGTCATTGGCCTTGAGCGTTCGCCATGCCAAGTTCTCCCACTTGCCGTAACGGTCCGGGTATCCCGAACGCTGCACAGCTTGCGCAGCGTCGTTCAGGCTCATCTTTTCCCAGCCTGGAATGTCCAGAAGACCCGCGTTCTCCACCTTGGGGTTCACGCCGTAGAAGGACTGAGCAGCAAATGTGCGCGTTTGGACTTCGTCTTCGGTTCCCCAGTTGTACTTGGGGCGTTGCTGGAACAGCCCCTTCGAGTCCTTGTCGCCGTGATCCAGGTTGTACATGTCGGATTCCTGGAACGCTGTCATCAACGCGATCTGAATTCCCCGGTCAGATACGTTGAACGCGCGTCCCACGCCAATAATGATGCGGGCGTTTTCAATCTGGTCTTTGTCCAGATACGACGGCTGCGGAGGAAGCTGTCGCTTGGGCTCTGGCTTCGGTTCTGGCTTCGACTCGTTCTGGACTGGATCTGCCTGTGGCTTCGACTCGTTCTGGACTGGCTGAGTCTGCTCTGATTCTTCCGGTGTCGAGTCAACTGGAGCCGGTGACTGCGACTGTTCGGGTTGCGCAACATCATCGCTCGTCGAGCTGGAATTGTTGTCGGTCACATTACCCGTCAGTGACGGCATCGCCGACGCGGGAGCTGAAAAGAGGCCTACTGATACAACGCCTACAGCGATTGCAAGTGGCAATTTTGTCTTAAGCATATGTTCCTAAAAGTGGGAAGTGGGAGCATTTAGCTTGTGTCGCCAAAAAGGATCGTAGTAGACATTTGCGTCAAATGATACACGCGAGCGTAGCCGAAACGTTATAAATAATGCTTACACCGATGTGATTCCGCAGGTCATGAGCACATCAAAGCGCGTAGAAAAAAGTTAAAAAAAGTTTCAAAATGAACGCTTATCGCGTGTCATGCTTGCAATCCCAGGTGGGTGTCGTTCCAGTCGTGCGTTGCTCGGTCACCCCGCAACCACCTCGGCGGCGATTTACTTTCCGTAGTGCTGAGCCAGGATCTTCAGACCCTGCTCGATGCTCACAGCGGGCGTCCAATTTAGCGCCTCACGGGTGCGGCGCTGGTCAAACCAGTGCGCGGTCGACAACTGCTCGGCAAGGAAGTGCGTGAGAGGTGGTTCGTCGTCGTGCTCGGTGAGGTTCCACACGGTCTCAATCGCAGAACCTGCCACTTTCGCGGCGCCGGCTGGGACGTGCATGCGGATGGGGTCAGCTCCGCCAGCCACGGCAATCCTGTTGAGAAGTTCGCCAACCGGCCGAGGTTGCCCGTTAGTCACCACGAGTGCCTCCCCGTGCGTGTGGGGCACCACCTCAAGGGCTGCGAGGATCGCGTCTATAGCGTTCGTCGAATACAGCGTGTCGATCAGGGGAGTGCCCGAACCCAAGATGGGGATGCGGCCCTGTTTGGCGCGTTCGATGACGCGTTCGGTCAGTTGCGTATCACCAGGGCCCCACATGAGGTGGGGGCGTAGCACAATCACGGGGAACGAATCGGAATCTGCGTTCAGTGCAATGATTTCGCCCTGTGCTTTTGTGCGTGCGTAGTCCCCGCGGGCTGTTTGCGGGTTTGCGGGTTGGGCTCCATCCCCAATAATTGACGACCCTGAGTGTGCCACCGAAGGCGATGAAATGTGGACGAAACGCTTCACACCCGCAGCCTGGGCGGCTTCAACCACCGTGCGTGTTCCATCGATGTTCACGCGGTCAAACTGCGCCGAGTCACCCGCCATGGAGACTTTCGCTGCCAGGTGGATGACCGCCTCGGCGCCGGCGAGCGCACCTTCCACACACGCAGGGTCCGTGACAGATCCCAGCACATCCTGCGCCCCGTCAACCCCGGACGGCCTGCGCTGCAAAGTGGTCACGTGGTGGCCCTGCTCAATGAGCGCGCGAGCAACACCAGATCCCAACAGTCCAGAAGCGCCAGTGACACAAATTCGCATATCTCAAGCGTAGCCGGTTGGGTGGGTGGGGTTTGTGGGGTGGGTGCCCTGGTAGACCCCACATCCATTGCAAATCTACGTACAGATGTAACCTGCTCGCCACACACAGCGCACATTCAGCCCGTACATTTGAACCATGAACCTGTTTATGACCGATGTGCCGGGACCCGTGTTCCTGGCCTTTTACGCGGTGCTCATTGCGATATGCGTTGTCCTGCTCATCGTCGCGCGAATGACATCAGCCGGGCCGCTACGCAAAACCCCTAACGTGCTCGAACTGGCCTACGCATCAGGTGGCCGCATAGGCCTGGTCACCACCGTCGTGTCCCTACTCGACCCGCCACAGCGCCTGGAACACCTGGAACGTCACGGTAACCCAGAGCTGTACCGCAACATCAGCTCGCACCCCATTGTGGGACGGGTGCGCCAACTCATGGAGGCAACTGATCTTCAGCACCTGCCCATTTCCAAGCGCGCGGAGAACGACCTCGGGTTCAAAGAACTTGAAAAAGACCTCATTGCTGACATGAAGCGCAACCGCCTTCTGTCAGACAACAAGACGTTCCTGCGTAAACTGGCCGGCTGGTTCACGCTTGCAGTGTTTCTATTCGGACTTTTCCGTTGCGCCGTGGGCATGTTTAACGACAAGCCCGTAGGCTTCCTTGTGGCCATGACCTTTGGCCTCATTTTCTTGATCGGATTTTATGTGTACGCGGGCCCAACGCAGGCCATGAAGCGAACACGCGCCGTAACGCTTAAGGACACCATGGCGCAAATGAGGGGACTTGAACCTCAGTCGCAAGCGTTCGCCCTGGGCTTCCCCCTGGCCCTGGCGGTGGGTGGAGCCTCAGCCGCGTGGCAACTGGACCCATCGTTTGCCTCGTTGTGGGCGTTGCCAACGGCGGCAGCGCTCGCGGACGGTGCTGGCAGCTCCTCGTGCGGTTCAGGATCCTCGTGCAGCTCGTGTAGCTCGTGCGGTGGCGGTGGTGGCTGCGGTGGTTGTGGAGGTGGCGACTAGTCTGGTGTGTGGCTACCGTGTGCATGGGTTTGGTAGCCACAGAGGAGGAGATTCATGTTCGACCACATCACAGGTGGAGCTTTCCTGTGGTTCTATGGTGCCTCGGTGGTGCTGCTGTTCTTCATTGTGTGGGGCGCTCGCGTGATGGTGAGCCGCGAATACGCACGCACACCCAACATTTTGGAACTGGCATACTCCAAGGACCGCCGCTCAGGCGTATACGCCACCGTGTCCACGTTGGTGTGCCCTCCCGCTCGAGCCGAATACTTCGCACGCAACGGTGACGTGAAAATCTTTGGCGGGCTCATGCAACAGCCGCTCATTCAACGCGCCCTGGAGATCACCGACAAGCAAGAAGTCCCTGAGCACGTGTACGAACAACTTGCACGCGACGACTATTCGCGCGCCCTTGTGCAGGATCTTCGCCGTGGCATGCGCGAAACTGGCATGCTCATCAGCCCCAAGCACCCGGCCCTGTTGGTTGCGCAGGCCGCCGGGTTGGCTCTGTTTTTGTTGGGAACCGCGCGCCTGGTCATGCTGGCGTTCGCCCACGAACCGGTGTGGGGTCTGTTGATCGAGGTGCTGGTGGTCGTCGGGATTCTGGCCTGGGCTTTCCGCGAAAAGGTCTCCAACCCCACCAAGAAGTTCCGTTCGCGCAACTACAAGCAGCTGACCAATGACATTCGCTCCTTGGATGTATCGTCCCGAGGTCGTTCGTGAGTAGTCTCCCCGCGGGCTTAGGTGTGGGGTGGCGTTGGGAAATGCGTCAGTCGCAGGCCAAATTGACGCCTGCTTTTGTTGAGGTTCTAGCCGAGAACCACAATCCGGGCGCCTTGGATGAGCACCTGCAGGTTCTGGTTGATTCGGATGTCCCGGTGGTCACTCACGGGGTGTCACTGTCTCTGGGTTCGGCTGAACCCCCGGACGCGGATACCTTGAACATGCTCAACGCGGTTGCAGAAGCGTGCGACTCCCCAGTGATCAGTGAACACATTGCACTGGTTCGCGCCCAGGAACTAGACGGGTTTTCGTCGCCGCACGCCCGGGTGCTGGAAGCTGGGCACTTGTTGCCAGTCCCGCCCACCAGTGACCAGCTGGCTGTCATGGTCGACAACGTGAACCGCGCACAAGATGTGTTGCAACGCCCGCTCGCACTCGAGCCGATCGCCACCCTGGTGGAATGGCCGGACCCGCAGATGCCCGAAGGCGAGTTCGTGACAGCGCTCTTAGATGAAACAGGGGCCGGGCTCGTGCTCGATATTGCGAACGTGTGGGCAAACGCCACCAATCACGGGCGCGACCCGCTCACCGATGTTTTAGCTATGCCCTTAGATCGGATCGCGTACTGCCACATCGCGGGCGGTTCGTGGCGAGGCGATATGTACCACGACACCCACGCGAGCCCTGTTGTACAGCAAGTCATGGCGTTGGCCCATGAAGTGGTGGAGCGAACCGGTCCGGTTCCGCTCATGTTGGAACGTGACTCAGCGTTCCCACCTGAAGACGAAATGTTCGCTGAACTCAACGCGCTCGCCGACATCGCAGGCCTAGACAGGATCACGCCGTGATGGCCCGCGACCTCACCGCGATTCGCGAAAAGCTGGCACAGGACCAAGCTCAGTTCGTGGCCATCATGGTGGGTGGTGCGGACAACACGATGGGCTTGGACCAGAAAAAACTTGATGCGGCTCGAAGTAGCCTGTTTTCCAAACGTTTGAGCACCTTAGGTGGGCACTACCGTGGCCTTGCCGTGGGCCTGAAGCGCGCGCGTTCGCAAGGCGAACCTGCATGGGAAACGGCACAGGACTGGCACACCACACACCCACCTGCCGACCACGACACAGACGGCGCGAGCCTCCTATTCTGCCTGGCTGACGCGCGGCAGCTACCACCCGAGGCGCGGGCGGACTTCGTGGGCGCCCGCATCCGCTACCGAAGGGTCACAAGCGGGCCCGGCAACCAGTCAAAAGGCCAGCCTGATGTGAAACCCCGCATAGGTCCGTTCGTCGTGTCACAAGATGGACTCGTGGCGTTCGGCTGGGGCCGGTGGGCATGGATTTTTGGTCGGGGAATGCGATGATGGTGCCAACTACGCATTGGAGGAGTCACTATGGCTAACGCACATGCCCATTCGACAAATGCTTTGCCCATCAGCGACCAGATTGTCCTGATCACTGGGGGTGCCCGAGGTCTGGGCGCGGCTCTGACGAAGACGTTCGTTTCCGAAGGTGCCAGTGTCGTCATCAACTACCGCACCAGCGAAGATGCTGCAGGTGAACTTGTTAAATCGATTGAGGGACAAGGCGGCCGGGCGCTCGCCGTTCAGGCCGATGTCACCGACTTCCGCGCGGTTCTTGCCATGTTTAAGCACGTGCAAGAGGAGTGGAACGCCCCAGTGTCCACCGTGGTGAACAACGCGTTGGTGGACTTTTCCTTTAACGGCGACGAACGCCCCCACGCCGATGAAATCGACTACGAACACTTCTCTGCACAGTTCCGCGGTTCCGTGGGTGGTGCGGTGAACACGATCCAGTCGGCCCTGCCAGGGTTCCGCGAACTGGGGTCCGGGCGCGTCATCAACATTGGCACCAACCTGTTCCAGAACCCGGTTGTTCCGTACCACGACTACACCGCTTCAAAGGCCGCGCTTTTGTCCGTGACCAGGACTTTCGCAAAGGACCTGGGGCCTCTGGGAGTCCGGGTGAACATGGTGTCCGGCGGTCTGTTGCGTACCACGGACGCGTCTTCGGCCACCCCGCCCGAGGTGTTTGACGCTATCGCTTCCACCACCCCTTTGGGGCATGTCACCACTCCCGAAGAGTTCGCGGCGGCAGCCACGTTCTTCGCGTCCCCAGCTTCACGCGCTGTGACTGGTCAGAACTTGGTGGTCGACAACGGCCTGGTGTTCGACTGAGTTTCACCCCAGCTGGGCCTCGGCCCATGCGCGTAGCTGTTCGCGGTTGATCTTGGAGTTGTGGCGGATGTCGGTAAGGAAGTCCTTGGCCACAAGTACAGCCGCCACATCTAAGTCGCACTTCTCGAGTACGGTTTCTCGGATCTGTTCGGTGATGTCGAGGCCGGCCAGGCCCGGTTTCATCTCACCTGTGCGCTCCAAAACAACGACGAGTGCTTGGTTACCGTGTGGCCCAACACCCACCACGGCACTGCGCGAAACCCCAGGCACCGTGTCCACAACGGCTTCGACACCTCCGGGCGCCACTGGCCCATAAGGCGTGGTCACAATGTGCTGTGTGCGCCCTTCGACCCAGATGCGCCCCTGCGCGTCCACGTGACCAATGTCGTTGGTGCGGTGCCATGTGTGGCCACCTGCCGTGTCGCGTTTTGATTCGATATCGGTGAGCCACAGGCGGTCGTAGCCTGACTTGATGTGATCGGCTGACACCACGAACTCACCCAAGACCCCCACAGCTTCAGAAGCCGCAGACGAAGAGAGTTCAACCAGCTCATCGGACGGGGAACCGTCAGGAAGAATCGGGGCGATCGCAAAACGCACGCCTTCGATCGGGCGACCCACGCACACGCCGTGATCATTAGCCGCTTCCTTCGCTTCTGCCACGCCTTCGGCAGTGATGTCGGCTAGCAACAGACCTTCCGTCATGCCGTATGGCGAGTGAACGGACGCGTTGGGGAACACAGACTTGATCTTCCGCATGAGGTCAAGCGGAACGGGCGCGCCAGCAGACAGCGCCATCTCGACACCGGCGCACGCTTCGCGTTGTTCGTCAGTGAGCTCATCAGCGGTTGCCGCAACATTGGTGTAGGCGGCCGGGGACGCGAAAACCATGGTGCAGGACCCGGCGGCGACCGCCTCGGCCAGGGCGCGCGCCGTGAGCGTGCGCGGCTTGGTCACAGACATGTTCGGAGTCACAGAGCTGGCGCCAATTCCCGGCCCCAACAGCGCAAACGGCGGGAACCCAGCCACCAGGCCGGTACCCGGTTTGACGTCGAAATGACGTTTGAGAACCGTGGCCAAGGCACCCAGCGCTCGGTGCGTGTAACGCACACCCTTGGCCGGGCCGGTAGAACCGGAGGTAAACAGCACGGCCGCGTCGTCGTCCAGGCGCGGGGTTTGGATCTTTTCGTGCGACTTGACCCAGCGACGCGACATTTCAGTCATCGACGTCTCAACCCCCAACAGGCGGCGCGTGAGTGCGTTGAGCGGGGTCACTGAAATTCGGCGCCCAGGCCAGCCGGCACCTCGGGCCAGGGTCAGACCGGGCACCTCACCAATAATCCATTGCGGATCCGACGCCTTCACCGCCCGCGTCATGCCAGCCGCACCCAAGCCGGCGTCGGCAACAACCACGACACCTCCGGCCTTGAGCACCGCGTACGCGGCGGCGGTGAGGTTGTTGCCAGGAGGCACCAAAAGGCTCACACGGTCGCCGCGCTTGAGCCCCTTCTCCTGAAGGCTCAACGCGATCGCGTCAACCACGTGGCTCAGCTGCGCCCAGCTGATCGCCTGGTCCTTGCTCATGTCTACGCTGGCCACGGATGGGTCAGTGTGACGGGCGTCCAAGGCGTCAAAGATCATGGGTACGTCGTGCACGTCCTGTGTAGCCTGCACAGCCTGCACGTCCTGCGTTGCTTGCCCATCAGCCGGAAGCGTGGCCTCAAGCCACTGCAGAACCGTCGACGCGTAGTCCACATCTTCAGCGAACAAGTGGTTGGTGCGCTCGAACCGGTGAATATCGGCCTGGGGGAGTCGCTCGCGCAAGTCTCGCAGGTACCGCTCTTGGAAAACCGGGTCCTTGGGGCCCCACAGAATCAACGCCGGCGCTTCAATCGTGGCGATGTCGCGGGCCAGCTCTTGCAGCTCACCGTGTGACGGGTGGTCCGAGGTGGCTGGAATGTCCGCGACGAACTGACCGATTCCGTGGCGTTGGGCGGCCGTCTGGTACGGAGAGCGGTAGGCGTTTGCGACCTCGGCCGGCATGGAGTTCGACAGCGCCAAGGTGGCGCGAAGGAAGGCATCCGTGCGCACGGTGGAGTACGGCAAAACCGGGCCGGTGAGTGCCGCGCGCAGGGCCGCGGGAATGTTTTCGTTGTCGTCGTGCCATACCGCGGTGTTGAGGGTCATGACGGCGGCGACGCGGTCTTGGTTGCGGGCCGCCCAGGTCAGCGACAGCACCCCGCCCCAGTCGTGTCCCAGCGTGACCAGGGGGTGGTCCGCGCCCGAGGTGGCGGACACCTCGGCGGTCAACTCTGAGATGACAGCGTCAAAGTCCGCGACACGCTGCGCGATGCGGCGCTGCGTGGGATCGTCACCCAGCGGCGTGGGCAGGTTGGAATGCTCGATGCGTTCCGAGTACCCCATTTCCAGCTGGTCGGGGGCGATGACGCGCCAGGTGCGCGCTCCGGGTTGACCCGCTGCGTCCACTGTGGCCCGGGCCAGGCGACGCCACAAGTACGACCATGTGGGGTTTCCGTGCAGAGCGACGATCGTTCCGGTGGGCTCGAGGCCGCGCTCACGCAACGCGGGCAGGGTGTCGAGGACGTGGAACGAACGTTCGCCATCGAAGGTGGGCACCGTTACGACGCGTGACCACTGTGGGTCCCATTCGGCCAGGTCAGGTGGGGTGGTTGCCGGTGCGGCTCCGAACGCCGCCTGTGAAGGGTGGGACACGTCCTGCCTTTCGACGGTTTGTTTTACCAGACGATTTCAGTCATTGCGGTGTTGAGACCGGACCCAACGCCCATGGCCAGGATACGGTCGCCCGATTTGAGCTCGTCAACTTTGCGGGCCAGTGTGATGGGCAGTGACGCCGGCCCCACATTGCCGAGTTCAGGGAAGGTGATGGGCATGCGGTCGAGGTCCAAGCTAGCGGTTTTGGCCATCTCGTTGGTGTGGATCTTGGACACCTGGTGGGTGACGTACATGGTCATGTCGTTCCAGTCCCAGCCGTCTTCGTGGGCTTCGTTCCACGCGTTAATGACCAGTTCCATGCCGTTGGACAGTAGGCCGGTAGCGTCGGTGAACATGCCGTTGTGGTCGCCTACGCACAGTTCGTGGTTCCACGTGCCTGCGCGGGTCACTCCGCCCAGGACCTGGTGGCCTTCGGGGTGGCGGTCGGCAGGGCCCAGCACGGCGGCTGCTGCGCCGGATCCCAGGGTGAGCGAGGCGAACTCGTTGAGGTATTCCTCGCGCGTGATGTCGTCTTGGGATAGGCGCTTCAGGGTGGCTTGTTGGACGCGGGAGGCGTCTTCACCTGCGACAACCAGGCCGTAGTCGATTTGGCCAGAGTCGATCATGGTGGCCACCACGGTCATCCCGTTGACGAACCCTAAACACGCGTTGGCAATGTCGAAGTTCATGGCCGAGGTGGGTAACCCGATTCCGTGGTGAATGGACACCGCGACGGAAGGTTCGAGAGTTTCACGGGTCACGGACGTGTTGATCATGACGCCGATCTGGTCTGCGTCGACCTGAGCGCGTTCGAGGGCTTTTTTACCGGCGTCGACGGCTCCTGAGATGAAGTCGTGCGGGTTGTCCCAGTTGCGTCGGTAATCCACTCCGGCGACCCGCTGAAGCAGCCCCTGCGGGAGGTGCAAACGCTTGAGAGTTGAGGCCAGCTGCTCGTCGAATGATTCGGAGGAAACCGGGTTGGGGGCAGTTGTTTCCGCTATCCCCAAAAGCGCTACGTTGTTGTGCCGGAAGGTCGTATTGCCGGGAGTTCTGCCGTTCAAAAGCGTCCGTTCAATTCTTGCGTCGAGTAGGTTTGCGGTTAACAGGGCGGTGGAACTGCGCGAGCAACTGTGCATGTCACTGCGCGTGCCCTGTTTTCCCTATCCAGTCAATCCTAATGCTCAACGTCAAAATGGCTAAGCGGGGGTGTGCAATCCCACATTTGGTGACGCGTGCGGTCAGTGTGTGTTGACGAATGCGAGGACTCGTTCCCACATGAGGGTGGCGAGTTCTTCGTCGTATTCGTCTTTGGTGGGGTCGGCGAAAAGGTGTGCCTTGCCTGGGTAGACGAAGTGGCTGGCATGCGCACCCGCTTCTGCTGCGCATTTCACTAACAGCTCCGGCTGGCCCTCGTCGTAGAACGGGTCGCCAACCGTGTGGTGGATCTGGAGCGTGACTGACGCCTGCCAGCTGGTGGGTTTGGGTGTTCCGCCCGCGTGGAACAACAGTGCGCCGGCTGCTTGCGGGTGACGCTTCCCAAAGCTCTGCGCCATGGCGGCACCCAGCGAAAAGCCACCAAAAATGAAGCGTTCAGCTGACGAATCAGCGACGATCTCATCCACCGCAGCTGACGCGCGTTTGGCCAGCTCAGGGAACGTCACGTCGTCGCGGTAGGCAAGGCCGTCCGCGGTTTCAGTAAACACGTTTCCGTCGTAGAAATCTGGAAGGTGGACGGTGTGCCCGGCATCTTTGAGGACATCCGCCATGCGGTGCATTCCCTGGTCAAGCCCCAGCGCTGAGTGGAACAGAATAATGGTCGACATGTGACCAGCTTAACTAAACAGAAAACGCTACGTATAAGATTCTGCAGAACTATTTCTATGTGTGAAGAGGGTGGAATGAATCAGCCTGTAGCGCCCGCCGAGGTGACAGAAGGTAAAGGTGGAATGTCACCGGGAGCGGTCAAAGCGTTGGTCGCGTCGATCGCGGGAACGTTGATCGAGTGGTACGACTACGCTCTTTACGGCGCGGCTGCGGGTCTGGTGATTGCTCCACTGTTCTTCCCCGGACACTTGAGTGCGGCAG
This sequence comes from Brevibacterium sp. ACRRH, assembly GCF_022346365.1. Taxonomy (NCBI): domain Bacteria; kingdom Bacillati; phylum Actinomycetota; class Actinomycetes; order Micrococcales; family Brevibacteriaceae; genus Brevibacterium; species Brevibacterium sp. ACRRH. The sequence continues at coordinate 18,158 of NZ_JAKRMN010000001.1, forward strand.
CAGGGTTGAGCACCTTCGCGACGTTCGCGGTTGGCTTCTTGGCGCGTCCGCTCGGAGGTGTGGTGATCGGGCACATCGGTGACCGTTATGGCCGGAAGCCCGCCATGTTGCTCACCATCATTCTCATGGCGGTGGCAACCGTGGGAATCGGGTTGTTGCCCACCGCCCACGCTATTGGTGTGTTTGCTCCTATCCTGCTGGTGCTGTTCCGGTTCATCCAAGGGTTTGGTGCCGGAGCCGAACTCACGGGTGCGATCACCGTGGTGGCCGAATACACCTCGCCAAAACGCAGGGGCTGGTTCACCGGTTTCATTCTGTCCATGCCACCACTTGGCATTGTCCTCGCGACCGGTGCGTTCCTTTGGGCGTCGCACCTTCCGGAGGACACGTTCATTTCGTGGGGATGGCGTTTGCCGTTCTTGGCATCGGCACTGCTGTTCTTTGTGGCGCTTTACATTCGCGCGCAACTGGAAGAAACCCCTGAGTACGTAGCGTCACAGGAAATCGCTGAAAAGCAGCAGGCCGAAAACAAAGTGCCAATCAAAGAACTCTTGCGCACGGACCTCAAGGGCGTTCTGCTTGGGTTCTTTGGCATGTTCGGCCACAGCGCACTCGTCTACCTGATTGCGTCGTTTAGTGTGTTTTACCTGACCAGCCCATATGTGGGCATGAGCCGTTCGGATGCCCTTGTGGCCGTCACCGTGGGGACCCTTGTCGCCGTTGTGACCACGCCATTTGCCGGGTGGGCCTCGGATAGGTTCGGGGCGGGCACGGTCCTGGCAACCGCCTCGGCCCTGGGACTCGTTTACGCCTACCCATTCCTCAAACTCCTGCAGATGGGCACGGTGCCCAGCGCCACCTTGGCGGTGGGCCTTGGATTCGGAGTGGTGATTGCCGGAACTTCCGGTTCACAGGGCGCGTTCATGGCCAACCTGTTCCCGCCCGAACACCGCTTCTCTGGAATGGCGCTGGCACGCGAGGCCAACGGTGCGATCGTGGCCGGTTTCTCGCCCATGATCGTGCTGGCGCTCATCAACGCGTTAGACGGAGCCGTGTGGGCAGCGGCCCTGTTCTTGGCGGCGTGTTCATCCGTGGCAGTCATCGCGATCCTGCTGTCACGTGGCGCTGGCAACAACGACAACGCCCGCGTGACCAACTGGGCGTAGAAGCGTAACGGGTGTGACCCGCGGGCCAGGTCAGTAGGCTACGGGTATGGATGCGAACGCCCTACACACGTCCACCAGCCCCTACCTGCAATCCCACGCCCACCAGCCAGTGAACTGGCACATGTGGGGCCCGGAGGCCTTTGATCAGGCCCGTGCCCGCAATGTGCCGGTGTTGGTGTCGATCGGCTACTCCACATGTCATTGGTGCCATGTCATGGCGCGCGAATCCTTTTCTGATCCGGCCGTGGCGAAAGTGCTTAACGACAACTTTGTGGCCATCAAAATCGACCGCGAAGAGTTGCCTCATGTGGACGAGTTCTACATGAACGCGCTCCAAGCCTTGCGCGGGCAGGGCGGATGGCCACTCAACGCGTTCACCGACCACCAAGGCGTTCCGTTCTTCGCCGGCACCTACTTCCCGTCGCACACCGGCCGCGGCCTCCCCACCTTCATCCAGGTCCTCCAAGCGGTCACCAACACATGGCGTGACCAGCAAGAACAGATCAGTGCCATCACCCACCGGCTACGCACCCAGTTGGTGGCGGTCGCGGACTCGACGACCGCCTCGGTGCCGGAAAGGGAACTTGCCAACCTCACCACTAACGTCACTGCCGACCAGCCAGCCGTCCCAGCCATCCCGCCTGAGGAACTCACCGCCTGGAGTGAACAACTGGCCGACCGTTTCGACCCGGTGTCCGGCGGATTCGGCGGGGCTCCAAAGTTCCCACCGTCGATGGTCCTGCAGGCGCTCATGCAGCGGGCGGACTTCGACGACAACGCGCTGACCATGGTGCGTACCACGCTGCACAACATCGCCGCTGGTGGCATGCGTGACCAGTTGCGGGGCGGGATCGCCCGGTACAGTACGGACGCGCAGTGGCACGTGCCGCACTTCGAAAAGATGCTCAGTGACAATGCTGCGTATTTGTCGGCGGTGAGCGCGTGGCTGGTGTGGGAGCACGCGCGTGACCCGCACAGTGCGCACACGGAAGTGGCCCGCGCCGAGGTCGTTGCCACCGCCCGCTTCCTCCTCGCCGATATGCGCCTGCCAGGGGGAGGGCTGGCGACCGCGTTGGATGCGGATTCGCCACTGGGCGCAGAGAGCGTGGAGGGCGCGTTCTACACGTTTACGCGCTCGCAAGTGGAACAGGCGCTGGCCCAGGTGGCAAACGCGAGTGACTACTTTGCCCTAGTGGAGTTTCCGCACAGTGGTGTTGAGGCGGGGGAGGACCGGTGCGCGTTGATTGCGCCCGGGCGGGGTGTCGATGTCGCGGGTAGTGAAGACTCTGGTGCTGCCGGAGGTCGACAAGGTCGCTGCGATGTTCAGCCCGTGATTGAGCACCTGCGGGCGCTGCAGGAGACGCGCACTCCGCCTAAACGGGATAACAAGCTGATCACTGAGGACGCCTGTAGGGCCGCGGTCGCGTTGGTACGTGCGGGTCTGGTATTGGGTGCGTCTGAGCTGGTTGACGCCGGTGCCGCCACGGTGCAGAGCGTGCTGGACAACAATCGCGTCTGCGAGCGACTGTTGCGGTCCACCACCGACGGGAAACCGGGGCCCAGCGCTGCCGGACTCGCTGACTATGCGGCACTGATCCGCGCCTTGCTGGAGCTGCATCAAGTGGTGGGGCTTGGGACGCATGAGCTGACACATGCGCGCTTGCTACCTCTGATCGAAGAGTTGTTCGACACCGCACGCGGGTTGTTCGTGCGTGACGGGCACGTTCACGATCACGCACCTGACTCGCTGGTGCCCGCCTCGGGGGCAAACCCAGCTGATTCTGTGGTTCCGTGTGGTCGCACCGCGTTCGCCGAGGTGGCCCTCCTTGTGTCTGTCCTGTCACCGGAGACTGGGGGAGGGGCAGCCCAGTTGGCGCGGGAGTTGCTGACGGTGGGCCATCCGTTCATGCAAAGCACCCCCAGGGCTGCCGGGTGGCAGGCGTATGTGGCGATGCGTATGAACGTGCCGCGGGTGAGCACCAGGGATCCGGAGCTGGCGCGGATTGCGTATGCGCATCCGTCTCAGCCTGTTGTGGACACCAGTGATGATGCCGGGGCAGGTGCCGCCGTGGTGTGCGTGGGCACCCGTTGCCTGCAACCGGCCACGGATGCCCACACGCTACGCGAACAGTTGAACGAGCTCAGCGTCCAGAACCGCAACTAACCCCGCACAAACGCAGACAGAACCGCCACCATGTCAGCGATGTCACTGACCGCGATCATTTCGCGGGCCGAGTGCATACTCCACAAGGCTGCTCCCACATCCACCGTGGTCATACCTAAGCGCGTGGCGGTGAGTGGCCCAATTGTGGAACCGCACGGCATGTTGTTGTTTGACACGAAGTCCTGGTAGGCAACACCGGCGTCCTCGCACGCCTTGGCCCACACCGCAGCACCCACCGCGTCCGAGGCGTAGCGCTGTTGCGCATTGAGTTTCAGGAGTGGTCCGCGCCCCAGGAGCGGGGTGATGCGTGGGTCGTGGTGCTCTGGATAGTTGGGGTGAACAGCGTGACCAGTGTCAGAGCTGACGCACACAGAACCAGCAAGACTGCGCATGTACGTGCCGGGTTCCTCTCCCTGGTACCCCCAGGCAGAAGCCATGCCATACACAATGCGTTCGGTGACCTGAGCAAGCATGGGGCCACACGCGCCGGACCGTGTCCCGGACCCCACTTCCTCATGGTCAAAGGCCGCAAGCATCACAATGTCGGTGGGGTCGGTGAGCTTTTCAATCGCACACATTCCCGCGTGAACACTGACCAGGTTGTCCAGACGCGGAGAGGCGAGAAACTCGTTGTGCGCACCAAACAGTGCAGGTTCCTGGGCCGCGCATGTGTAGATATCGTGGCCCAGGACGTCCTCCGGGTCGACGCCAGCGGACTGCGCCAACAGCTTCTCCAGCTCAACCGGTTCTAGGCCCACCACAGGTTGAGTGTGGCGCTGCTTATCCAGCTTGAGGCCATCGTTGACTCCGCGATCCAAGTGGATCGCCAGCTGCGGAATACGCCCCACCGGCCCCGTCGACGCCAAAGCAGTAGTGCCGTCACGCAAAGCAAGACGTCCCGCGAACACCAGTTCACGATCCAACCACGAATTCAGTAACGGTCCGCCGTAGATCTCCACGCCCACCTGTGCGGCACCAGCGTTAGTGAAGTCAGACTTTGGAGCCAATTTGAACGCAGGTGAGTCTGTGTGAGCACCAATGACGCGAAAAACCGGCGCACCCCTAGCGCCAGCCCCGCCAGCAGAAGCACCAGAGCCACCCTCAGCCCCTACACCACCTGTGTTTTTCGCAACATTTCCCGCAACAGTTTTGGGAAGAACAAACGCCATGACCGCACCGTCGCGGACAACCACGTAGCGTCCTCCCGGAACCAAATCCCAGGTCTGCGCTTCGTCAAGTATCTGAAAGCCCTGGCCAGCCAATCGGTCCCGAACATGAGCGGCGGCGTGATACGACGACGGTGACGCTTTCACCACGCTCATGAGGTCGCGCGCGTAATCGTGTGCAAGTGTTTCAGTTGATTGAGTCATACGTATAGCCTAGTGAACCGTGATTGCTCAGCTTGTTCGCATCGTGGGGTGGACCTTCTTCCCCCTCGCTCTTTTAGCGAAACTGCCATTCGCCATGTCCGTGGTGGCAGTGATGACATCCGTCTCAGTGGTGACCCACAGCTACGGGATTGCCGGCATTGCCGCCGCCCTGGTTGGTGTAGGAACCGCCGTGTCCGGGCCCATTTACGGCATCCTGGCCGACAAACACGGCCAACGCCCAATCCTGATTTTCACCGCCGTCACCAACGCGGCCAGCCTGTTGGGTCTAGGTTGGGCGCTACGCGCAAGCGACACACAACCCAACGTCCTGCTCATCTGCGTAGCCGCCCTGTGCATTGGGTGTACACAACCTCAAGCCACGTCGATGGTGCGCTCACGCTGGCTCCAAGCCCTGCGTCACAACTTCAACGACGACGTCCCCACTCGCGTGACCAACGCGGTCCTGTCCTATGAATCCATGACCGACGAACTCGTTTTCGTCCTGGGCCCCGTGGTCGTGGGTATCATCGCCACCCTCACGGGTGTAGTGGTGCCACTTGACGCCGCCGCGATCCTGACCGCACTGGGTGTTTTAGGCATCGCCTTCCACCCTTCGTCGGTGTACTCAACGGGACGGGCCACGGCCAGGGTGGACGACCTCGGCGACGGCACCCCCACCCAACCCACGGCAGCCCCCATGGGAGCGCTCCTGGCGCCCCGCGTGATGGTGCCCGTGGCGGGCATGCTGTCGATTGGGCTGTTCTTCGGTTCCACGCTCACCAGCGTCACCAGCTTCATGGAAACGCAGGGCCGGGCCGATGCCACGGGTCTTCTGTACGGCGTGATGGGCGTGACCTCGGCGCTGTTCGCGTTTTCGGTGGTGGCTCTGCCAGACCGCGTCACCTTGGTCGCGCGCTGGGCGGTCGCGGGGATGATCGCGGTGTCTGGTGCCGCCATCCTGAATCTGGTTCCTGGCATGCCCGGTTTGGTGGGGGCGTTGTTGGTGATGGGTACCGGGATTGGGCCCGCTCTGGTGACGCTGTATTCAATTGCCGCCGAGGTGGCACCGACTGGCCGTACCACTGCAGTGATGTCGATGATGGCGACCGCGGTCACCGTGGGGCAGGCTACGGCAAGCGCGGTCGTGGGCAACTTGGTTGACGGTTCTGGTTTCCGTGTGGGCTACGTTGCGGTTGCCGTGGCTACCGCGTGTTTGTTGGCGCTCGCGTTTACGTACATGGTTGTGGGACGCCGGCTCACCAGGTAACGGTGCGTCAGACATGTGCTCCGGGTAGGGTAGAAGAAGTTGCTTTAACACGAGTGAGGTGCCGTGTTTTTAACCGCTCAGCTGACGTCTGAATGGCACGCGTGGCATGACGCGCGCGTGGCTGATTTGGCTACCCGTTTTGGTGCTCTGAGCATCACCGCAATCCAGTGGGTGCAGCCGGGGCAGTCGGGTCGCTGGTTTGACCTTCCCGGTGAGTTCACGTTTGACGGCACGTGGATGCACTTTAAAGTGGACCCCGGACACACTGTGGGCCCAACGGCTACGTCCTTGGAGGTTACTGACGCCCCGGATTCGTCGCTGGTTTCAGCAACGCACACCAAAGAGGACACGTTTAGTGCCCGGGTGTCGTTGAACACCGGTTTCAACTGGTTGTTGTGTGGCGATGTAGTCGTTGAACTCCTCAACCGTGAGGGGTACGTGGCGTTGCGAAAGCGGGACTCCAAAGCGCCTCTGCTTTCGCGGTTCATCGACGTTCCCACGTTCCCACTGGACAGGTCGTGGACGGTGCAGGGGACGTTTGAGGCGTTTGATCAGCCACAGGCGCACCGCATCGGAACCGCTACACCTGGTTTGGATCGCACGGAAACCTTCCCGGGCACGGTGACGTTTGAACTGGGCGGGCACCAGCACACGCTGTTAGCTTCTGGGTCGGTGAGCAACGGCCTCTACATCAACTTTTACGACTACACCAACGGAGTCACCACGCCTGAGTGGCGCCGTTTGAATTTGGGGGTCCCTGACCAATCCGGTGGCGTGATCCTGGACTTCAACCGCACAATTGTGTGGCCCATGGCGTTTACCCCGTACGTGGCGTGCCCGGCCCCCGTTGCCCAGAACATGCTTCCTTTGAGCGTAGAGGCAGGAGAGCGGAAGCCAGCGCAGACGCTGAGCGAATCGGGTGTGAACACGCCTGTTCTTTTGGTGCGCACAGGTGGCGACATCTTCTATGAGAAGTCGCTTGAACACCTCCGTAACCTGGGCGTAGATGTGACGATTGCAGACTCGACTACCGGGGAGCTTCTGCCTCCTCTGACCGGTTACGCAGGTCTTGTGGTGGTGGGGTATGACACCCCCGAGGTCACAGAGGTCAACGAACAGGTTCTTGAACTTCTCAGTGACGCTACGGGTGCGTCCGTTCCCGTTGTGGCCATTGGAAACGTCGCCACTTTGCTCAGCTCACAAGAGAAGGCTGAAGAACATCCGTGGCAGGCTTCTTTGGAGTCCACGGACTTCTCAGTTGCCTCGTTGGATAGCGAACAACAGGTCTCAGCTGGGCCGGTGTATGACGTGACCGTCAACGATGTAGTGGCCCGCGACCGCCTGTTTTCGCGGGTGGTTCGCTATGACGAGGGTGGCACGTCCTACATTCCCATTCGCGAAATCGAACCCGTTTTGCGCAAACAGCAGACACGCAAAAAAGCCGAAGCCGAAGGCACAGAACTTACTGAACCTTCGACCTCGGCAACGCTTGAGAGCCAGGCACCTGGGGGCCAGGACGCTGAAGGACAGGCTCAAGGACAGGCGCCCGGACTCCAGTGGTCCACACTTGCCACGTGGCAGGACCTCATTGAGCGGTTTGCGCGCTTAGTGCATTCGCAGATCTAACCCGCTGCGCATCCGCCAGCAGTCAACCGCCCGGCCGTTGCTGACCGCTCCGGGCCTACTTCTTGATGATGTCGCCGGAACGGTGGTGGATCTTGAACTTCACGGATTCGGTCTTGCCCTTGGGGTAAACCTTGACTTCCCAGTGAACGTTTCCGTCGGAGGAGAGCTCGGCTTCGTCAACGGTTCCTGGGGTGTGGCGGGTCGCTGATGCGATCGCTTCCTTGAGGGTCTGACGGACAACCGACGCGGCGTTCTTGTCCTTGGAGTCGGCCTTTTCCTCATCGTCCTTGCCTTCAACGGCGGAACCGTCGGCAGAGACTTTCACTTTAGTCTTCTTGCTGCCCGCAAGCACGTCGACCTTCCAGGCTCCATCGTCCTCGAATTCGATTCCGATCGCCTTCGAGTCCTTCACTTCACCTTCAGCAGTGTCGATTGCCGCGTTGGCAGCGTCAACCGATCCGCCCTTTTCGTTTGTGTCGTCATCGTCGCCAAGCGACGTCACACCGTTGTCGTCAACGGATTCGTTTGACTCTTCTGTTGCTTGGTCGGCAGGAGCCTGTTCGTCACCTGTGGTCTGTTTTGCGCCCTGGTCGTCGCCACCTCCGCAACCGGCAAGAGCCAGTGCAGCAGCGACGGGAACCGCCAGAAACGCTGTGCGCACGTTCAATTTCTTCATATTTCAACCGTAACGAAAAAGGTACGGTAAGTCCGGTTGGCGGCGTGTGATACCAATTACGGGCATCGCACGGCCACAACCAGGTCCTCCAACACTGCTGGCTGCCCACTGGGGTCTTCGACGGTCCGGTCCCACACCTCGGCCAATAAAACCTCACCAGAAAGTAGCGCCGGCTCAGTCTGAAGCGTTGGTAGCGCGCGGGTGCGAGCCTCCCATTCCGCCTCCGTGAAGTTTTTCCGCGCCCAGGGTGGCATGTGCGCGTGGGACACGGTGAGGAACACGCCACCAGGGTGTAACAGGGTGCGGGCGGCGCGAAGGAGTTCTTCGCGTTCTTCCACCACGTTGGTGTGGAGGAATGACACGGTGATCAGGTCAAATGTGGCGCCGGCGGCGTGCTGGTTGGCAAGCCAGGATTCGGCGTCCGAGGCGGTAAAAGTCGCCGTGACACCCTGCCTGAGTGCATGCGACTGGGCGCGTTCGATGGCCGTGGGAGCGATGTCAACGCCGGTGACTGCGTAGCCTTGGCTGGCTAGCCACAGCGCGTCGCCACCTTCGCCACACCCCAGGTCGAGTGCCCGGAGGTTCGGTCGCGGGGCAGGGTTCAGCCCCACCCGCGTGAGTGCCTGTTCCAGCGCGTGGTTGACCTTGCCCGACCACATTGAGTCAGACTCCCGGTAGCGCGCATCCCAGTGTTCGCGGGTTTCCTGCAAACGGTCCGGGGTGGGGTTGTTGGTGGGGTTGGCGCGGTTGCCCGCGCCCGCGTTGGTGGGGTCGCTGGCTGCGTTGATTCCGCCGAGGTCGTTCACGGCCGGCCTACCAGATGGAGACGCGTTCGGCTGGGTCCAGCCACATGCCGTCACCCGGTTTTGTGCCAAAGGTTTCGTGGAACGCGTCCATGTTCTTCAGCACCTGGTTGCACCTGAACTCTTCAGGGGAGTGCGGGTCAACAGCGAGCCGGCGACGGCGTTCTTCCGCGCGGAACTTAGACTTCCACGCGACCGCCCACGCGGTGAAAAACGCGCGAGCGTCGTCTTCGGATACGTTGCCGTCGGAAGCGATGTTGAGCGCCTTCCACGCGATTCCCAGACCGCCCAGGTCGCCGATGTTTTCGCCTACCGTGAGGGACCCGTTGACGGTATCGGATTGCTCCAGGCCTTCAGGGACCAAAACGTCGTACTGGTCGATAAGGCCCTGTACACGCTCAGTGAAGCGCTCGCGGTCTTCGTCAGTCCACCAGTTCACCAGGTTTCCGGTGTCGTCGTAACGAGATCCCTGGTCGTCAAAACCGTGGCCAATTTCGTGACCGATGACCGCACCGATCGCCCCGAAGTTCGAGGCGGGCAGGCCATCGGCGTCGAAGAACGGGGGTTGCAGAATGGCGGCCGGGAACACGATTTCGTTGAGCACGGGGTGGTAGTACGCGTTGACCGTCTGGGGGTTCATGAGCCATTCGTGCGGGTCAATAGGCTGGTTGATTCGGTCGATGTGGCGTTTGGTTTCAGCGACGGTTGCGCGGTCGACGTTGCCGGCGAGGTCATCTGCCTTCACCTCGAAGTTGTACTCACGCCACACGTCGGGATAGCCCACCTTGGGGGTGAACTGGCTGAGTTTGGTGAGTGCTTTTTGCTTGGTTTCTTCACCCATCCAGTCGAGGTTGGTGATCGACTGGCGGTATGCCTCGATGAGAGCGTCGACGAGTTCACGAATCGCGTCTTTGGATTCTGGTGGGAAGTACTTTTCAACGTAGAGCTTGCCTACGACCTCACCCAGGTACCCTTCGACCAGGCTGACGCCACGTTTCCAGCGTTCCCGGATCTGCGGAGTTCCAGACAGGGTGCGGGAGAAGAAGTCAAAGTTCTCATCCACAACGGCTTCGGGCAACGCCCCTGTTCGGCTGCTGAGGATCTGGTAGATCGTCCAGGCCTTGAGCCCTTCAAGGTCGGATTGTGCCCACACGTCAGTGTCGCCGGTGATTGCGGAAGGCTGGCCCACAATGAAGTGGTCTACGCTGTCGTCAACTCCCAAGGCGTCGAGCCAGGCGTTGATGTCGAAGCCTTCCGTGAGCTCAATGAGTTCAGCACGCGTGACCGGGTTGTAGGTTTTTTGGGCGTCACGGACAGCCACCCGGTCCCAGTGGTGGGAGGCCATGTCGGTTTCGAGTGCCAACACGTGAGTGGCCAGATCAGAGCTGGTGAACCCGGTGTGTTTTTCCAAGTCGGTGAGCTGTGCCAGGCGCTCAATGTGCTCCACGAACTTGGTGCGGATCTCGCTGTACTGTTCGTCTGAGTAGTACGACTCATCGGGCAAACTGATGCCGGCTTGCATCATGTACATGGCGTACGTGTCCGACTTCATGGCGTCCGGGGACACGTATGCAGCGATCACACCGCTCACCCCGTGGAGGTACAGTTCACCGGAAACGCGAGCGAGTTCCTGGTGGTTCTTAGCGCCTTTCACCAGGTCAAACAAAGGCTGGAGTGGTTCTAGGCCCCGATCTTCAATGGTCTGGGTATCCATGAAGCTGGCGTAGAGGTCGGACACCATCTGTGCCGCCGAACCCGCTGGTTCAGCCGAACCGGCCTGTGCGTCAGCCCCGTCCCCGGCCGAGCTACCAAGCCCGGTAATAATGTCACGGACTGCGACCTCGGCGGCGTCGTGCAACTGACGCATCTGACCGTCCCCGGCCCGATCCTGCGGAATTTCATATGTGTCGAGCCACTGGCCGTTGACGTGACGGAAGAAATCATCAGTTGGAAGAACAGTCATGGTTCTACGTTAGCGCCTTGCGGACGTGCACCATAATGAACACATGATCCTCATTGCTAGTGATGCGTTTAAGGGGACGATTGGCTCGCTCGAGGTGGCGCAGAGCCTGCGCGGACCGTGCGAAGAGGCCGGTTTCCAAGTGACGGTACTGCCTCTTGCCGACGGTGGTGAGGGCACCGTGGACGCGTTGGTGACCTGCGGATATGAGGCGCACCAGGTGGAAGTGACCGGGCCGTTGGGGCAGCCAGTGACCGCGCGGTGGGCGTCGTTGCGTGAGACAGCCGGTGGCACGGCAGGTGGCACAGCCGTCATTGAAATGGCCCAGGCGTCCGGCCTGCACCTGGTGGACCCGTCACCTCAAACTGCGTGGGACGCGCACACGTACGGTACCGGCGAGCTGATCGCGCACGCTATCGAGTACGGGTGTTCGCGGATCGTGGTTGGCGTGGGTGGGTCGGCCACAAGTGATGGCGGCCGTGGCGCACTCAGGGCGGTGAAAGAGTCAGGGGTGGACACCTCGGGCGTCGCCTTCACCGTAGCGTGCGACGTGGACAACCCTTTGACTGGGCCCCGCGGGGCCGCCGAGGTGTTTGGGCCTCAGAAGGGCGCCGACCCCGCAACCGTGGCCAGGTTGGAGGAACGGTTGGCGCGGTGGGCAGACCAGCTGGACCCGACCGGGCGCGTGCGGGATGTGCCGGGCGCGGGAGCCGCGGGTGGGCTGGGGTTCGCGCTCATGGCGGGCCTGGGGGCTGACCGAGTGTCCGGGGCCGAGTTTGTACTCTCGGCGGTGGGGTTTGACGAGCAGGTGGCGCGCGCCAGCGTTGTGGTCACCGGCGAGGGTCAATTCGATGAGCAGACGCTGGGCGGCAAGGGGCCGGGCACGGTGATCGCGCGCGCCGGGGCTGCGGGGGTTCCTGTGATTGTGGTGTGCGGGCAGGCGAAGTTGCGTGCCAGTGACGTGGGTGCTGGGCGCGCGGCGCTGGCCGGGGTTGCCGGAGCCGAGGTGGCCGAAGTTTTCGCGCTCACAGACTTCGCCCCGGTCCAGCAGTGTATTGCCGAACCGGGGCGAGTGCTCCAAGAAGTAGGGTACGCGCTAGCGACTACTGTTCGAGACCGCGGCTTTTGCGACGGAACATCACAATGACCAGCGCCACAACGGCGACTGCACCAATGGCGATTGCCACGTAGGCGATCGGGGACATGCCGTTGTTGTCTTCGCCGGCAGTAGCGGAGGCGTCGGTGCTGTCTGCGTTCGCTTCGCCTGCGTTGTCCTTGTTTTCGTCGCTTGCGTTGTTGTCGCCGGTGCCTTGGGCTGGGGCTTCGGTTGTGGTGTTGTCGCCCTCGTTTTCCGAGGTGGTTCCACCGGCCGCGTTGCTGTCCTTGATGGTGAACTTCACTGTTCCGCTGATGGGGTGGCCGTCAGAGCTGACCACGCGCCACACGACTTCGTAGTCGCCGGGTTCAAGGTCGTCGGGAAGTGCCGAGGTGACTTTGCGACCTTCTACCGCGATTTCACCGGCAGACACGTCTTTGCCGTTGTGATTGACCTGGATTTCGGTGCCGACTTCTTGAATGTTGCCGGAAAACTCCAGTTCGAGCCATTCGGGTTGCTTGTCCAGCTGGGCTCCGTTTTTGGGGTTGGACCCGATCAGCTGGTCGTGAGCAAGGGCTGGCGATGCGGACATCAAACCGAACGAACCGATCGCCAAGGTCAGAACTGCGCTGAGCAGTAGGGAAAGTGCTGACCTGTGAGTCATGGCGAGTCTCCAATCAAATAGGCAGTGTATGTCCAGTATGAGGGATGGAGTTGAGAAACTCCTCACGGCCCAAGCGGAGTGGCGCAAAGTGAAGTTCAGGGTGGGGCGCCAAATTAAAAACCACGACAGCCATGCATCTTTTCAGCCTGACCGCCGCGGTGGTTCCAATATAAACCCAAAAGTCATAAAACGTCACGTGAAGTTACTCACCAGTTTCAACTACTTCTCGCTGGTGACGCCTATACCCCGGATCCAGCACCTGGTTGCACACAATCACGACCAGAGCAGCCACCGATGAGCCCAACGCTGGGATCAGAAGCGCAGTCTTTGCGCCGTAAGAATCAGCAGCAATTCCAGCTAGCACTGACCCGGCTGCGACCCCCACGCTCATGAGTGTCCCAATCCACGCGAACGCCTCAGTGAGCCGGGACAGGGGAGCGAACTGCTCAATGATGGTCGACGCCGCAATGATGGACGGCGCAACGGTCAACCCTACAAAGAAAATGATGATGCACAAGAGCAACTGCGAAGTCGCAAGCTGGAGCGCCCAACCGCCCAGCGCCAACGCGCTCAGCGCAATCGCAAACCGAATACGCGCCTTGCTCTTCCACGTGATCGCCCCGTACACGATCCCAGCCGACAATGAACCGATCGCATGCACGCCAAGCGCAACACCGGCAAAGGACTTCAAACCCTGCTCTTCAGCAAACGCGACCGCGCCCACGTCCAGCGCACCAAAGTTGATCCCCACGAACAGCTGCGACATCACCACAACGAAAATTGCGGGGTTCGACATCACTTTGCCTTTGGGCGCAGTCGGGTCGTGCTTGGCGACCGGCGGTTCGGTATCTTTTTGGCTGTAATACAACGTCGCGCCAACGGCCAACGCCACCGACGACCCAATAATCCCCAACGCCGGCTGCACCGCAGTGGCCAACACCGTCACCAACACCGGGCCCACAATGAACAGGAACTCGTCAGCAACGGACTCCCATGACAGTGCCGTTGAAAACTGCCGAGGTGTGGGAGCGACGTGCGACCACCTGGCACGTACCAGCGACCCCACGCTACCCACACTGGCCCCCGTCACCACCGTGACCGGATAGACAAGCCACCACAGGTCCGCGTACACAGTGACGATCAGAGCAACCGTGGCCACAAGGTGTACGTAGGTCACCGGGACCATGACTCTTGACTGACCGTGCTTGTCGACAAGTTTGGCCAAAAACGGGGTCGCGATCGCGACAGCCACCATGTACACGGCGGATAAAACTCCAGCCAGCGCGTACGACCCCGTGACACCCTGCACAAAAAGCACGATCCCCAAGCCCAAAATGGCCATAGGGAACCGCGCAATGAGCCCAGCGAACGAAAAACGCCAGGCCCCAGGCAGGCTCAGAATGTCACGGTAGGTTGAAAGCACCAGATAATTCTAGGCCTCCATTGACGGTTTCTTAACACCCGTAGAGGGTGGCCTAAGACACCAAGCGTCATGAATTGCGAATCCTGCTCAGCAGCCTTCGCTGTCGACCAAATTTGACCGGGTCTAGACTCGAAGCATGAGCTCTTCGTCTCTTACCGATACGCTCGCAATCCCCAACCCGCACGCACAACAGCCCGGTGAAGTTGTTAACGCGCTCGACACCTCGGCAGACCGTGGACTCACCGACACCCAGGCTGCCACCAGGCTGAAAGCCTACGGTCATAATGAACTCGCTCAAGCAGAAACCGTTCCGCTCTGGAAGCGGGTGCTGCTGTTGTTAAACGAACCACTGACCTACCTGCTGTTCGTCGCGATCATCGTCTCGGTCGTGGCGTGGGTTGCCGAAGGTCGGCACGGCGCTCCCATCGACGCGATCGTCATCGCTGCAGTTATCGTCCTGAACACGCTTATCGGGTTGATTCAAGAGCTGAAAGCCGCCGATGCGGTCGCCTCGCTCAAAGAAATGACAAGTCTGAGCGCAACCGTCACCCGTGACGGCAACACCCACGTCATCAACGCCACCGATCTTGTTCCAGGCGATATCCTGCAACTCGACGAAGGCGATGCAGTTCCGGCAGACGCCCGGCTACTTTCCTGCAATGGCCTCATGGTCGCCGAAAGCGCGCTGACCGGCGAATCCGTGCCCGTACACAAGACCGTCGACGCGGTCGCTGCTGACACGCCGTTGGCTGACAGGTTGCCGATGGTCTACTCCGGCACGGCTATCACTCAGGGCAGCGCCCGTGCTGTTGTCACCGGAACCGGGGCCACCAGCGAAATTGGTCGGATCGCGGGCATGATTTCGACGGCCGAAACAACCGAAACACCCCTGCAAAAGGAAATGGCAGCAGTGGGCAAGACGCTCACCATCGTCGTCACCGCGATCGCCCTGGCCGTCATGGCCACTGTTTACCTCGTCACTGCAGATCACTCGGTGGCGTCTCTGGTGAGCATCCTGTTGTTGGGAGTGTCCTTAGCTGTCGCCGCAGTGCCGGAAGGCCTCACGGCGATTGTTTCAGCGATCCTCGCAATGGGTGTGCGCCAGATGGCCGATCACCAGGCGATCGTTAAGAAACTCGACGCGGTCGAATCGCTTGGGTCCGCCGGGGTGGTGTGTACTGACAAGACCGGAACACTCACCCTGAACCAGATGACAATCGACCGTGTCATCACCGCAGACGGCCGCTTCCACATCACTGATGCCCATGCCACTGAGACCCTCACGCTAGGCGCTATCGCATCGAACGCCCGCCTCACAGACGAAGGCCCAATAGGCGACCCGACCGAAGTCGCGTTCCTCACTGCGTGCTCCGATGCCGGAAACACTGTGCCCCGTGTACACCGCCTTGACGAATTGCCGTTTTCCTCCGAACGCAAACGCATGTCCGTCCTCACGGCACAAGACAGTGGTAACCCTGACACCGCGCAACTCGTCATGAAAGGTGCCCCTGATGTTGTGCTCGCCCGCTGCACTCACGTGCGCACCGCAGGCGGGGACGTAGAGGCCACTCCCGAGGTGCGTGCCCGTCTCGACGAAGAGGTCACCTCGCTGGCTGGGGAGGCTTACCGGACACTGGCGGTGGCCGTGCGCGAGGTGCCTGCCACCTCGGGCGGGGAAGAAAACCCCGCACCCAACCTGGACGCGCAGATGGAGCAGGGGCTGACGTTCGTGGGTCTTGTCGCGATGATCGACCCACCCAGGCCGGAAGCCAAGGCCGCGATAGCCCAAGCGCAAGAGGCTGGGATCCGCATCATCATGATCACCGGCGACCACCCGCTCACGGCTAAACGGATCGCCACAGACCTGGGTATCAACAAGCCGAAGATCCTCACCGGTGCCCAGCTGAACGAACTCGATGACGCGCAGTTCGCCGAGGCCGTCGAGACTACCGCTGTCTTTGCTCGCGTCGACCCCAGCCACAAGTTACGGATCGTCACAAGCTTGCAGGCCCACGGTCATGTCGTGTCGATGACCGGTGACGGCGTCAACGACGCACCGGCTCTCAAACGCGCAGACATCGGTGTGGCGATGGGCATTACTGGCACACGGGTGTCCCACGATGCGGCGACGATGATTCTCGCCGATGACAACTTCTCCTCGATCATCAGCGCAGTCAAACTGGGGCGCGGCATCTACTCTAACCTCAAGAAAGTGCTGCGCTACCTGCTGTCATCGAACATGGGGGAGGTTCTCACAGTCTTTGGCGGTGTCGTACTCGCGGGTGTGCTGGGACTCATTGAAGCCGACGGTTCGGTGATCCTTCCGCTGCTTGCCACCCAGATTCTGTGGGTGAACCTGGTCACCGACTCATCCCCGGCGCTCGCCCTGGGGGTGGACCCGGTTGATGACCACGTGATGACCAGGCCTCCGCGACGGCCCGACCAACGCGCGCTCGACGGTCGCGAATGGGCGCGGATCCTCAGCACCGGATTCGTCATGGCGGTGCTGTCGCTTCTCGCTCTGGATGTCTGCCTACCCGGCGGACTTATCGCTGGTGACGACGACGTAGCCACGGGCCGGACGGTCGCTTTCACGGTGCTCGTCATCCTGCAACTGGTCAACGCACTGTCGGTCCGGCACGCGCACAGGTCAATGTTTATTGGCCTGCTGAGCAACCGTTGGCTGTGGCTGGCGTTGGCAATCGGGTTGCTGCTGCAAGTCCTGGTCGTCTACGTGCCTATTCTGAACGTCGCGTTTTCGACCGTGCCCCTGGACTGGGAACACTGGTTACTGGTCATCGGCTGCGCAGTTGTGTTCACCGTCCTTGAAGAACTGCGACGGGCAGTCGTGACAATGGCCCAGCGGGGTTGAACCGTCAACCCCTCTACTTGAGAACGGCCCCCACGACCTCGCGCGCTTGCTCTTGAACCTGTGCCAAGTGGTCATCGCCCTTGAACGACTCAGCGTAGATCTTGTACACGTCTTCCGTACCGGACGGCCGTGCCGCGAACCACGCGTTATCCGTGGTCACTTTCAAACCACCAATCGCAGCACCGTTCCCGGGTGCTTCCGTGAACGTGCCCGTGATGGGGTCGCCTGCCAGAGTGGTGGCGGTGACGTCTGATGCGCTGAGCTTCTTCAAAACAGCCTTTTGCTCAGGCGTGGCCGGCGCATCGACGCGGGCATATGAACTCGCACCCAACTCGTCAACCAGCTTGGCGTGACGCTGCGATGGGGTTTCGCCGGTCTTGGCCGTGATTTCGGCAGCCAACAGGCACAGCAGAATTCCGTCCTTATCCGTGGACCACGCAGAGCCGTCCATCCGCAAGAACGACGCACCCGCCGACTCCTCACCACCGAATCCCAAAGTGCCGTCGGCCAGCCCATCTACGAACCACTTGAACCCAACGGGAACCTCGACCAGCTTCCGACCCAGGCGGGCCGCCACCCGGTCAATGAGACTGGAGGACACCAGCGTCTTCCCAATTGCCACCTCGGCGCCCCAACCGGGACGGTTCTGGAATAGGTAGTCAATGGCAACGGCCAGGTAGTGGTTGGGGTTCATAAGCCCGCCATCAGGGGTGACGATCCCGTGCCGGTCAGCATCCGGGTCGTTCCCAAAGCACAAGTCGTAGTCACCAGCCGACTCAATCAGCGACGCCATGGCGTACGGCGAGGAACAGTCCATGCGGATCTTTTCGTCCCAGTCCAGCGGCATGAAGCTCCACGCCGGGTCCACCTGCGAGTTCACCACGTCCAGGTTGAGATCGTGGATTTCGCTGATCGAGGACCAGAAGTCGACGCTGGCGCCACCCAGTGGATCGGCGGCCAAACGCAGGCCGGACTGAGCGATCGCCTCCATGTCAATGACCGCGCCGAGGTCGCCAATGTAGTTTTCGACGTAGTTGAAGTTCGTGGTGTTATCCAGGTGGAAGGCCCTCTGGAACGGGGTGCGAGGGACGTCCCGCCACGCGCCTTCCAGCAGTTCGTTGGCCCGGTTTTCGATCCACGCGGTGATGTCGGCTCCAGCCGGGCCACCGTGGGGTGGGTTGTACTTGATTCCACCGTCGCTGGGCGGGTTATGGGACGGGGTGATGATGATGCCGTCGGCCAGTCCCTGCGCGGTGCCCACGCGCTTGTTGTGTGTGATGATCGCGTGGCTGAGCACCGGTGTTGGGGTGTAACCGTCACGGTCGTCGATCATGACGGGCACGTCCGCCCCCGCGAGCACCTCGAGCACTGTGAGCAGCGCCGGTTCTGACAATGCGTGGGTGTCGCGTCCCAGGTAGATGGGGCCGGTGTAGTTCTGGCCGGCACGGTATTCGATGATGGCCTTGGTGATCGCTACGATGTGAGCTTCATTGAACGACCCGGTGAGGCTACTGCCCCTGTGTCCCGAGGTGCCAAACGACACTCGTTGGGTTGGCTCGCTGGGCGTGGGTACGGTGTCGTGGTACGCATCGAGCAGTTTAGTAATGTCGACGAGGTCTGTTTCCTGGGCTGGCTGTCCTGCTCGGTTGGTCATGTTTCACTCACTCCGGTCGTGCTACAAGGTGTGGGCGGATATGCGGGCTATAAGTGCGGGATTAGGTGGCGGAGATCAAACTCGGGGTCAAACTACTGTGGGTTCTTGACCGTTCTCAGACACAATTGGTCGCCCGTGGTCGAGGTTCCACGCGCCCATGCCGCCTTCGACAACCACAGCGTCAAAACCGTTGAGGTTGAGCCAAGCGGCGGCACGCAGCGCGCGACCACCTGAACGGCAGACGACGTACACGTCGACATCGACGGGCACGTCGCCATAGCGCGGTTCAAGTTCACTGAGTGGAATGTGGTGCGCACCTTCAATGTGTCCGGCTTCGAACTCGAAGTCCTCGCGGACGTCCAGGAAGACAGCGTCGTCTGGGATTTCTGGAACTGTAACTGTTGGTTCGCTCATACCGTCAGTGTATCCCTGGTTTTCAGAGGATTGGCTGAATTTTCACTTCCGCATGGTGCCGGTATCACGCAGTGAAACGTGCCAGCTCAAAGCCTCTTCCAGGATGTGTGGCGTGTGGAGCCCGGTCGCGTTCTTGCACGCGCGTTCGTAGTAGTCACGCAGGGCATCGCGGTAGTCCGGGTGCGCACAGTTGTCGATGATGCGCTGAGCACGCTTGTGAGGCGACAGTCCGCGCAGGTCTGCGATTCCCTGTTCGGTCACAATGACGTGAACATCGTGTTCCGTGTGGTCCACGTGGCTGGCCATGGGCACCACTGACGAAATCTTTCCACCCTTAGCCGTCGATGGTGAGACGAAGAAGTTGAGGAACGCGTTTCGGGCGAAGTCACCCGATCCGCCAATTCCGTTCATCATCTTTGACCCCATGATGTGCGTGGAGTTCACGTGCCCGTAAATGTCGGTTTCAACCATGCCGTTGATCGCGATAACACCTAGGCGGCGCACGATTTCTGGGTGGTTCGACATCTCTTGGGTGCGCAACAGGATGCGGCCCTTGTAGTTGTCGATGTTTTGGTTGAACTTTTCAGCCACGTCCCGCGACAGACTAAACGATGTGGCGGAAATGCTGTCGAGCTTGCCCGTGTCTAGCAGGGCGAGCAGGTTGTCCTGGATGACCTCGGTGTAGGAAGTCATGTGTTCGAACTCTGATTCAGCCAGTCCCGCCAGCACCGCGTTGGCCACATTGCCCACACCCGACTGCAACGGCAGAAGGTTCTTGGGCATGCGACCAGCTTTGACTTCGTGGCGCAAGAAGTCGATGAGGTATCCGGCCATCGCCTCTGAAGCGTCGTCGACAGGGCTGAACGTGTTGTCGCGGTCAGGAGCGTCCGTTTTTACGATCGCCACGATCTTGTCCGGGTCTACCCGCAGGTATGGGTCGCCAATGCGCTGGTCTGGCGAAAGGATCTGGATGGGGTTGCGGTGTGGAGGAATGCGTGTTCCGTAGTACACGTCGTGCATGCCTTCGAACTGGGTGGGCAACCAGTCGTTGACTTCCAGGATGACTTTATCCGCAAGATCGAGCCAAGTTTTGTTGTTTCCGACCGAGGTGCCCGGCACCAAAAGTCCGTTAGGGAGCACCGCTGCGACTTCGATGACGGCAACGTCAAGATTGCCGTAGAAACCGAACCACACTTGCTGGGCGAGGTGGCTCAGGTGCTGGTCCATGTATTCGACGCGTCCGTCGTTAATGGCTTTCCGCATGTCCGGGTCGGTGTTGAAAGGCGTGCGCAGATGCACCCCATCGACCTCAGCCAAGGCGCCATCCACCTCGGCCGAGGTGGAAGCACCAGTAAACATGCCAATCGAAAATTCGTCGCCAGCGCTGTGCACGTCACGAATACGGTTGGCGAGCGCTTGCGGGACCGCTTTAGGGAAACCGGCGCCGGTAAAACCACTCATACCGACGTTGTCGCCGTGGTTGATAAACGAGGCGGCGTCGGTAGCAGACATAACCTTGTGGGTTAGTTCAGGACACAAAATGCGGGACATGGTCCTCATTCTTTCAAATGACTCACAAAGGAGGTAAACGGACTGCGTTTTTGGCCTCATCTTTAGCGTCGCCTGGTGCGTCAGGAGTCGGGTCGATGTGATTGGCCGAAGCGTCAACACTGCCGTCGAAGAACGGTTCGATGTTGTGTGCTTGTTCAGAACCAAGCATACGTAATGTTGCCAGCACGTACTTGTGGGCAAGAAGTTCGGGAGTGTATGTGCCACCTGGTGAGAACCACTGGGGTATCGCATTGCACATCGCGTTCACCGACCGGGTGGCGAGCGCAGGGTCGTCAACATGAAAGATTCCCTGGGAACGACCTCGGGCAATAATCTTTTCAAACACGGAACTAGATTCGCGTTGCATTTCGCGGGCTTCTGCGTAGCGGGGGCCCGACAGCCGGCCGGTTTCTAGCAGAATGACGCGGGAGTACATGACGTTGGCGCACCTGTAACTGACCAGGTGCTGGACGCCGTATGCGACTTGGGCGTTGACGTCATCGGGGGCTTGGGCGAGGATTTCAGCCGTGCGTTCGTTGTACGTGGAGTAGGCCTTTTCCACCAGCGCAAACAGTGCTTCCTTCTTGGACGAGAAGTAGTAGTACAGGGCCGAAAGGCTGAGGTCAGCGCGCTGTGCGATGTCGCGAATGGATGCTCCGTCGAATCCATTGTGTGCGAACGTCACCAGTGCGGCTTGAAGGATTTGATCCCTGCCGTTGGGCTTTGTCATGTTGGGCTCCTTTT
Organism: Brevibacterium sp. ACRRH; assembly: GCF_022346365.1. Classification (NCBI taxonomy): domain Bacteria; kingdom Bacillati; phylum Actinomycetota; class Actinomycetes; order Micrococcales; family Brevibacteriaceae; genus Brevibacterium; species Brevibacterium sp. ACRRH. The sequence goes on from NZ_JAKRMN010000001.1 coordinate 39,608, forward strand.
CGTGAGCTTCTCAACAACCTAATCATGCAGAAAATGTGACGCAAGTTATGTTCTGTTAACTGAGCGTCCTAGACTGGGCCATAGCCTGGTGAAGTAACCAGGAGTTTTGGTTTTACGTGTCAAGTGGCGCGCGCCCTTTTTGTGGGTGGTGTGCTCCGAACAACCGGAGGTAAAGGTATGAAACTCGACGGTGCAGTAGCACTGGTGACCGGTGGCGCTTCAGGTCTTGGACTTGCAACGACCAAGCGCTTCTTGGAAGCCGGCGCAAAAGTGGTCATGGTCGACTTGAACGAGCAGGTCGGAACCGAAGCGGCAGCGAGCTTGGGCGACAACGCGCACTTTGTGGCTGCTGACGTGCAGAACGAAGAACAGGTTCAGGCCGCTGTTGACAAGGCCACCAGCCTGGGTGACCTGCGTGTTGTTGTGAACTGTGCAGGTGTTGCGACCCCTGGCAAGTTGGTGGGCAAGAAGGGTGCGCTTCCGCTGGACCAGCTCAAGCTGGTGATTGGTGTGAACCTGATCGGAACTATCAACGTTTCGCGTTTGGCGACTGTTGCGATGCAGCAGAACGAAGAGCTCGACGGTGACCGTGGTGTCATCATCAACACCGCTTCGGTTGCAGCGTTCGATGGTCAGATTGGTCAGATCGCGTACTCCGCGTCCAAGGGTGGTGTCCACGCTGTGACTCTGCCGATGGCTCGCGAATTGGCTGCCAGCAAGATCCGCGTGAACACTATTGCTCCTGGTATCTTCCAGACCCCGATGATGGCTGGTCTGCCTCAGGCTGCACAGGATTCCTTGGCTGCTTCGATTCCGCACCCTGCTCGCCTGGGTACGCCGGAAGAATACGCGCAGCTTGCTGACATGCTTGTCACCCACGAATACATCAACGGTGAGACCATCCGCCTGGACGGTGCAATCCGTATGGCTCCGAAATAAGATTTCGGGAGTTTCTTTTGTAGTGCCGGCGCGTGCCCATTGTTGGGTGCGCGCCGGTTTTGTTTTGCTGGTTTTGTTTTGCTGTCTGTGAGTGTTTCGCACCCGCGCCGAGGTGGTTATTTGTGGGCGTGCTGCGTTTCGTCTGCGTCGTGGCGGGTGCGGAAACTGTGGACGAGCTGGCGCCTTAACACGATTCCGCGGGCGGTGCCCATGCCGATGAGGATGAGGGTGAGGCAGATGGCGCCGAGGGCCACGCGGTAGTCGAAGTCGTGGGCAAGTGGGCTGTAAGTGAGTTCGTGAACGACCACCGAAAGGATCGATGCGGCGATCGCAGGCAGTGTCCACGAGGGTGAGAGGCGTGCAGACAGTGAAATGAGTACGACCGCCCCAGCCGGTGCTGCCAGGAGGGTGACGAACCACAGGCACAGGATGACGAGTGAGGCGACGAGTGCTTCGGGTGGGCCTACGTAGGACTTTTCGCGTTCCATGGGGTCGTGGCGAATGGCGGCGGGGAGCAGAGCGAGAGCGAGAACGCCCAGTGCGATTTCTACCCCCATGGTCACAACTCCAACCGAGTCACCTGTGGGCAGGGAACGTGGGAGGTCGCCACGTTCTACAAGAATGTGTTGGGTCACGTACATGGCAACGCCAGTGATTGCCGAAATCCAAAACAGGATGAATGTCCTGGTGCGTGATCGCAGAGGTGTGTGTGACTCATCCATAGCGTTCACTGTAACGGCCAAGGTTTCATGCAACCTTAGAAACCCCCGTCTGGAACCCAACCTCAGCCACCGCCTCGGGGGTTTTCCCTACCCCGGTTGGCGGTCAGCACCATATTCTTGAACGGTAGGCGAAACCTAGATTGGAAGCATGAAGAAAGAACTGCTCATCCCGAACCCGTGGGGCATGCTCAATGTCCTGTTTTCGGGGATCATCGCGACCGTTTGGCTGTGGATTCAACTCATCGTCATCACAACCGGCATCAGTACCGCGCTGGCCGGTGGACTGGGACTCATTGTCCTGTTCTTTTGGGTGCTGGTGCAACGCGGTATCAATGTCCTGGAGCGTCGCCGCTCTGAAGCGATCTACAACACGGAAATCCCGTTCCCGCCTCGACGCCGCGCCAACAGCACAGGCTTCCGAGGCTGGGCAGAAACCAACATTCGCGCCGCCGGCGAAGCGTACTTCTGGCGCGAAACCGCACTGCACTTCTCCAAACAAGTGCTGGGGCTCTTCACACTCATCCTCGTCGCGATGTGTGCGACGTTCGCCACTTTCCTGTTCATCGGCGCCATTAACCCAGACGCGACTCTGATCGCCTTCGACGCCCCGGCACGAGGCCCGGCCCGTGGAATGTTCGTTGTGTTCGGGTGCCTGGCGTTCATCGTGGGGTTTGTGAGTCTGTGGGTGGCCGCGATCGCCGACCGCGCTCTTGACCGCTGGCTCTTAGCGGTGCCCCAGGCGGAAACCTTGAAGCGGGAACTCACCGAGGTTGACCGCGCTCGCGTGGGCGCGGTAGATGCGGCCACCACGGAGCGCCTACGTATCGAACGCGACCTGCACGACGGCGTCCAACCCACCTTGGTGGCCCTGTCCATGAAGGTGGGCATGGCTAAGGCGAAGGTGGCTCGTGACCCGGAGGGCGCACACGCCCTGTTGGAGGAAGCGCACAGTGATTCGAAGGCCGCAATCACTCAGCTACGCGAACTGGTCCGGGGAATCCACCCGGCGGTGCTCACCGACCGTGGTTTGGATGCGGCAGTTTCGGCTTTGGCGGCCCGTTCGGCCGTGCCTGTGACGGTGAATGTCGATGTGCCGCGGGTGGCACCAAACATCGAATCGGTCGCGTACTTTGTGGTCGCCGAGGCGCTTTCCAACATGGGCAAGCACGCTCAAGCCACGGAAGGCCACGTGAGTATCACGTACATGGGTGGTCGCATGCGGATTGAGGTGCGTGACAACGGCCGAGGTGGTGCCCAGCTTTCGACCGCCGGCTCGACTACCGGGTTGGCTGGGTTGGCCCACCGTGTGACGGCGGCCAGAGGTACGTTCAATGTTCATTCTCCCGTGGGTGGTCCCACGGTTATCACAGTGGAGTTGCCATGCGAATAGTGATTGCTGAAGATTCGGTTTTGTTGCGTGAAGGTCTTGTTCGTCTGCTCACGGATGCGGGGCACGAGGTAGTCGCCACCCTGTCTGACGCTACTGATCTGCTGTCGTCGGTGACGGACCTCAACCCGGACCTGGTGATTGTGGACGTGCGGATGCCGCCCACGTTTACGGATGAGGGTATTCGGGCCGCGGTGCTGATCCGTAGCCAGAACCCGGAGGTGAGTGTGCTGGTGCTCAGCCAGTACGTGGAGGAACGGTACGCGTCTGATCTGATCGCTGAGAACACGGGCAACTTTGGGTATCTGCTCAAGGATCGTGTGGCTGATGTGGATGACTTCCTGGCCGCGGTTGAAGACGTGGCGGGTGGGGGCACGGTTTTGGATCCCGAGGTGGTTGCCCAGATCATGGTCCGCTCCCGGAAGAAGGACGGGCTGGCGGTTCTGAGTGAACGTGAACGCCAAGTGTTGCAGTTGATGGCGGAGGGGAAGTCCAACTCAGCTATTGCGAGCACGTTGTTCCTAAGTAGTGGTGCTGTTGAGAAGCACATCAGTTCGATGTTTACCAAGCTTGGACTGCTGGCCGATAGCGACGAGAACCGCCGCGTCCTTGCTGTTCTGAAGTTCCTAGGAGTCTGATATGACGATGCCAACGGATTACTCAGGAAACCCAGTCCCAGGTGGGCAGAACGCGTACCCGCAACCACCTCGGGCGGGTGGGCACTCACAACAACCCAAACCAAAGAAGTACACGAAACCTGCACCACCGCTAAGTTCAACGGGCCGAATTCTGTGGCGCGTTGCCGTGGCCGCGGTGGTGTGCCTGGCGGTTGCCGTGCCGGCGAGTTTTGGTGCGGCGGCGGCCGTGCAGCTTCTGCAGGTCGAGGTGGTGGAAAAGAACATGCCGTTCAACCCAGCGGCCGACACTCTGGAGCTGACCGGGGAGGGCGCGAATGTCAAGGTCGTGACGACCAACGGTGAAGGGTTCATCAAGTACAAGGCTGTTGGGTCTGGGGAGCCGCCAAAGGTAGAAACACAATCATCTGATTCGGCCGACCAGGTGAACGTGACACACACATCTGGCGACTGGGCAGAAGCCAGAAGCACAACGGTTACGATCGGTGTGCCGGAAGGCAAAGCACGCAACATCCAGGCTGACTGGAAATCCGGTGATGTGAGCATCGACGAAGGCACATACCAGGACGTGAAAGTGACGGGCGGACGTGGTGTGGTCCACTTCGAAGCGAAAGCAAAACACGTGGAGTTGAGCACCAGGTCGGGCATGATTTCTGCAGAAGGCGAAGCAGAGAACTTCACGGGGCGTGCTCGTGCGGGAAGCGTCACGGTGGATGACCTGAAAGTTACCGGCGACATTGCGTTAGAGGCGACAAGTGGGGCCGTGACGTATGAAATGCCTGAAGACGCTCAGCCGTCCAGCATCCGTGTGGAGGCCAAAACTGGTGTGGTGAACATCGAGGTTCAGGATCCAAAAGACGTGCCGGACGGGCGCCCGTACGCCGTGGAAGCTCAAACTCAGACTGGCGACAGAACCGTCAATGTAGACTCAAACGATTCCGACCCCAACGCGATCCCGGTCAAAGCAACGACCAAAACTGGAGCAATCACGATTGACTACACTAACTGACGGTTCTGGGCAGGAAGGTTCTGGGCAGGAGCCGAGCCAGAACAACTCTGTCCAATACGGAGCTGAGCCTAGTCAATACGGAACGGAGCCGTTTCCGTCGCCAGCCCCGGCCGACTCCGTTCCGCTCGCCCAGGCTCCGCGACTGCAACCGGGTGACGTGGTGCGGTGGCGATTCCGTCGGCACGACTACGCGGCACACGGTGTGGATGTTGTGCAGCCGGTGCGGGTGGTGCGTCATGACGAACGTGGACTGGTGGTGTGGCTGGCCGGGGGTACGCCGGTGGTGCATGCCCGGTTGGCGGGGTTTGAGAGTGTGAACCCGCACAACGTGCCTGACCATGTGCGGTTTAACCCACGCAGGGTCGATCGTGTGGCAGTGGGTGGCCAGTGGTATGGACGTGGCGTGTTACGGCTGATTCCTGCGGGGATGCCTTTTTCGGTGTGGGTATTCCGTGAGGCGTCAGGAAAAGTGAACGCGCACTACGTGAACCTAGAGGGACATCACCGGTTGGGGTCCGCGGTGGACAGGCACGCGATGGGGGAGTTATACACCTCGGACCATGTGCTTGATCTTGTGATTCGCCCTGGCCAGGTGCCACAGCTCAAAGACGAAGACGAACTGGCCGCGGCGGTGAAGTACGGCCAGTGGGACGCTGACGTCGCGGCAGCAATTAGTGCCAATGCCTCTGTGGCGTTAGATCAGTGGGAACGAGGCATGTGGGCGTTTACCGAGGACTGGTCGGGCTGGCAGGCGCCCAGAAGTTGGGAAACCCCGGGCCGGGAATGTGTGGACCCGCACGGCTCGGTAGAGTGGCATCATGGTGACCATTAGACGTGTTCCGCAGCTTAAGAACTTTTTGCCTCTCATGCAGTTTGACCTCAACCTTGGGGGTCGAAAGTCCCGGTTGGCGCGTGTGGGTGACATTGACGATTTGCGCAGGATTGCTAAGCGACGCACCCCTGCGGGGCCGTTCAACTATGTGGACGGTGGTGCGCAGGACGAATACACGTACCGCGGTAACCGCGAAGCGTTTAGGAACTTAGAGTTTGACCCGGCGATTTTGGCAGGGTCGGCCGATGTGGACCTGTCCACCACGATCGCGGGCGTGGAATCGCGCTTGCCGGTGGGGATTGCTCCGACCGGGTTTACCCGCATGATGCACACAGAAGGCGAAGTGGCCGGTGTGCGTACGGCTGACCGTTTTGGGGTGCCGTTCACCCTGTCCACCATGGGTACGCGCAGTATTGAGGATGTGGCGTCCTGTGCGCCCAACGCAACCAAGTGGTTCCAGCTGTACCTGTGGCGTGACCGTGACGCGTCCCAGGACCTGCTGGAGCGGGCGTGGAAGAACGGGTTCGAAACGCTGTTGGTCACTGTGGACACCACGGTTGCGGGACGCCGTTTGCGCGATTTGCGTCACGGGCTCACGATCCCGCCTAAGCTGTCCGCTGGCACGGTGTTGGATGCGTCGTACAGGCCGGAGTGGTGGTTCAACTTCTTGACTACGGACCCGCTGACGTATTCGTCGCTGTCGAACGAGGTGTCGGATCTGGCGAGCCTCACCTCGTCCATGTTTGACCCCACGTTGAGTTTTGAGGACTTGAAGTGGATTCGCTCAGTGTGGCCCGGCAAGTTGTTCGTGAAGGGTGTTCTGACCGAGGTGGATGCGTCGAAGTCTTTGGACGCCGGCGCCGACGGGTTGGTGGTTTCCAACCACGGTGGTCGTCAGCTCGACCGCGCGCCTATCACCTTGGAGGCGCTTCCCGTGGTCCGTGAAGCGGTGGGTGAGGACGTGCCGATCATCCTGGATTCGGGCATCATGCGAGGCCAGGACATTATTGGTGCGCTGGCCTTGGGAGCCGACTTCACGCTCATCGGACGCGCGTACCTGTACGGCCTCATGGCCGCCGGTGAGGCCGGGGTGCGCAAGGTGTTTGAGATTCTGGAAAACGAAATGACCGTCACCATGCAGCTCATGGGGGCTGGGTCGATTGCGGACCTCAACCCGGACATGGTGCGCACGTACTCGCGGAACTTAAAGTCATAGGTGACGTAAAAGCATAGGAAAGTGACACCTCGGGCTGTTGCCGGGGCAACCACAACGGAGGGAACCATGGACGCATTCGAAGCCGAATACGGGACGGTCACGCTGACGATTGAGGACCGGTTGGCGCATGTGGAGTTCAACCGGCCGGAGACGTTGAATTCGCTGACGCATGGGATGTTTGCGGATTTGGTGGATGCGGGGCGGTTCGTGGAGGCGCGCGACGACGTGGCCGCCGTGGTGCTGACCGGTAAGGGTGCGGGGTTCTGCTCGGGCCTGGACATGAGTGAGTTCAAGAAAATGGCTGGTGGGCAGGCCGAGTTGCCGGAGGCCCGCGAGGGTGTGGGCCCGGCAAAGGCGTTGGCGCAGCAGGCCGTTTTTGTGTGGCAGCAGGTGGAGGCGCCGGTGATTGCGGCGGTGCAGAAGGTGGCGTTTGGCGGTGGCTTGCAGATTGCGTTGGGCGCGGATCTGCGGGTTGCTCAGCCGGATGCCAAGCTGTCGATGATGGAGATCAACTGGGGGATCGTGCCGGACATGTGCGGTACTCAGCTTCTGCCGCGTGTGGTGGGGGCGGGGAACGCCAAGCGCATGATTTTCACTGGTGAGGTGGTCACTGGGCAGCGGGCCTACGAGATGGGGCTGGTTGAGGAACTGGCCCAGGACGCGAATGCTCGCGCCCTGGAGTTGGGGCGTGAGTTGGCGGGGAAGTCCCGGTCGGCGTTGGCGCAGGCGAAGATGCTGGTGGACTTGAGTGGGCGCGCGTCGTTGAGTGATGCGTTCGCGGCTGAGCAGCGTGCGATCCGCAGTCTTATTGGTGGCGAAGAGCAGGCCGAGGCGGTCCGCAAGCGCATGCGGGAGCTTGGCAAGGGTTAAGGCTGGGTTAGCTGTGGCTGGCTCCGGGTTGGTGGCCGTGGTCGGACGCCGGGCTAGAGGCCGTTTACTCTACAGATCAAAGTAGCTCATAACTGTAGAGAAAATTACCGTACAACTGACGCACTCGCCACATGCGAGACCAGTTCGTCCCGTTTCGCCGTTGTAGAAAAGGACTAGCGAAGCTGGAACTTGAAAAGGGTGATACTATCCGCGTTCCTTCAGAGTTCAACGCATTCAACGTTCAGTCCATGTTGCCACGTCGTTATGACCGCCGTGTCGAAGTCGCGTCGAACATGATCAATGACTCGGAGTTCACCCCAACGGTCACACTGAGCGTTTCCCGTCAGGAGTGAGACCACTTATGTGGGTCGACTGTTTCGACCAAGGGAAGGGACCGAAATACCTTGCTCGGATACTGGTCAAACTTCCTGACGAGTTTCATGCTTTTATGGTCATTGGCCTGGAGACGCTGCCCGGCCCCGTGTCCGGTTTTATGTCGCAGGCACGCGCACTCGGGGGTAGAGCTCAGGATTCACTTTCGCATGAATCCCTCTCAGTCAAAGGTTGCCTTAATGTCTTGCGGAGCTGCTCGTTGTGGCGACGCTTTCGTTTCGACAAGTCTAAAAGAATCCTTTGGGCACGCCCTAGTTGAGGCAGAGAGCTACGCACTCCTGAGCTATGCTTTCGATCTCTCAGTGTTGCCTGAAGGGGTGCCGGGGGGTACGGTGATTGTTAACCTGGGCTATGCTGAGCCCTGGTCTTTGCGCTTCGCAGGTAGGCGGAGTGGGACACCTATCGATAGAGGACAGCCATGATATGGGATGACTACATGCGGATTCGAGCAAAAGGCTTGGAGCCGTTCACGCCGTGGCATCTACACGACAAAGTCAAGTGCTATGACTTCTTAGAGGCGCTCAATATCCCAACTAGCAAGATTCTGCGTCGCTTTGCCTCCCCCCGCGACATAGACTTGTCTGGCCTCCCCGAAACCTTTGTGCTCAAACCTACCTTGGAATCATCACTTCGCGGAGTCATGGTCCTGACCAAGACCGGAGACGAAGATCTATTCACAGAATCTCTGACGAATAAGCAACTCACGTTGAGCGAGATCGTAGAGATCCAAGACTCGCTCTTTTCCAAGAATTCAAATAAAGCCAATCAACTGATAGTCGAGCAAGTAATCCAGGACTGCGATGGCCTAGAAGTTCCTCGCGACTTCAAGGCGTACGCGTTCCGAGGGGAGATTGCAGCATTTGTAGTTATTGACCGGAACCATCCGACGGCACACATTGGACGTTACGACGAATGCTTTCGCTTACTTGATAAGTCGTCATTGGTCCAAGAAAAACCCAGCCTACCCCCTCAGCTTCCTGACAGTGAGACCTTGGAGGCGTTGACTTGCTTGGCACGTAAGACTTCCTTGGTTGTGCCTGCCCCCTTCTCACGGATTGACCTGTATGCCACGCCATCCGGCCCCGTAGTCGGTGAGATCACCTTGGTTCCTGGCGGGTATTTCCCCAAGAACAATCGACTGATGCTGTCTGACGACTTCCAAGCAGCTATGGGGGCAATGTGGAGTCGAGCCCAATCAAACATGGAAGCTACTTATGATGCGGTTGCAAGACGCATCTATGGGAAGCCTTTGGTTGCATGCACCTATGAGGAAGATCGTTCAATTAGAAGAGATCTAAAGCTTCACGGGACACCTCTTATTTGAGTACTGCACCACCAACAGCGTGCCCTCCAGTGACTTGACTCTCATGAGCATTCTGTCTATTCGAGATGTTTCCAGGGTCTCAACTTTCGTCGTTCGGACACGGAACGATCGATGCCGTGATACTCACCCCGGCTTTCGGGGCGTGGATGACCACATCGGCGTTGCGTGACCAGAGCGTCAGAGCGATGTCGAGCGCCGGTAAAGCGCGCAGATCATCCGAATCGGGTTTGAACGCCTCACTCAAAACCGTGATGCGGTGACTGTCTGATTTCAGTGCATCGTTCACGCCAAAGACGCTCGAACAGGCAAGCTGGGGTTATTGACATACTCACGCAACCGCGCAGTCGTTCTAGCCATCGTCAACGGTGGTATGAGCATTAAAGACGCATCAACATACTTCGGTATCAGAACCCGATGGGTCAGGACCCTACTGCAACGCTTCCGCACCGGCGGACTCGAAGCACTCCAACCACGCTCCACACGCCCCCTCACCAACCCCAACAAAACCCCAGAACACATCCGAGAAACAATCGTGGAACTACGCCACCCCACAGGAAAAAGAAACCGGATATTATCTCACGCAGTCCATCACCAAAAGAGCGCAAACGAAGCGTAACTAACCCAGGACGCTTCATCTCATGGTGGCGAAAAACGGGCCCAGGCGGTCCGCAAGCGGATGCGGGAACTGGGCAAGGGTTAACGTTGGGATGGCTCTAGGGCTGGTGCGGGCCCGACCTGTGATCTTTTGGGCATGAAAAATCCCCCAAGTGCGCTTCCAAGGAGAGGCGTGGGGGATATAGGGCTACCACTCTACCAACTTTGGAATGAAGTTTTGATGCCCGTGTGGTGGACGGTGGCCTGTTCTAGACTGCTCCGCTTTCGCTTGGCATGGGTCAGCTTTCGAGTAGCCGCTCCGGGGTCGAATACACATTAAACGTCCCCTTACGGTTAAACCCGATCACCGTCACACCCAGACTGTTCCCCAGCTCCACAGCAGCGGAACTGGGTGCGCTCACCGCAGAAAGAACCGGCACGCCCGCCATCGCCGCCTTCTGCACTAGTTCAAACGACGCGCGCGAGGACACCTGCAGTACGCACGAACTCAGCGGGAGGAGATCCTCGCGCATCGCCCACCCCAGGACCTTGTCAACGGCATTGTGACGGCCCACGTCCTCGGCGACGGTGAGCAATGTGGGGGAAGCTGACGGCGAGGTGGCGCTCGTGCCGGTTCCGGCACCCGCGCTTGAAGAAGCGCCCGAGGTAGCCCCAGCTCCGGCGGTTGAAGAACTGCCCGCCCCGAACTCAAACAGCCCGGCCGCGTGAATCCCGCCGGTTGTGGCAAACAGGGGTTGCTGGTCGCGCATGATGTTCGGCAGCTCGCACACAGTGGCAGGGTCAAAGAATGGCTCGGGCGTGGGCAGAGGATAGCTCGACACCTTCGTCACTGCTTCCAGCGCAGCCGTGCCACAGATCCCGCACGCCGAACTGGTGTAAACATTCCTTTCCTGCCCCGCCGGAAGCCCGCCGTTGTCTGCCAGGGTGGATGACACCTCGGGCGAAAGACGCACCCTAGCCACGTTGTAATTGCGGGTGCCGTCAGGGTCCAAGCCGGTGGAGAAATCGATTTCCACCACATCGCTGGCAGTGCGGATGATCCCTTCGCCCAGAAGCAGGCCCAGCACCAGTTCGGTGTCCATGCCGGGGGTGCGCATCATGACGGTGAACTCCTGGTCGCCTAGCCGGATTTCGAGGGGTTCTTCGCCGGCGACTTTGTCGGTTTTGGTGCGGATACGGCCGTTGGGCCCAAACACGTGGACGCGGGTGCGGACGGAACGACGCATGGTGACCTTTCGGCTGGAGGATACGCTGGCCCTATGGTCGAAAACGGTACAGCACAAAGCGGGCAGGTTGGAGCCTGGGGCCCCGGGGCAACCCCCGCCCAGGCGCCGAACCCACTGGACGCCATGCGGATGGCGTACGAAAGTGGCGCTCGCCTGTCCGCCCGGCAGGTCACGCGCCCGTTGGCCGAGTGCGTTGGTGAGGTGCTTGCCCAGGACGTGCGCGTGGTGCGGGATGTGCCGCATTATGATTCCTCGGCGATGGATGGGTTCGCGGTGCGAGGCCCGGGACCGTGGGTTGTGGGGGAGCGCGCGTGGCCGGTAGCGACGGGGTCGCTAGTGCCGCCGGAGGCCACCTCGGTCGTGCGACAAGAGTGGCTGCGGGTCGAGGCTGGTGATGCCGGCGGGGCGGGCGCTGAGTGGGTTTCCTTGGCGCCAGGGGTGCCACAGCGCGACCTGGAACCCGGCCGAAACATCCGCCGTGCCGGCCGCGAAGCTCTCACTGGGGACCTGGTCGCCCGTGCCGGGGAGGTGCTCACGCCCGCTCAGGTGGCGTTCGCGGCGGTGGCGGGGCATGACGCGTTGCCGGTGCGTGCCCGGCCGCGGGTGGGGTTGTTGTTGACTGGCACCGAGGTCGTCGCCTCCGGTCTGCCTCAGCCTGGGTTCGTGCGTGATGCGTTTGGCCCGCAGTTGCCCGCGTATGTGCGCATGTTGGGTGCCGAGGTGATTGCCAGTGTGCGAATCGGCGACGGTGAGGCGGAAACCGAGGTAGCGCTGGAGACGCTGGTTGGTCAGTGTGACGTTGTGGTGTCCACGGGTGGGACCGGGCATTCGCGAGTCGATGAGGTCAGGCGCGTGGCACTGAGGCGCGTCACAGGTGAGGTTGGCTCGGTCGGAGACAACACCGAGCCCAGTCGCGTCCTGTTCCCCGAACTTCACATGCGCCCGGGCCACCCCACGTTTCTCATGGAACATTCGGGGGTGGTGCATGTGGGCCTACCGGGTAACCCGTTGGCGGCCATGGTGGCGTTGCGGCTAGTGCTCACCCACGTGATCCGAGGTGCCCTGGGCCGTGGCGTCGAACAGCCCCAGACCGTGAGTCTTGGGCACGATTTCGACCCCGGCCAGGGTCGCTCTGGCGTCGGATCCGCGTGGCGGGTGATGCCAGCGAAGCCGGTGGCCACCTCGGCGCGAGAAGGTGGGCAGCAAGGCGCGCAATCTCAGGACACCTCGGGCGCGGAAGCGAACCTGCACCGCTGGGAGCTATGCGACAAGCGGGGCTCAAACATGTTGCGCGGATTGGCGCAGGCGCGCGGATTGGTGATCATCCCGCCGGACGGCGCGGGAGCTGGGGAGGCGGTGGCGTGCTTGCCGTTGCCAGTGTGAGGCTCCCGCCCCCGTGACTACCTAGCCTTGCCCAGGTCTTTCGCGTCGGCGGTGGTGGGGCGCACGGGGTCGATGCTGCGTTGGGTAGCCGCCTCAAGGATCGCGTCGACGTTACCCAGCTCGATGATTTCGTTGAGCAGGTGCAGGGTGGGGCGCATCATGTCGAGGCGGTGGGCGTTGTAGTCGGCCAGCAGTGTGTGGGCAGGTGCCCATTCGGAGTTGGTGGCTTCCGTGGTTTGGTGTTGGGCGGCGAGATTGTGGGCGTCGGCGACGTAAAAGTACGTGTCGAAGCGGCGTTTGGGGCCCGGTGGGGTGGTCCAGTTGGCCCACGGGTGCAGGGCGGTGGGGTCTAAGGTGGCGCCGGTTTCTTCGCGGGTTTCGCGTACGGCGGCGGTGAGGAGCGCGTTGATGGTGGGTGCGTCTGTGGCCCAGGTGCGGGCCCACTTTTGGGCGTGTGAGGCCGAGGCGGTGATGGGGGAGTGGTAGTCGGCATCGTCTACGCGGCCGCCGGGGTAGACGACCATGCCGGCGGCGAAGTCGATGGTGGTCACGCGGTGCTGGACGAAGAGTTCGAGGTGTGGATTGTGGCGGACCATGAGGACGCTCACGGCTTTGCGGATGGGAACCTGCAGTGGGTCGAAGTCGCTAACCGGGGTGGCGGGTGCGTGATCAACCATGATGCTCCTCTCTGACGCACTGCCCTCACTGTACCTGGTTTGGCCACTTCGACATGAGCGGAAACATATATTGTCTCAGGGTAGCGCACAGCACTGTATGCACGAACTGCTACATTCGCGAGCTCTTTCAAATCAAATGAGGCGATCTGACGGTAAGCCCTAAGCGTTGGCTACCTATACTTCGGTTAAAGTATTAACTACGTATGTAATTTTAATCTTCATCCGGGGCAAACGGTTTTTGGTTCTAGGTGAATGATTTAAGCGTGAAGTTCATGGGTGATGGCGAACTTCAGGCTAATAGTTTGAGTAGGTTGGTATGGATAACGCAGTGGCTACTCCGTTTGAAGAACTCGATGTTAGCTTTGACGTCCTCCCTGGGGAGCGGGTCTATGTCGACATTGAGATCAAGTGCGACAATGAAACTGAGAAAGCCGCCGTTCTTGAAGTGGTCGCTCTGACTGAAGAGTCTGAACCGGTTGAGCTACCTGACGCTGGGCACTCGAGTGCTTATAAGAACTTTCGGTATGTAGCAGGTTCTTCATCTGAATATAAGAATAACCACTTTGAATTTCAGGTACCCGATAATGTGGTGTCACTCAGGCTTAAAGGTAAGCTGCACAGAAAAATTAAAAATGTGTTCTACTCTGGGCAAGTTGTCTTTAATTCCGAATCGAGTTCTGAATCTGTTTTAACAACTCCCAGTGGCAATGATGTCGCGCTTCATCCACCAGCGTACAAAATTGTACTTAATCCACCAGAGGGTGCCACTTCTGTCAACGTCGAAGTTCACGGTTTAGCTGGAGATGGAGTTGAGAGTCGCACTCCGGTTTCAGTTGAACTGCGAGACAAATCAGGAAATGTACTTTTGCCGCCTACGAATCTAGGTATTTCTCCGGCAATCGGTGGATACTTCTACGTGTCTGTGTCAGATAAAAACATTACGGAGGTCACTGAAAGAAATTTTAGTTTCGGTGCAGAAACGCATGAAATTGTGATTCGCGGCAATAAATGGAATGATAAAGGCCTACTTTTAGTAGGAGCTCCAAAGGTGGAGTGGAGGCGGTCTGCAGAGTCATTGTGGCACCTCGAAGAGTTCTTAGATTCGATAAAGGCGGATGATCCGTTGTGGATTGTGGACACGACTGCTCCGCCGGTGGGAGACGATACTCGAGCTCTTCGTCCTAACAACCTCGTGCGCGAACTGAACAAGCTTGGACACCATGTTCTCTTCTTCCCGTTTAGCTCGATCGGTGAAATGTCGGAACGGCCATTGCCCAATGTCTGTCAAGCAAACCGGGAACACTTTGATGACGCTGTTGCGATGGTGGCGCGTAGAAGGCAAGGAAAAAATACAGTGTACGTGTGCTCGTCGTTCCCGTCGCTTTCAGCTAACGGTGCAGTCGATGCAGCAACTGCACATGGATGGCAGACGCTATATATCGTGCGTGACGACATGGAAGAATTCAACCGTGTCGGCTACTCAAAGTGGTACACGTCGACTTTGGAAAGGCGCATGATCGAACGCGCAGAGCGTGTAATCACCGTGAGCCCTGCCCTCCAACAGAAAGTTCGTAGCCTGACCGTTAAACGTGACGTCGATGTCCGTGTAATTCCCAATGCAGTGCGGGAAGAAGTAGTCGAACGTGCAAAGTCACTTCGCACTAGCGAGGTATGGAAGCACAAGGACCTTGCGGTTGGCTATGTGGGACACCTAACTCCATCGTGGTTCGATTGGGAAGCCGTACTCCACCTCGCTCGCGCACTTCCCGAGGCGCGTTTTGAGATCATTGGACATGGTGCCCCGGCACTGGGGCAAGTTCCAAGTAACGTGTCGATTCTTGGTCCGAAAACTCATGAGGAGATTGAATCGTACGCACGATCGTGGAGAGTGGGTCTTATTCCATTCATCCAGAGTCCTCTGTCTGTAGGCGTTGATCCCAACAAGCTTTTCGAGTACCTGGCGTGGGGGCTCCGTACTGTGTCGTCGCCAATGGGATCAGTAGACTCATCTCCGTCTACGTGGGTGTACCGGAATCCTCAAGAACTGGTGAGTGCTGTTAATGAAGCGTTGCACCAGCCGATGACCCATGAAGAACTCAGCAGAATCGACCAATTTGCAACCGAAAACACGTGGAATGCGCGTGCGCAACTCTACGTTGAGATGATGGGATTTTCCTCATGAGTAACAATCTGATTGTGTACAAGAACTGCTCGCGTGGTGGTGTTTCTTCGGTCATTCGTGGTCGTGCGCGAGCAAATCCGGAAGCCCATTATGACGCTATTTTCGAATTGAACAAGGGGGGTGTTGCGACTTTTGAGGAGTTCGCAAACCTCAGCTGCAGAGTAGTTGGTTCACGACTCGCTGAGTACATTAACCACGTTCTGGCAAACCGCGACTATGATCGTGTTTCGGTCCTATCAAACCCGCAACTTGCTAACACGCTAGAGGTTCCAGACAACACGGAGCTGGTCTATGAGATCCACTCTGGGGCGTTTTCGGTCGTCAAGAAAGAGCTTGACGTTCTCGACCAATCTCGCGTAGACGTGTTCAGGGTTCCATCCCATTACAGCGCGTTTCACGTGTTGCCAATGATCAAGCCTCGATTTCGGCGGAGGCTTGAAGTGGTCCCCAACCGCGTAGACACCTACTTCTTCAACGATGCGTTGGACGCGCCTTACAACACGTTCAGCGATGAGATTACGCCACTTATCTGGGTCGGTCGCTTTGACCGCGGTAAGGGATCGAAGTACCTATTGCGGTTACTTGCACAACTTCCAGAACGATTCCATGCGTTTGTGGTGATCAGCTTGGAAACTCAGCCCGGTCCTGCGTCGGAGTTTTTTGCAGAAGCAGCAAGCCTACGCGTCGAACATCGAGTTCACTTGCGAATGAATCTGTCTGCCGCGGAGCTGGCAAGTTTCTATCGCGGGGCGGCTCGAAGTGGAGGTAGTTTTATTTCCACAAGCCTGGTTGAATCGTTTGGGTATGCGCTCGTTGAAGCGCCCAGTTGCGGTCTAGATGTGGTCGCGTTTGACTTGCCGGTAATCCACGAACACAGTGACTTTCACACACGCATGACAACGGTTCAACCCGGAAATGTGGAAGCAATGGCAGAAGTGCTCACGGGTCGCGAAGCATAGACTGTTCGTTGAACTCCTAGCCACTTGTTCAGAAACCTCGGGGTCCGAGTTGAATTATCACTTGCTAATGAAGCGTCGGCTTTCGAAACTTGAAAAGGGCGTCCCAATTTTCCTTGGCGAGAAGCACGAGGTTAAAAAGTTCGCTCGGTTTGTCGGTGTTCGTGTACCACAGCAGTATTTCTACGGACGGTTGTCTGATCTAGATTTTGACCAGTTACCAAATGAATTCGTGTTAAAACCCGATTTCGCAAGTACCTCCCAAGGCGTCCGACTTTTGGAAAAACGCGGAAACGCGCTCTACGATCTCCAGAAAAATGAAGAATTCAACAGGGAAAGCGTCCTCGAAGAAGAGCGTGGCATTGCGCTCAAATATTTTGAAAATACATCACAGGGAAACTTTCATGCTGAGGAACTGTTGCGAGACCATGACGGCTCAGCTCCGATTCCAGATGTTAAGTGCTACTGCTTCAGCGGTGTAATTGGAATGATCGTCATTGAGCGACATATCACGCCAACTACACGCGAACTCATGTATTTCGACGGCAACTTTCTCCCATATGCTGATACAAGTGAGCGGTATTCGGTTGCTGAGGCGGCAAAGCATCTCGATACAATCGTTGAAGCGACAGTGCCGAAAAACTGGGAAGCTTTGAAGTTTACTGCGGAACGAGTTTCAAGTGCTGTTCCTTCGCCATTTGTTCGTGTTGATCTGTATGACGTCCCTAATGGAGTCTATTTAGGTGAGCTAACTTTCGAACCAGGCCCCTATTACTACAAAAATAGGCTCTTGATGTCGCATGCAGAATCTGCACGACTTGGTCGTTTGTGGTTGGAAGCTGAAGAGCGTCTAGTCAAGCAAGGGGTTATTCCAGTGCAAGATGACATGGACGATGTGGCTGAGTGATGGTAAAAATATTCACAGGCTTGCAATAGTTTCGAAGGAGAAGCAATGTCAGAACCCCGCGTCATTAATGGTGTTGAAGAGCTCGAGTCTTTGGTCGGTCAGCAAGTAGGGACTGGAGACTGGTTTGAAATTACTCAGGACCGTGTTTCTCAGTTCGCAGATGCGACCGATGACCACCAGTGGATTCACATCGATGAAGAGCGGGCCAAGGAAGGGCCGTTTGGTTCCACGATTGCGCACGGTTATCTGACACTGAGCCTCATTGCTGGTTTGAGCCCAAAGATCTTCACCATCACCGGAATGAAGATGATGATTAACTACGGACTTAACAAGGTGCGTTTCCCGCAGCCAGTTCCGGTGGGTTCCCGCGTGCGTGATGTCGTGGAGCTTGCCGAGGTGAATCGCAAGTCATCCGGTGTGCAGGTGGTTATGAACCACACTGTCGAAATTGAGGGTGCTGACAAGCCAGCCTGCATCGCACAGACCGTAACACTCATGGTTGAGGCGTAGCCCGACATTCTTTTCTGCGCACGTGCGGGGACTAGCGTTCTTGCGCGTGCGCTAAATTGGGATGGTGGACTTGTGGGCAACTCAACTGTTTGAACTCGACTGGCCAGCATGGCTGGTTACCCTACTGATCATCCCCGACATCCTGATTCGGCTCATTGCGCTGGGGTGGGTTCCGTACAGGCGCAAACCAGCCGTAGGGCTGGGGTGGCTGTTAGCCATTTTCTTCATCCCGTATGTGGGAATCATTGCGTTCCTGATTTTTGGTAGTTCAAAGTTGCCGGCAAAGCGCCGAAAAGACCAGCAAACAATCAATGACCTGATCAAAGAGCAAACAGACGACCAAGCCATCTTGGGCAAGTCCGAGCACCTCACGGAACCACTGCGCACCTCGGCGCAATTAAATTACTCCCTGGGTGCGCTCCCCATGACGCACGGGAACTCTTTTAGCTTGTTGCCTGATAACCACAAAGCTATCCGCTTGATGGCCAAAGAGGTGGAGCGCGCTAAGAAGTTCGTACACGTGGAGTTTTATATTGCGGCCTATGACTCGACTACTGCCCCGTTCTTTGATTCGTTGAAGGAAGCTGCGGAGCGGGGGGTGCAGGTGCGTGTGCTGGTGGACCACATTGGATGCGTGGGATACCCGGGGTACAAAGAGCTGGTGAAGCTCATGGATAACTCACCTATTGACTGGCGTCGCAGCTTACCCGTGCGACCGTGGCGGTTAGAGTATCAGCGTCCCGATTTGCGGAATCACCGCAAGATCGTGGTGATCGACGGTGAAGTTGGATTTACGGGATCGCTCAACGCGATTGACAAGACGTACAACAAACGAGCGAATGTGCGAAAGGGCTTTGAGTGGAAAGACCTGGCCATCAGGTGTACGGGGCCTGTGGTCAACGAGTTGGATGCAGTGTTCGCGACTGACTGGTATTCGGAGACCGGCGACATCATTTCTGACGAGTTGCAGCTGACCATGGATCCACCTCACGAGGGCGGGATTATGGCTCAAGCGGTGCCGTCAGGGCCGGGTTTTCCGTTGGAAAACAACCTCAGGTTGTTTAACCACTTGGTGTATAACGCGAACAAGCGCATTGTGATCGTGACTCCGTACTTTGTGCCTAATGAGTCGCTGAAGCAGGCTTTGACTACGGAGGCGCACTCTGGGGTTGATGTTCGGATCTATGTGTCTGAGCAGGGAAACCACGCAATATTGCAGTACGCGCAAGAGTCGTTTTACGAGGAGCTAATGGAGAACGGGGTAAAGATTTTCCTTTACCCTAAGCCCACGATTCTGCACTCGAAGTTCATTCTGGTCGATGACGATGTCACGGTGATTGGGTCATCGAACATGGACGAGCGGTCGTTTGCTATGAACATGGAGATTAGCCTGCTCATCGTGGATGATGAGGTTACGTCGTCTCTGTATGACTTGGAAGAAGAAGCATACGTGCCGGTGGTGAAAGAGCTCAACATTGAGCAGTGGCGCAAACGCTCGCTGAAGCAGAAGTATCTAGAAAACGTGTGCCGTTTAACGTCGTCACTACTGTAAATGCAGAAGGGGCGGGTGGTCAAAAACCACCCGCCCCTTCACGAAGCACTTACTTCGTAGGTGCTGGACCTTCTTCGTCCATAGGAGTAGCTGGGTCTGACACGACGTCGTCAGGAACTTCGGACTTAGGGTCGTTTTCGACCTTCGCCTTCACGTCGCTGGTAGCTTCTTTAGCTTTAGCAACACCAGCGTCGGTTGCTTCCTTCACCTTGTCTACAACAACAGGCGCCTTGTCTTTGACAGCCTGTGCAACAGCAGGAGCCTTTTCTTCGATCTGCTCGCGAGCAGTTTCAATGCCGTCCTGGACCTTAGGGTCATTCCACAGGTTGGTTGCTTGGCGCTTGAGGTTTTCATAGCTCTGGCGTCCGGCACGCGAACCCAGTACAAATCCGATACCAATTCCGGCAAGAAGGACGAGTCGTTTCTTCATGTGAAGCTCCTAAAACTTTTGCTTGGGCGACCAGTTTCATTATGTCAGGTGACGCATGCTCGTGAACGGTTTACGACAAATTCGCACAAAAAAGTGGTGTGGCCACCAGCCGGTGACCACACCACTTTTGATCAAGCATTACTTACGCGCGTTAATCGCTTCAGTTGCCTGTGGCAGTACGTTGAACAAGTCGCCAACCACGCCGTAGTCTGCGAGCTCAAAAATAGGAGCTTCTGCATCCTTGTTGACTGCAACAATGTTCTTCGAGGTCTGCATACCAGCGCGGTGCTGGATTGCCCCGGAGATGCCAGCAGCAACGTACAGCTGAGGCGAAACGACCTTACCGGTCTGACCGACCTGGTTCGCGTGTGGATACCAGCCAGCGTCCACCGCTGCACGTGAGGCACCAACGGCAGCGCCGAGCGAGTCTGCCAGAGCTTCGACTGGGTCAAAGTCTCCACCGGTACCGCGTCCACCGGAAACAACAATCGGAGCTTCCGTGAGGTTGGGGCGACCCGAGGTGGGCTTTTCCTCAACCGAGACAATACGCGCGGTCTTTGCTACATCACTAGCAGCGAAGTTCACAGCTTCAACTGCTGCCTGCGCACCAGCTTCAACCGGTGACACTGAGTTTGGTTTCACGGCAACAATCGGGGTGCCCTTGGTGACCTTACCGGTGACCGTGTACGCACCAGCGAACACCGACTGGGTAGCAGTGAAGTCAGCTTCCACCTCAACAGCGTCAGTGATGACACCGGAGCCGGACTTAATTGCGGCACGACCAGCGATTTCCTTGCCTTCGGCGGTCGAGGACACCAGAACACCAGCTGGCTGACGCTCGGAAATGAGCTGCGCGAGCAGTTCAGCCTTAGGAGCAACCAGATAGTCGTTCAGAGCTGGGTCGTTAGCGACAAGAACCTTGGTTGCACCGTACTGGCCCAGCGACGCTACAGCGTTCTGCGCCTGGTCGTCAGACCCTACGAACACTGCTACTGGTTCGCCGGCCTGCTGAGCAACGGCGAGGAGTTCAAATGTGGACTTTTGTACGTTGCCGTCCACGTGGTCTACAAGAACGAGAACTTCAGACATGTTTCGATTCCCTTTGTGTTAGTTGGACGGATTGATTAGACGAGCTTCTTGGAAGCGAGCCACTCAACGAGCTGGTTTCCACCTTCACCTTCATCGGTGACGATTTCACCGGCGGTGCGTGGAGGACGTTCGGCGACGTTGACCACCTGGGTGGTCGCACCGTCAAACCCAACTTCAGCTTCATCGAGCTCAAGGTCTTCAAGGTCGTAGTAGTCAATGGGCTTCTTCTTAGCCGCCATGATGCCCTTGAACGATGGGTAGCGAGGTTCGTTGATCTGGTCAGTCACGCTCACAACTGCAGGCAGGTTCACTTCGATGAACTGGCTGGAAGTGTCACCATCGCGGCGGACGCGAACGGTGCTACCTTCAACAGTCACTTCCGAAGCCTGAGTTGCCGCAGGGCGTCCCAGCAGTTCAGCAACCATGGCTGGCATGACGCTCATGCCACCGTCGGTGGAGGCAAGGCCCGTGAGGATGAGGTCAACCTGTTCCTCTTCTTCCTCTTCGTATGCCTTGATCGCAGCGGCGAGAACCTTTGCGGTTCCCACTGCACATGTACCTTCGAGGTCTTCGTCGTCGACGTGAACACCGGCGTCGGCACCCATCTGGAGTGCCTTGCGAACAGCGTCTTCTGCATCTTCGGGTCCAACTGTCAGCGCGATAACTTCAGCATCGCCTACAGCTTCCTTAATTTTCAGGGCTTCTTCTACCGCGTATTCGTCAAGCTCGGAAAGAATTCCGTCGCTTTCGCGGTCTACCGTGTTGTCGTCGTCGAAAGTCCGGTCGCCAGCTGCGTCCGGAACGTACTTAACAAAAGTGACAATCCGCATATCAGCAGTCATCCTTCCTGGCCCAGTGGCCGTGTGGTCGTATCCTCACTGTAACAACAGTTCAGTTAGTCAGTGCTAACTGAACGTTTTACTGGGTGAACTGACAGTTTCCGGGCGGAAAGAAAGCGTCTTACACGATGCGTTCGAAGATAGCTGCAAGCCCCTGGCCACCACCGACGCACATAGTTTCCAAGCCATAGCGAGCTTCCCTTCGATGCATTTCGTACGCCAAGGTGGTGAGGATGCGCGCCCCGGTCGCTCCGATCGGATGGCCTAAGGAAATGCCAGAACCGTTGACGTTGAGGCGGTCAAACGCCGAGGTCGTTTCTGAGAACGCGGGATAGCCCCACTCGCGAGTAACAGCCAAAACTTGAGCTGCGAACGCTTCGTTGAGTTCGATGAGATCCATGTCTGGCAGTGCAAGGTTTGCGCGGTTGAGCGCATACTCGGTTGCCGGAATTGGACCAAGCCCCATGGTTTCTGGTGCCACTCCACTCACACCCCAACTCACCAGACGCATAAGAGGTGTGAGCCCGTTGCGTTCAGCTTCTCGCATGGTTGTCACAATGCACATGGCGGCGCCGTCATTCTGGCCGGAAGCATTGCCCGCCGTCACGGTGGACTCCGGATCGGTGCTCTTTAAAATAGGGGAGAGTTTCGCAAGCTTTTCTAGCGTGGAATCGGGGCGAATATGTTCGTCAGTGTGTATCTGATGTTCAGCGACCTTGCGGGTGCCAGGTACTGTAACGGGCGCGATCTCTTCCATGAAATGCCCAGCCTTTTGCGCCCGCGTCGCGCGCCTGTGCGACTCAACCGCTAGTTGATCTTGTTCCTCGCGAGAAATCGCGTATTCGCGACGAAGATTCTCAGCAGTTTCGATCATTCCACCTGGAATGACATGATTCTTGCCACCTGCCGTGACCCGGCCAAGTTGAAGGGAATCTTTCATGTCGACGGTTCCGTTGACCGAACCCCACCTGATGCCGTCCACAAAGAATCCGGCACCAGACATCGACTCAACTCCACCCGCAACCACCAGCGAAGCACCTCCCGTTGCGATTTGCCCGGCAGCGTCCAGGATTGCTTGCAGGCCAGAAGCGCACCGTCGATCGACCTGTCTTCCGGCTACGCGAATCGGCAAGCCAGCGTCGAGTGCGACAACGCGTCCAATAGCTGGAGCTTCCATGGTGGGATAACCGTGCCCAAGAATCACATCGTCGATGCGTTCAGGGTCCAAGGCGCTTTTTGCCAACAGTGCTTCGAGCAACTGGGTTGCTAGCTGAGGTGCCGTGAGCGAAGCAAACTGGCCACCGAACCCGCCCACTGGCGTGCGTAGAGGAGAGCAAATAACAACGTCGTTAATCATAAGGACAGTCTAATTTCATGGGAGATTCCTCGAACGCGGCCTCGCATTCTGGAATGACCGTATGAACCTCGTACAATATTCGTTAGGTCTTTTTACGACAGTGCGGAGCTTCAGTGTCACACTCAGATATTTTCGATGACAGTCCCGAGACCAGCGAGGAGTCTCAGCTGCGACGACCTCGGGCAAAAAAGAAGAAAATGACCGCTGGGAAGTGGGTCATTTCTGGTCTAGTTGTTTTGGTTCTCCTTGGGATTGCGGCTATTGGCGGGTACTTTCTGTACGTCAAATCACTGTGGGACAAGGGGTCACAGAAGATTGAGGCAAGCAAGATTTTCGGTGACAACCCGCCACCAGACGCCAGCAAAGATGGAAAAGGCACAAACATCTTGTTGCTGGGATCCGACGCAAGGAAAAAAGACGTTGACTACACGAGCGCTCGTGGATTCCGGTCAGACACGATCTTGATCGCGCACATCCCAGCTGATAACTCAGGTATTTACGTGATGTCGGTTCCACGTGACTCGTGGGTGGACGTCGAAGGTCATGGAAAGGCAAAGATTAACGCCGCGATGTCGTACGGTGGATTGCCATTGGCTACTAAGACTTTCAGCGAGTTCATTGGTGCGCCTATCCACCACGTCGCAATTATCGACTTTGAAGGTTTCCAAGGACTGAGCACTGCGCTCGGTGGCGTTGACGTGAAGTCTGAAGAAGCGTTTTCGTCGAACGGGTCGAACTTTGAAGCTGGTGTAAACAACGTCGAGGGCAAGCGCGCACT
Source organism: Brevibacterium sp. ACRRH (assembly GCF_022346365.1). Lineage (NCBI taxonomy): Bacteria > Bacillati > Actinomycetota > Actinomycetes > Micrococcales > Brevibacteriaceae > Brevibacterium > Brevibacterium sp. ACRRH. Next base: position 63,436 of record NZ_JAKRMN010000001.1, read on the forward strand.
GGACTTTGTGCGTGCGCGTAAGAACTTCGCGGACGGTGACTACACGCGTATGCGTCACCAGCAGGAATTCCTGAAGGGTGTTATGCGTAAAACTTTGTCAGGGAACACGCTTTCAGACCCCGGGAAGATCTCCAACATCGTCAAGGAGTTTTCGCCGTACGTGACGGTCGACGACGGTCTTTCGTCCGACAAGATGGTGAAGATGGGGCTTGGAATGCGTGGGCTTAGGGCCAGCGATATGCACTTCTTTACGGCACCTAATAAGGGGCCGGGCCGTGCTGGTAAAGCTTCGATCATTGTGGTTGATGAGAAGGAACAGAAACGGATGCAAGAGGCGTACGCCAACGGCGAAGTCGCACAGTTTGCTGAAACCGCTAAGAACGGTGCTTGGTAGTTAAACAAAAATGCCGGGGCTAGTTCATGTTGAACTAGCCCCGGCATTCTGTTTAAAAGCGGTTACTTGGTGCGCCACGCTCCGCGGGTGTCGTAGACGAACCCAGCGTTGACCGTTGATGGGTCAACTGCCTTGATCTCATCGTGATCAACAAGCAAGAGCACGATGTCGGCGTCGCGGATTGCATCGTTGAGCTCGGTCAGCTGCACATTTTCGAACTCTGCAAGCTTGGCAGGGAGTTCCTTGATGTTCGGTTCGACAGCCAGAATCTGACCCTGCGGAAGACGCTGGGCAAGCTGTTCAGTAATGAGCATTGCCGGGCTTTCGCGCAGGTCGTCAATGTTGGGCTTAAACGCAAGACCCAAGACAGCGACCTTGGGGGCGGTGAACTTTTCTGCCTGCGGAATGATCTGGTTGAGAACGAACTCTGGTTTCGCGTCGTTGATCTCACGTGCGGCGCGAACAATGCGGGCAGTTTCAGGTGCAGACGACACGATAAACCATGGGTCAACAGCAATGCAGTGGCCGCCAACACCTGGGCCAGGCTGCAGAATGTTGACGCGAGGGTGGTGGTTGGCCAGTTCGATGAGCTCCCAGACGTCGATTCCGAGGTCTGAAGAAATGACCGACAATTCGTTTGCGAATGCGATGTTTACGTCGCGGAATGAGTTCTCCACGAGCTTGGACAATTCTGCGGTTTTGGCGTCAGTCATCAGGAATTCGCCGTCGCAGAAAAGCTTGTAGAGGTCGCGTGCGCGTTCACCAGCGTCGCCGTTGAGTGAACCGACAATGCGGTCGTTCGTGCGCAGTTCTTCTACGATTCGGCCGGGAAGGACGCGTTCTGGGCAGTGAGCGAAATAGACTGAGTTGTCCTGGCCCGGTTCCATGGTCAGGTCAGGGCGAGCGTCCAGGATGACCTGAGCCATGCGCTCAGTGGCACCGGGAGGAGAGGTTGATTCAAGGATGACCAGTTCATCGCCCTTGAGCTGAGGCGCGATTTTAGTCGCGGCGTCCTCAATGTAGGCCAGGTTAGGTTCGTGGTCACCCTTAAAAGGGGTGGGTACAGCCACGATGTAGTTTTGTGCAACTGGTGTTTCGAGGCTGGCGGTGAGGTTTCCGCTCGTGACTGCCTTTGTCAAAACCTCCTGCATTCCTTCTTCCACGAAAGGAAGCTCAGCGCGATTCACCGCGTCAACGGTAGACTCTTTTACATCGACGCCGATTACTTTTGCGCCACCGTTAGCAAGAGCAGCGGCGGTCGGTAGGCCAATGTAACCTAGGCCAATCACTGCAACGGTTGGCTGGGATGTCTCCACACCCTGTGTCATGGCTTTTCCTCACTCATCTAGTTTGGTTCTAGAAAAAACAATGGTTGCTAGGTAAACCGTAGCTGTGAATGACTCCGTTTCCTAGGAGCTCGGCTGAAGTGACGCTCCATGTGTGAGCGTGAGATTCCTTACGCATTTGGACGAAATTGAATCGGTCCATCGAATAGATCTTTCCACCCTCGTCTAAAACCCGAGCCTGAAAATCAGTATCTTCCCCTGTGCTACGAGTTGCAAATCGTACGGTTTCAAAAGTTTCTCGAGGTCCCACCATCGTTGGTCCCATGACCAGGTTGGTGAACTTGTGCTCGCGTTCCGGGAACCGGAGCACGGTAACGTTTTCTGCTTCTAAATGCATGTAATGCGCGTTCTTTCCAACGAGGTCAGCGCCGGAATACGTGAGCGCGTGCAAGGCATCCTCGAGGTAGCGTTCGCCGTACAAATCATCGTCGTCCATTTTGGCGAGGACAGTGCCTGAGGCCAGACCAACAGCCATATTCAAACATTCGCCCAGGGTGAGGTCTGTGTCTGCAACCCGGTGGACAACCTCGGCGATTCCGTTGGACTGTCCTAATTCGTCGATTTTTTCTGGGGATGGTGTGAAGCCGTGCGTAATTAGAACTAGCTCAGGGTTCACGCTCTGTTTTCCGACCTGCGAGAAAAGGTGCGCCAACTGCTGAGGACGATTTGTTGAAGCCAATACAGACACCTTGTGTCGCGCTGTATCGGAGATTGAGAGTCCCGCAGCATGGGCTACCTTCTCGGCTCGGTGAGCATATGTGTGGTTTTCCCACACGCGCCGCTGAGCAAGGTGGACGGAACGGTCACGAAGCTCGTGGGATCGCAAAAGAGCCCGAGTGGTGTGAAAGGCTTCGTCTTCACTAACAGGTTGGAAGATCTCGTTCGGGGGAAACGCCTGTCGTGTCGCTTCGCTTGGAGCTGTGACCACGGACGTTCCACAAGCGGTGAGTTCAAAGATTCTCCTGGCGCACATGCTGGGCGAATCCACAACAGAGTTGACGTTTAGGAACACCTTGAAGTCTTTATATGCTGTGAGCATCTCGTCATAGGGCAGTGAACCCACCACCGAAGTATCGAGTGGCGGTGGAAACTGGTACCTGGGGTCTTTACCCAGTTGGCGTGAGAAAATTGCGAATCGCTCACGAGTTTTCTCTGCAGCAGACTTAGCCGCAGGGAGGAGCCACTCCATCTGTTCGCGCCGCTCAGGAAACTTATGCGCAAAGTACATTCCTCCGAACGCCACTCCGTCTGCTATTCGTTCTCCAACCGCGCGAACAGGGTTGTGGACGGAGGGCTGAGCAGCAAACATGAGCGCGCTGACTCGCTCGTGGCCCAGGCGTTTCGTGTATTCAGGAATGAGACGGGAATCACTTGTGAAAACGTAGTCGAAAAGCGAGGCAGCTTCGATGAAATCCTCAAAATGCGGGGGGTCTTCCTTATTCCAGAAAACGGTAGGGATTCCTTGGTTTCGACAATCTGCGAGCAGGTTTTTGAAGTCATCCTTGACGCCATTTTCGCCCGTGAGTTGGTACTGCCATTTCCCGTGGTTTCCGTTCCACGCAGATTCGATGAAAACGAGGTCGAGGTTGTCTAACTGGCCATTCCAGTTTCGCGCAAGCTCAATCTGATTCCATTCTGGGGCGAAGGCTTGGAGCGAAAAGTCGTCAAGAATAACGCCAACGTTGAGATCGGGGAATCGTTTTGGTCGCTCAAGCGGTTCAGCTGGGTAATACTCGAATTTATCTCTGTTACGGAATCCAGCTCGATTTAACTGCTCAGTCTTAGACCGTCTAGACCATTCTTTGAGTTGGCCGACTCCGCCCATGCGCAGGTGCCACAGTGCTTTTCGAAGCATGTGGATCTTGGACACGACTTCCTCCTAACGGCCTACTTTCCCCTATTTTCACACATCGATGTGCCATAAGAGGCTATTGTGTGACCAAGTGAAGAACGATGACTGTGCGAGATGGTGGTATGAGTTCAAACGAGGAGAATCACGTAGCTGTGGGGATCTTCGGATCGTGCGTTTCTCGGGATACGTGTGAATACTGGGCGGAATGCGATCCCCGCGTCTACGTAGCACGACAGTCCTCAATAACTCGGTTGAACCCAATGCGTGACCACGCCCCAGCGAGTACCGCGCTCGAATCTGAGTTCCAGCGAAAGTCGTATCTAGGAGATGCACGCGCAGATGCTGTGAAGAGATTGAAAGGGGACGACCTCAATCTTATTTTGATCGATTTAGTTGACGAACGCCGCGGTGTGTGGGCTGACCAGGAGGGACGTTACCTCACAAACTCGATCGAAGCCTTCAAACTTGGAATCGACGCGATAGCCCGTCAAAAGAACTACCGCTTCATCGAATTTGGGTCGGATGAACATTTCGATCTATGGAAGAAGGGGTTCGCCTTAAACATGGCCGAGCTTAAGGCCGTCGACGCACCAACGGTGCTCATGGATGTCGCCTGGGCGGATACGTTCGATGATGAACGTTGGTCATCGCACAATCGAAGAAAAGCGGGCCGACTCGCTCGGACATTCAAGCGAAACTGGTCGAATGCACGAACCGGCATAGTTTCAGGCCGTGCGATTTGGAGTGTAACCAATGATCTATTCGACTCGACACTGCCTGATGCTGACGCCCGTCACCAGCGTGTAGCCGAAGCCAACGACACTTTTGCGCGCTACTTCGAGTTTGCGAGCACGCTTACGGACTCTGTAATTCGCAGGGGGGCCCAAGACGTGAGAAGTGCGCGCGACCATAAGTGGGGGGTTGCTCCCTACCACTACGATGCGCAGACCTACGAGTCTCTCGTGGACGAGCTTCGACGAATAGCTAGGGATTGAGAACTATACTGGTTTCGCAAGTTTCATTTTTGTGTGAGTAAGGACCAAGCCATAGCTTCCCCTAGTCAGCCAAAGCCAACTGCGACAAATTTCCCTGCGAGGTCTCTTCGTACGACCAAGCAGGCATTTGTCCGAGCGCTTCGTGACGGCTTCGTGTATGCGGTGGCGGTGTGGGTTGCCGCGATGGTCCGCTATGACTTCAGCGTTACCACCCCCAACTACACGCACATTCTTATTGCGGCGTTGTGCGGGTTCCTCTTTTTCGTCGTGCTTGGCCCGCTGACCGTTTACCGGGGGCGCTTTTGGAAGGCTTCTGGCGATGAATTGATGGCGATCGGTTCGCTAACCGCGATCGCAACAGGTCTGCTCTATTTAGCCTTCTTGTTGCCGTGGTTAACCCTTGAAATTCCGATCAGCGTTCCGCTGACAGCAGGGGCGCTCACGATCGTTGCAATCGGTACGCTGTCATGGCTCGATACGGCGTGGACTCAGCGACGACGCATCCAGAATAACCGCGCAAAAAAGGCGCTTATTATCGGTGCGGGTGTACACGGTCGCACTGCTTATCGGATGATTGCCGAGGACCCTCGCGAAGAGTTTGTCGTTGTGGGTTTCCTTGACGACGACAAGGCAAAACGCCACTTGCGTATTGAAGGTGTGCGCGTCCTAGGGGCCCTTACTGCGCTACCCGAATTGCTCGACGAAATGAAACCCGATCTGGTTGTTTTAGCGTCGAACTCTTTGCCCTCGGACAAAGTCGACAGCATTGTTAAAGAGACAAGTGCTCGGGAACTTGATCTTCGTGTGTTACCGCATTTGCGAGCAGAAGATCAACGGCGACAGACCATGAACCAGATCGCCCCAATCATGTCGCGTCCTGGCTTTTTCCGCAGTATTGAGTTCGATGACCTGGTAGGACGTCAGCCGATCAACACCAACGTCGACGAAATCGCCGACTATCTGACCGGAAAGACCATCCTCGTCACAGGAGCTGGCGGATCAATCGGATCAGTTTTGTGCAAACAGTTGGTCAAGTACGCGCCAAAACGAGTGGTAATGACCGACCGTGACGAAAGTGGTCTTCATTCGACACAACTCATTCTTGAGGGATCGGCACTTTTGACGAGTGATGACCTGATACTTGGCGATCTACGCGACGGGCGATTTGTCCGATCAATGGTGGCAGACGTCAAACCAGACATTATCTTCCACGCGGCGGCTTTGAAACACTTGACGTTTCTTGAACGCTTTCCCGACGAGGCTGTTAAGACGAACGTCGGCGCAAGTTTGTCGCTACTCGATGCCGCTGTCGAAAACGACGTCGAAAGTTTCGTTCATATTTCTACTGACAAGGCTGCCGACCCGTCCTCAGTGCTTGGTGCTTCGAAATACCTAACTGAAAGAGCTGTCGCCGAGGTGGCCCGTCAGACCGGTCGTAGGTACATGTCGGTGCGGTTTGGAAATGTTCTTGGGTCACGTGGGTCGGTCCTGGGCACATTTGTTGCTCAAGTGCAAGCAGGTGGGCCAGTCACGGTGACAGCTCCTGGCGTCAAACGCTACTTCATGGCAGCCACCGAAGCGTGTGATTTGGTGTTGCAAGCCGGCGCCCTGGGTAACCCCGGCGAAACCCTCGTTCTGGATATGGGCGAACCTGTGCTCATTGAAGACCTAGCTAAACGTGTCATCGCGTTATCTGGACGTGATGACATCGAAATCGTCTACACAGGCTTGCGCGACGGGGAGAAGCCCGAGGAAGTGAGGCTGGCGGCAGGAGAGTCGGATAACCGACCTGGTCACCCGTTAATTTCACAGGTATCGATTTCTCCAATCTCGCTAGAGCACGTGCGGTCTATTGTCGCTGCTGGACGGTTGGCAGGTCACCGGCGCGATGCCGAGTTGCGCACTCAACTCTTGTCGCTGATACATCAAAGCGACTGCATGACTGACGCACAAGAAAACGCCCTGAACCCAGCGCAACCTTCAACATCACCACTGTCTCTAGTGGAACTGATTGCTCAACAGAGTGGAGAAGAACAGTGACACTCATACTGGGATTTGGGGTCGCGTTAGTTCTGGGCTATGCGGTCAATCGGTTTCTTGTAATTCCTGGTTTGCAACGCCACGCAGTTCTTGATCACCCCACTGCACGGTCGTCTCACGACACCCCTGTGGTCCGCGGTGGCGGAATTGGAGTGATAGCTGGGTACTTGGTTGGCGGTGTTACTTCTGTTGTGGTGCATACCTTTTTCGACGAACCGCTTGGGCACGGATGGGTAGTTGCAAGCATGGCACTTGCGGCTGCTGTTGTATGTGGTGCGGTTGGGCTAGCTGATGATTTGGATTCATTTTCGGCAACGACGCGTTTGTTCTTTCAAATCGTATTGGGCCTAGTTTTTGGTTTCCTGGTGTTCCTCCTTTCACCATGGGGATGGTCTGTTGTATTCGCAATAGCCGCGTCCGTCGTGCTTTCCGTCAATGCAATTAACTTCATGGACGGCGTGAATACGCTCATCACGGGATGGGCGGCGCTGATTGGGCTGTGGTATGCAGTCATTGCGGTTAGTGCAGGTCAAACTTTGCTTGCGGGGGTCGCAACATCACTAGCTGGAGCTGCCGTAGCTTTCCTCCCTATCAATAAGTCCCCTGCGCGCGCGTTTCTAGGCGATGTAGGCAGTTACGCAATTGGTGGCATAGCAATCGCGCTGTTTTGGCTTTTATGGATCAGTGGTGCCTCTCGCATGATGATTGCTGCTCCATTTGTCATACCGTTGTTTGATGTTCTGGTCACGATTGTGAAAAGGGTCTACGCCGGCGAGAATATTTTTCAACCCCACCGTAAGCATTACTACCAGCGACTCAACCAAGCTGGCGTGAGCCACGAAGCGGTAGGCGCAATTTTTGCCGTTTCGGTCATAGCTTGTTGTGTGGTGACATTCACTGCCAGTAGGTTGCTTGTAGTTATGGTCTGGGGATTGGTATCAGTCGGGTACGCAGCGCTCCCGCACATTGTGAACACCGCGCGACAGAAGCGAGTGCAGCCTTGAGAGTGCTATTGATGACGCACTACTACCAGCCCGAGGTAGGAGCCCCACAAAAACGCTGGAACTACCTGGTCGACTTCCTAATCAAACGTGGACATGAAGTCGCGGTGTGTGCTCCTGTTCCTCACTATCCCTTGGGACGTCGGTTTACCCAGGACAAGGTGTGGGTGTGGGAACCAGGCAAGCATGGTGAACGAGTTTTGCGCGTACCATACGTCCCGTACTCTGGCTCGATGGCAGTGCAGATGCTGGACCAAGCAATCTCTAGCCTAGTAGAGGTATTCGCGACAACGTATATGTGCAGACGCAAACCCGATGTTGTCATATCGACGACCCCCGGGTTGCCTATGCTCTTTGCAGGGGAGCTGGCATCACGAATTCTAGGCGTGCCACACATCGCGGAAGTGCGTGACGCATGGCCAGATCTCATATGGCAAACCCAGTTGGTCGAGGGCGCGACCAAGAGTTTGTTGCCCAAACGAATATCGAGTGCTTTGGAACGAAAATTTATCCCCGAGCTTTTGATCCGCGCGCAAAAACAAGCGGATGCAGTAATCGTTACCACAAAGGCATTCAAACGGGTATCCGAGGAACGTGGAATGAGCAACGTTCACCTCATTCGTAACGTGGCTGAACCACACCCTTCACCTTCACGTCCAAAAAAGAAAGGCACTCTGAACCTTTTGTACGTGGGGACGGTGGGGAGGTCGCAAGGGCTTGAACACGTCGTCGACGCGGTGCGAGACACTCCGCATGTGACGTTGCGTGTCGTGGGTGACGGGGCTGCGAAGGAGCAGTTGAAGCTACAAGCTGCAGGAATCAACAACGTTCATTTTTACCCGCAAACAGTGGAGGAGCAGTTAGAAGAACATTGGAACTGGGCCGACTCGGGTCTCGTTACCCTTGCGCCATTGCAGGCCTTTGAGATGACCGTTCCTTCAAAACTGTACGGAGTGATGGCGCGAGGGAAGCATGTCACTGGGGTATTGGGTGGCGAGGCAGCTTCAATTGTTGCGAACTCCCAAGCAGGTGACATTTCAACGCCCGGTAATTCGCAAGTGCTAAAAGCGTTGCTCAATGCCTTAGCTGAAAAGCAGGAACTGGGTAACAACATTGGCCACACCCAGAAGTGGGTTTCAGAGAACGCGTCGCCGGAGAGTGCAGGGAGACGTCTGGAACGTGTACTGTTCGAGGTGACACAATGAGTATCACGTTCGGGTTGAAACAGGTTATTGGTCTGTCTTTAGTCGTGGCAGACCACGTTGCCACTGACCCAGTCTTTTTTGGGATGCAGGTGGTCCGCAGGTTTCCTGGGCGTACTGTGCGGATTGTTGGAGCTACTATGAGTAAGCTTCCGGCTCACACGGCGCGGGCTATTGGCGCCTGGTGCTTGGGAAAGAACCGCGAAGCAATCAACATCATTGAGGAGTCAAGCCCAAGAGGGATATCGGCAGGTGTGCTTGGTGAACTTGCTCTCCACCTGGGGCAACCAGAATCTGCAATACGACTAGCAGCAAGCGTGCGAAACACGTCACGTCGACACAAAATCGAGGCGAGAGCTCTGTGGTACTCCGGGCACATGACAAGAGCTGTCGAGCGTGCTCCACGAGGAAGTCAGCTAAAACGACGTCTTGCCTCTGAATTGCGACTGTACTCGGGAGAATGGGCGCCAACTGTTGGTAAATCTGTAAGTGTAGCCACCGGCGCGGACCTTAACGTCGATGTTGCTTATATGGTCAACAATTCCCTCCCTTATACGCAGTCGGGTTACACAATTCGTACCCACGAAGTACTTAAAGGTGTTCAAAACTCCGGTTTATCAGTTGCCGCTTTGACCCGAACCGGGTATCCCACGTTGGTAGGGAAGTGGTGCCCTGGTCCCGTGCAAACCGTTGACGGGGTCGATTATGTTCGTCACCTCCCGACGCGACTGGAACGGACACCGTCAGCCAGGCTGGACCAACAGCTGACGTACCTTTTGGAGTTTCTCCGAGCAACTGACGCGAAGATTCTGCACACAACAACGCACTTCGTGAATGGTCTAGTGGCACGCCAGGCAGCGGAAACACTTGGTATTCCTTGGGTTTATGAAGTACGCGGAATGCTTGAAGATACATGGGCTTCGGCTCATCCAGAAGGTTTTGGCACGGCAATTAAGTCAGAGAAGTACATTCGGTTTCGGCAAATAGAATCAGATGTTGCCAAATCTGCGGACCGAGTCGTCACCCTTGGTGCGACTATGGCAGAGTCATTGGTAGCCCGAGGTGTGCCCAGCGAACGTATAAGCGTCGTTCCCAACGGTGTTGGTGAAGGTATATTGAACGCTCAAACGTCGCGGTCGCCTCATGAAGTGAGAGAAACGCTCGGCATTCCTCAGCAGGGATTTTGGGTAGGCGCTGCCGCATCTATCGTTGATTATGAAGGTTTCGACACACTCATCGATGCAATCTCTCTTCTGCGCGCAAAAGGAGAAGATGTACGTCTGCTTTTAGTGGGAGACGGAGTTGCCTTGCCTGCGCTCAAGGAGATGGCGCGTCTCTACGACGTTCCGGCAGTGTTTCCAGGACGAGTACCTCAAACGTTAGCGCATGAGTTTGTCCAAGCACTCGATTTGTACTGTATTCCTCGTAGAGACGACCCTGTATGTCGCTTAGTTACGCCTTTGAAACCTGTTGAAGCCGCCGGACTCGGCCGGCCTGTACTATTGTCGGAAGTTCCTGGTTTAGTAGAGGCGTTGCCATCAGAAGCAAGAATGACAGCTAATCCCGGAGACGCTAAGGCATGGGCAGATGCGATCACGGAATTGCAACATGACGGTAATTTGCGGTGCGCGCTTTCTGCGCGCGGTCGGGAATGGGTAGAACAAGCGGCGAGTTGGTCAAAGCGCGTTGAACATATTGTGGCAACGTACCAAGGGTTGTCGTCCGAACTGGAACTGGACAAGTTGAAATGAAGTCGAAATCAAGTGAATTAGAAACAATAGAGGTTCCAGCCTGGTCGCTTGGACAGGTGAACGCTCGCGTCCCGCTCAATGCCTACTTTCGTCAGATATGGCATAGACGCCACTTCATCATTGCGGAATCGCGCGCCAAAGTTATAGGCGGAAATCAGCGAAACTATCTAGGAATCGCTTGGATGGTCATCCAGCCGATTCTGAACGCGCTGGCTTTCTTTGTCATTTTCGGAGTTATCCTACAAACTTCGCGTGGTATCGAGAATTTTCTGGGCTACTTGCTCATTGGGGTTTTCTTTTTTGGATTTACAACGCGAGTGTTGACAACATGCGCTGGCAGTGTGAAAGCTAATCAAGCCATGATTAAGGCGTTCACATTTCCTCGCGCGTCAATTCCGATTTCGGTCGTAGTCAGAGAAATCATGAACTTCGTGCCGTCCGTCGTCGTCATGATGCTAATGATTCTGGCTCTTCCGCCATCAGAGAACCTGACTTGGCGCGTGATTTACATAATCCCCGCCTTCATGCTCCAGGTCATGTTTTCACTGGGGATCGGATTCGCGGCTGCTCGGCTGTGTCATATCATCCCTGATTTGTCCCACTTAATATCGATCTTGACTCGATTTTGGCTCTACGCCTCAGGAGTGTTTTTTTCGATTGACCGATTCGTCACACACGAGGTGATGTCGTCAGTCATGAAAGCCAATCCCATGTATGGCTATCTAATGCTGGTGCGTAATAGCCTTCTCTACGGTGTTGACACTCCAGTATGGATGTGGCTGAACTGCGCGGGCTGGGCTCTGTTGTTTTTTGTATTCGGATTCCTGTTTTTCTACCAGGGGGAAAGTACGTATGGGCTCACAAGAGATTGACGACGCAGTACTTTCTGACCGGACTGCATGGAACGATACGGGTAAGCTCGCTGCTCATACGGGCGACATTACGGTAGCTGTTGCAAACATCAGCATGAGCTACAGTGTGCGGGCTACGTCTCAGCGTCCTGGTTTCGCTGGGGCTCTTACCGCAGCGTTCAGACGCGAAAAGGTCCAAGCGCTCAGAAACATTAATTTTGTCGCAAGATCAGGAGAGTTTGTAGGCGTTGTTGGCTCAAACGGGTCAGGCAAATCAACACTTTTGCGACTCATCGCAGGTGTCGAACAACCGGACTCAGGTCGAATCCTGGCCAGTAAACAACCGATGCTATTGGGTGTGAGCGCTGCGCTTCACCCTCACCTTTCTGGCCTGGCAAACATCCGGCTTGGCTGTCTTGCAATGGGTATGACTCCTGAGGAAGCTGAATCGCGAGTCGACGAGATTGTGGAACTTTCGGCCCTGGGTGAAGCTATTCGGCGACCAATGGGTACATACTCATCCGGTATGGGCGCGCGTTTGCGTTTTGCAATTGCGGTCGCAGCGAGACCTTCGATCATGCTTATTGACGAAGCCCTATCGACAGGTGACGCAACCTTCTATGAACGAAGCAAAGAAGCTACCAAGAGTATGCTCGACGATGCGGGAACGGTTTTCCTCGTAAGTCACGCTGCGAAAACGATTCAGGAGATGTGTACCCGTGCGATTTGGTTGCATAAGGGTGATTTCATTCGCGACGGCTCTGCTGAAGAAGTCGCAGAGGCGTATCGATGGTGGGCATGGAACGAAGCCAAAGGAAAGGCGGAAATCGCAAAAAAATTGCTTGCGGACGCGCGCGAACAGGGTCGAGAACAATTGGTGGAGATTACCGAAGACTTGTCGAAACTACGCAAGATGGCCCCAAGGCACGCTAATCGCGTTATTGCGCCCCCAAGGCATTCAAATTTTCAAACCTAATGGCTGTTAAACTTTGAATGAAATTCCGTATTCGTAAGGAGTCTACTTCCCGATGAGCTCGTCACCTCGCATTTTGTCCATTTATGGAACTCGCCCTGAAGCAATCAAGATGGCCCCCTTGATCAAAGAGATCGAAGCAGACTCGGCACTGGAATCGGTGGTGCTAGTTACAGCGCAGCACCGGGAAATGCTGGATCAAGTAAACGAGCTTTTTGGTATCCAGCCAGACCGTGACTTGAACATCATGGCTAAAGGACAGTCGCTCAACCAGATTACGGCGCGGGTGATCCAAGGAGTCGATAAAGAGCTGGTCGACTTGGCTCCCGACGCAATTGTGGTTCAAGGGGACACGACCACGGTGATGGCATCTGCAATTGCCGCTTTTAACCGTTCAATCCCGGTCATCCATCTTGAAGCGGGTTTGCGCTCAGGAAATCTGTTCAACCCGTTTCCCGAAGAAGCGAACCGAAAACTGACGGGTCAAATCGCTTCATTGCATTTGGCGCCCACTGGAAGGTCGCGCGCAAACCTTGAAAATGACGGAATAGACTCAAACGCAATTGCTGTAACCGGAAACACTGTGATTGACGCATTGCAAATGGCAGTGGATCTTCAGGTCGAACCTGAGGACCAAGCAACTCGCGACTATCTCGCAGCAACCGGGCCAAAAGTGTTAGTTACAACGCACCGTCGTGAAAACTTGGGTCGCTCAATGGAGAACATCGGGGATGCGCTCAATGAACTGGCAACAAATAGGCCAGACGTCACCTATTTGCTACCGGCTCACAAGAATCCGCTTGTAAGGGAAGCCGTGCTTCCACGAGTCATGCATTGCTCAAACGTCTTGGTCACGGAACCGGTTTCGTATGGCGCGTTTACAACTGTGATGAATGCGTCTGACATAGTTCTGACAGACTCGGGCGGAATCCAAGAAGAAGCGCCGAGCCTGGCGAAACCTGTTCTCGTAATGCGCGAAAACACCGAACGGCCGGAAGCAGTGGACGCAGGAACGGTTGAGCTTGTTGGGACGGAACGTGAACAGATTGTCAATGCAGTGACTAAATTGCTTGACGACGAAGCGCATTACGCCAGCATGGCGCAGGCTGTGAACCCTTATGGTGACGGTAAAGCGGCGCAACGGTCAGTGGCGGCAATCAAGCACATGTTTAATATTGGTTCGCGCATGCCCGATTTTGCATGAAGAGTATGGAGAACTTTGCTGTGACCCCAGGAACTCAAACATCAGAGACTCATGCAAGCGACGAGCAGTTGCAGGTGTGTCTTGAAAACTCTCGTAAAGTTATTGCACATTTGGCGAAAGAGCACGACTCGTTAGCGTCGTCGTATGTCAGCCAGCTCGAGCGTGAAAAGCTGTTGATGAAGTCCTTGCTGCGCAGAGAACAGCAAATCGAGCGTCTCAAGCGTACGAATGCAAACTTGCAAAAACGGTATAACAATCTTGCCAGTTCAAAGCTTGCTTCGGCCCAAGTTAAATATTGGAAGCTTCGAACGCAGATCAAAGAGAAGTTTAAAAAGAGGAAATAGCTGATGGCTTTTGACGCTAAGACCGTAGAAGCAAGAACGAAAGACCTGAATCAGCGGATCGCTGATGTGAAGGCACGACGTTCCGTCGTTAACGCGTATTCCAAGAGTGTGCAGGAAAGCGTATACTACGAGAACGCGTTGCTGGGGAAGCACCCGTTTCTGTTCCCAGTCGAATCGGCTGATGAATACCTTGAACGGTACGAGTACTTTCGCACGTCGAACGAAGATCGCATACGAGAGTTAATTGCGACGGCTGATTCGCTTCCTAACGTTTCGAAGCAGTCGTGGTTCGAACCACTGGAGTTTCGGATTGGGATTATCGCTGACACATTTCTTTTCAAGAGTTTCGAGGGTGCGGCGCATTTCATTCCGATCACACCGGAAAACTACGAAGAGGCAATTCCTGAGCTTGACTTGTTGCTAGTGACGTCTGCTTGGAGAGGTTTGGACCATGAGTGGTTTGGGCTTTCAATTGCGTCGAGCGGAAAGCGATGGTTAGTTACCCAGAAGATTGTTCCGTTAGCGAAGCAGAACGGTGTCCCTGTCGCTTTCTACTCGAAAGAAGATCCCCCCAATTTTGATGTCTTTGCTGGTCTCGCTAAATCAGTTGACTTCATCTTCACATCTGCGATTGAGGTAGTTCATAAGTACCAAAAACTGACAAATGATGCTACGCCTGTGACGGCTTTACCGTTCAGCGTTAATTTCGCTCATCACAACCCTTTGGGGTCAATGCGAAGTGACTTGACGGAATTTGTCTTTGGCGGTTCGTGGCATCGGAAGAAATATCAAGCTCGACGGCGAGCCGGTGAGTTGATTTTCGATGGAATTCTCAAGGCCGGATATCCGCTGTGGATTGTGGACCGAAACTTGGAAATAGGCGCCGAGAAGTACCTGTATCCGGAGAAGTATCTCGAACACTTGCACGGTCCGCTTGCACACGCTGAGCTTTTGTCTATTCAGCGGCTTCTGCCTGTTTCAATAAACCTGAACTCGGTGCATGCCAGCCAGACGATGTTTGCGAATCGTGTGATCGAGTTACAGGCTATGGGGACTTGCATCGTCTCAAACTATAGCGCTGGTGTTAACACGCAATTTCCAAATGTGTTTATGCCTGACCGTGAAATTGACATGGTTCAGTGGTTAGAGAGCCTATCGCTTGAAGACATACGCAAAGCACAGGTTGATGGAGTGCGAAACGCGTTTACTGACAACACGAATTTCGACCGTGTTCGTGCAATGCTCGAATTCTGCGGTTTTGACGTGCCAGTAAATGAGCCCCAGGTGTTCGTAGCAGGTTTGAATAGTGATGAGTACGCCAACTTTGTTGCTGAACAGAAGACCCGACTGACGTTGAAACAAAGCGCTGAGATGACATCTCACGAAGCTGACGGTCGTTATGTGACGCTTCATGTTGACGCGAGTAAAGAACATGACCCTCATTTCGTCGATGACTTGGTCAATGGGTTTAAGTACTCATCTGCTAAAACGGTTGTGACTGAGGACAAATATGAAGGTACCTTCGAGATGGTGCCTGAAGGGGAGCGCCGTGTTAAAGCGGGCGAATACGCTGAAGTTCACGGGGTGTCCACAAACGATCCCGGTGTCCTAACGGTCCCTGCGAATCAGCTTGTTGCTTCTCGTGATCGTTCTGTGCAGCCGAAGATTGCAGTAAGTGAGTACGATCTCACAGTGGTTGTGCCCATTTACAACAATGGTCGCCATTTGTATTACAAGTGCTTTGACTCTTTGCGTCGCTCCAGCATCTTTAACAAGATGAAAGTTCTCTTGGTCGATGACGGTTCAACAGACTTTGAGACCCGGCAGATCGTTCAGGGGTTAGTAGCAGGCTATCCGAATGTCGAAGCGTTCTATCACGAAATCGGTGGTTCAGGTAGCGCTTCACGGCCACGAAATACGGGACTGGAACTTTGCGACACAAAGTTTATTACGTATTTGGATCCAGACAATGAAGCCATTTCCGATGGCTTCGCAGAATTGCTTAAAATGATTGAAGAGACAGGCGTGAACTTTGCTATTGGAAATATGGTGAAGCTCAAGCACCGTCGTCTTATCATCAATAACTCAGGAATTCTTCGAAAAGCGCTCGGTTCAAGAGCATATGACGGTGCCGATGTTCCCGAGGGTATTCTTACTAAGATCAAGTTCCAGCCAATGTCCATTCAAGCTCTCGTTGCTGACGCGGAGTGGCTAAAGTCGCTGAACCTGGTGCAACCGGTTGGTGCGGTTGGGCAAGACTCGTACTTTTTCCAACAAATGTTGTTCTACGCAGAGAGAATTGCGGTTACAGAAACGCCAATCCACACGTATTATGCGGCAGTTTCCAACTCCACGGTCAATCAAGTTGGGCCAAAGTTCTACAAGAAGTACATTGCTCTGGAGCAGGACCGTGCCACATGGCTAAGTGAAGTTGGCCTCTTGGACTCCTATAACTCGGTAAGGCTCATGCCATTCGTCAAAGGATGGTACGTCGATAAACTGCGGAATGTCGCGATGGATGAGCGTGACGAGTGTAAATCGACGATTCGCCAGCTGGTTGGCTTTTACGGCAATCACCCGGAGCTGGACGACCTCCTACAAGAAACGTGAGACTCAAGCAAAAAAGGGTTCGCGGGTCGCGCGGGAGACGGTAACAACCGACGATTTGTGCGGTTCAGTAGCGTCCTATGTTGTTGATCTAGTGCTGTTTTTGTATCGGTGCTCGGCAAGGTGTCCGTGTTCATACCGAAACTGCAGTACTGTATCCGCTAAGTGGCGCGTTTTGAGGAGGCCGTTATGAACCAATTCCCAATAGAAGGCAAACGATGAACGATTTCAGGGACATTGCGTACTCAAAGGGGTTCATGTTGACCCGTGGTGACGTGTCGTCAGTTGCGCACTTCGTAGAAACCCCTTTGTGGGATGGATGGACTCTTTGGTGCGATGACTTCACGCCGACAAGCCGTGCGACTGCCGGCGCTGACGTGATGATACTCATCCGCGGGCAGTTTTTTGACGGTGCAGGTGTTTCCAACAACGATGTCGCGTCAAAACTTGCTGAGAGTCTAGCGATTAGTTATGAAAAATTCGAACGATCGCTAGGTACGTTGCTCGGTCGCTACATGGTGATTGCGAGGAGGGAAGGTGAAACGTGGCTCTACCACGACGCGTTAGGTTTACGGAGTGTTTACTTCGACCGTGATGCAGGGCTAGTTGGGTCGCACGCACGTTTGGTAGCCCAGAAGGCTAAGCGTGAGGCGATACATGCTGCGAAAGAAACGCGCTATCGGTTGGATTACACGATCTTTGATCGAGTATGGCAGTTACTGCCTAACTTTCGTCTGAACCTCAACACGTTTAAAGCTGAGCGCTATTTCCCACGGACAACAAATCGCTACCTGGACTGGTCATCGGACGAAAAACTTGCACGAATTGAAGAGTTATGGCGCAACGCGCACCGTGCTTTGTTTGAGCGCTGGGACAATGTAGTTCTATCCATTACTGCAGGTTTAGATAGTCGCTTTGTGCTGGCGATGCTTAGAGACAACCGTCATGACATTTCAACAATTACATACGGAAATCCACGACCGGGAGGGTCTGCATACGCCCGTTCGATGCATATGGATTACAGCCGAGTTACTGAGATGTTGCCATACATCGCCTCCAAGGAACATTGGTTTGTTGATTTAACGGACAAAACCCAGAACGATCCGCGACTTATAGAGCTCGCAGAGACTAATTCGTTTAAGAGTCATGGGCGCAAGCTACTTGCGCGCATGCGTAACCTGTTCGAAGAACCCGATTGGATTCATCTGCGAGGCAATGGTGTTGAGATCGTGCGTCGCTACTGGAAGGAATCGCACGCCAATTTTGCGGCACTGAAAAAATACATGGGCCTTACTACCACCAGTGATGTCGCGCAGGCGAAAGAGATGGGTTATGGGGCCGTGTTGCACGGTTTCATGCCAGATGACCTCGCATATTGGGAATTGCGCATGGGTAAATGGCACAGCGAGATCATGAACGAGCAAGACATCCTTTATGAAACGATAGTGCCATTAGGAATGAGGGACATAATTGAGCTTCTACTTTCCTTCCCGATTTATGAACGCGAAGAAGCGTTAGCGATTTATGATCTTATCGACCGGAACATGCCAGAATTGGAACTCTTTCCTGTGAATGAGGATGACTCAGTTTTCAAACAGCGTCGCAAGAGCGTCGCTCTTAAAGGGCGAGAACTGCTAAAGAATGTGTCGTACGCATCGCGCGAGATGAAAGAAACGACGAACGTAGTCACGCCGGTTTTGTCGTTTGAGAATTTCGCGATGGAAAAGAATGCCATGGTGACTGCAGAACTCTACGTCGCCGAACGTACTGGAGGAGTGTCCTTTGCCGTTCACAGTAGCTACCAGAACCCCAACGCGTTGGGATATGTAAAGTGGCAAGTGCTGTTGAATGACACGGTTGTGTGTGAGGACGACTGCGCTAGGACTGCTGCGCCGGTTGCGCTTCGCTTCTTGGGGCTGTCAAAAGGTGACGTAATATCAGTTCGTCTGGAGTCGTTGCGGGACCTTGCCGGTCACCAATCATGGCTCTTGGCTAGCCGTGTTTCATGTAAGGATTTGACGCTGTTTAAAGACGCCCATAGTGGTAACGAAGTCGAAGTATCCGCGATCGATCGTGCAGTGACGGTTTTCGACTACTCGCGTGATGACGCACCGAAAGCGTGAGTGACCGTTGGAGAAACAAATGACTCTGAGTATGAGTGGCTACGTGCCAGACGATTTGCAGCCTCAGCATAATGACCGCGAAGTTGCAGATGCCCTTACAGCGGGTGTTTTACGAATACAGAACGTTGCTACGCGACTTCCTGCAGATTTAGATTGGGAGTCAGCTGAAAAGAAGGTCGGGCCCAAGCGGCTGGCGCGTCTACACAGTCTAGAGTGGCTAGACGTCCTCAGGCGAGTGTCTTCGGAAAACCCGAACTCAAATGAACGCCGTCTTTGGGGGGAGCTCCTAGCATCTTGGGCTGCGCGCGGGGGTTTCAAACTAAAAGGTGGCCCAGTCTGGTATGCCGCGGTAGTGGCCAAACGATTGCGTGTGATTGCGCTCGGTCTGCACGATGACGGTCCCGCTTGGGTTAAAGCGGTAGTTGATGCTCACATTTATTCTGCTTTAAAGTGGCTACGCATCGATACTGCGTCTCCGTACTGGGAACACTTTGTCGAAAGCATTTTTTTGCTTCACCAACGAGGCTATGTGGCAACTGAACATTTTCGTGAAGTGATCCACACTTGGGTGATAAACCTGGTTGATGATTCTGGTTGGATCCGTGCCGATTCGATACCCGCTATGGAAACGACTCGAGCTCGCGTCGCAAAATGGTTAGAGAACGTGTCGAGTGATGCGTTTGATCTTTCGAACTATATCTCTCGAACAAAGAATCGCGAGTTTGCTCGATATCTCGTTAAACCAAACGGCGATTTCTTAAATTTTGGAAGCGACGCCATTGACAAGAATTTCGCTTCCGATGATCCCCAAGTGCGCCACCTACAGACGCTTGGCCTCGAAGGTGAGCCTCCCTCGCAACGTGCTTTCATTGCAACGAACGGTTATGTATCCCACCGAAGCGGTTATGGCGAGTTCGAACGTGAATGTAATGCGGAAACCATGATGACAGTCCTGTTCGGCGCCGGTCTTCGTGGCGTAGAACACAAGGACCTTGGGCGGATTACATATTCCTCAGACGGTGTCGATTGGCTTGTTGACCCCATTGGTGACGACGCTAAGTCGCTTGCGTGGCACTCGGCAGTGACATTAAACCTCCCGGAGCGTCCGATGGGCGGCGTGACGCTCAAAAAGCGTCACCTGTCGGATCAAACGGCCTCATATGTTTTTGAAGATACACAGTTCGCAAACGCCACCCACACTCGTCGTCTTTCGTGGTCTGACGTTGGTGAGTACTTTTTGGTCGAGGATAGTGTCGACCGTGCTGATGTAACCCTGCGACAGCACTGGATAGTGCCACCAAGTGTTGAAATCACTATTGAAGATGAGGGGAATCTATTAAACATCTGGCTGCGGGTCGATGACGCAAACTTTGTTTTGCATGTGTCTGGAAGTGACCGCGACCATGTGACCGTCGATCAATCTGCGGAATCTGCGCAACGACTCACCATCCTGAAGAGCAAAGATTCCCGGAGCATCGTGACATGGGGTGGCCGGGTCGTCAAACCACTCGAGCACCACGTGTCAATTGATGTGCTTGATTGGGGAGTCGTTGCGCGCATCCGAGAAAGTTCATATAGAGAGGCTCTTGCTGTTCGCGACGGGTTTGGGTTGCTTGCTTCTCATGATGCGAGTTCTAGTGATCTAAATGACGAGCTGACAAACGTGAGAGTGGCGTCGGTTAGAGACTGGCGTGAAACACGCCACGACGCCATGGAGCTTGTCCGCGAAGTTAAAGCTCGCGTGTGGGAAGCTTCCGGAGCGCTCGACGCACGGCGTGACGGAATTGATGCGCTAAAACGTTTTACTGAAGAGTACGGACTACTTTACTCGCAACACTTCGGTGTCGGTGCAGCACTGGTCGATCTTGCGATGGACGACTTTGTTAATCAATTGTATTCCGGCGTTCCCGCAGGGCTGAGCCGACGCACACCAATGATAAATTGGGGTGGTGGCTTGGTCCACCCATTCTATAACGTGCCAATTTACACCACCCGCCGAAGTGATGTAGACGCCGCATACGAACTCCCAACCAGTGCCGAGAACTCGTACATCCACACGGTAGATTATGGTGATCTTGTGTTGCCGGTGTATGTTCACGGTTCCGGACGTAATGTTGTTGCCTTTTTTCACGGTGCGGTCGATCGTACAAAAATGAGACTCCCGATTTTTAGCTTGCTTCGGACGTTGAAAGGGATAGAGGACAGTGCGTTGTTGCTGTTTTCAGACCCAACCTTGGACCTACACGCAGGAATGCGATTGTCGTGGTATCTAGGCACAGATCGCGTAAATGTACACCATGAGATGGCTCGCCTAATCGAACTTCATAGTAAGCGTGTGGATTCAAACCGGGTCATTTTAGCAGGGACCTCTGGTGGTGGCTTCGCGGCTTTGCAAACGAGTAGATATTTGCCAGATAGTCGCGTTGTAACTGGAAGCCCGCAGACTAATCTTGATAATTATCTTCCCGACGTGATTGAGAGAGCCTATAGCGTCGCCGCCGGCACGCCAACTCCAGGTGAAGGGTGGGAGCTTCGCACTAGTGCCGTTGCAAGTTTTAAGTCGATAGACTTTGCGCGCGATGTGTACTACATACAAAACAAGGGCGACGAATACCACGTGCTACGCCACTACAAGCCATTTGTAGAGGCGTTTAAGAAGTCAGGTAATGCCGAGCGTCTGCGCGTAATCACCACTAATCAAGGAGCTGGTCACCGTGCGGCAAGGCCAGAAGATATCCGCAGGTATGTTGAGCAGGCAATAGCTGATTCTTCAGAGTGAAAGCCAAAAGTCAGCAACCACAATGCTAGCGAAGAGAAACACCAGCAAACCCCGTGCAGTACTTGCCGTGCTTATGACGTGCGTGCTGGTTGTGCTCTCGGCGTGCTCGGGCGAAGACGCACCTGTCACCGACGAATCGCAGTCGTCATCACCCTCGCCAACACCTCCTCCTAAGTTTTCGCAGGAGTTCGCGAAGCCAGCCGACGGCAAACCTGCCACCATCACCGTCAGCGACAAACCCAACAAACGAAAGATGGGCGCCGACAACCTCGGCATCTCCTTCGAATCCACCGAACTTGCCGACCCTCGCTGGGACCCTGACCACAGCAACCTCGACGAACTTCTCAAGAACCTCGGCGAACCCGGACTACGGTTTGGCGGCAACAGGCTCGACCGCTCACTTTTCTGGACCTCCTCAGACGAAGAAGCGCCCAAAGGCAAAATCAAAGTCACACCAGACGACCTCAAGCGCCTCAAGAAAATGGCCGATACAACCAAGTCTCGTGTGACTATCGGCATCCCACTGGGCGACTACGACCCCAAGCGCGGCGCAGACATGGCCCACCACGCCATCACCATCCTTGGCCCACACCTGGTAGGCATCAGCGTGGGTAACGAACCGAACGGGTACACCGTCGACTCCGGCGACCTGAAAATCCGCGACGACAACTGGAACACCGACGCCTACAAAAAACAACTACGCGCATACGTCGACGCAATCACAGAGAAACACCCAGACGCCCCCATCATCGGGCCAGCTGCATACGACACACAATGGATGGACGCGTTCACACAAGCGATGGACGACTCAAACCACAAAGACAACATCGCCGCCATCTCTCAGCACTGGTACGCACTCTTCGACTGCTCCTCAACCAAAGTCCCCGGTCGCGGACCACAAGCCGAAAACTTCACAACCAAAGAAACCCACGACTCAGCCGCCAAACTCCTCGGGCTGGGACTTGACCGTGCCAAAAAAGCCAAAGTCCCACTTTGGGTAGAAGAAACCGGACCCACCAGCTGCGCGGGCACGAACGACACGTCCAAGAAATTCTCCAAATCCCTATGGACCGCCGATTACACACTCCACGCAGCAACCCTGGGCGTGGAACGCCTCAACATGCACTCCATGCTGGGCTCATGCGACAAAGGCGCACCCATGAGCACCGTGTGCGACCCATCGAAAGAAGCCAAATCAGGAGCCGGAGCAGGTGCAGGACTGGACCCACAAGCCTGGTCCGACACAAACGATGGCCAATACCAATTCCGGGCACGTGACAACTTCCTCGCCATGCAAACCATCAGCCCCACCGTGGGCGGCGACTTCGTCGACACAAAAATCTCTGGTGGCGACAACATGCGTGCTTACACAACCACAAAAGGCGACACCACAGTCACGGTCATCATCAACAACAATGACGCTGCATCAAGTGGCGGAAACCCCGTAACCATCAAGATGCCTAAAGAGTTCACTCCCGTTTCGGCAGGGCAACTCGCAGGAAAAGAAAACAACACTCAAGACCGCGCCCGCCACACACCACAACGGAAGCTACCGAAAGCGCTTCCGTACTCAGGTCCAGATAGCGGTAACGCGTCTGAAGGCGAAGAACCCACGCCGGCCACTCCCGGCGCAAGTGACGCCCCCACCGCAGAGGTCAACGGGAACACTCTGCACTTTGACGTGGCAGCCAGCTCCATCACCACTGTGGTCTGGAAGAAGAAGCCAGAACCCAGCGCTCAGCCAAGCGCCACCGCGTCGTCAAACTAATTCACTACTCGCCACCCAGGCTGCGCCCACCATCAAGCGTGAGCACCTGGCCGGTGATCCAACTCGCCTCATCGGACAGGAGGAAAGCAGCGGCAGCGGCGACGTCCTCGGGCTCACCCAAACGCTTCATAGGGTAATCCGCGGACACCTGGGCCTCACGCCCCTCATACAACTTCTCCGCAAACTTGGTCTTCACCACAGCCGGTGCAACCGCGTTCACGCGAACCTGTGGCCCCAACTCCATCGCCAACTGGCGCGTGATGTGCTCCACCATCGCCTTCGACGACCCGTAGAAACCAATCCCAACCGGTTGACGCGCGGCCGCAACCGACGACAGGTTTAGGACGGAACCACCTCGGTCCTTCATCCCCGACTCATACGCCGCCTGCGCCCACGCCAACGCGCCCAGCGCATTCACCTCGAAAATCTTGCGTGCAGCATCCAAATCCATCTCAATCATGGGGCCGTACACCGGGTTGATCCCCACGTTGTTCACCAGAACATCCACCGGCCCGAACTTATCGCGCGCAACCGCGAACACCTGTTCGCGGTGCTCTGGGTCATCGGCCTTCCCGGCCACACCCACCACTTGCAGTGGGCCACCAATCGTGGACGTCGCTTCAGCCAGCGTATCCGCGTTACGCCCCGTGATGATCACCTTGGCGCCTTCGCGCGCCAACCGCTGGGCAACCCCCAGGCCGATGCCACGCGACGCACCCGTCACCACAGCAACCTTGCCAGTGAAACGCTGCGGGTAGAACTTCCTGCGCGACTGGGGCGACTCCGAGCGGCTCACATTCGCGTTCGACGCAACAACGGCCAGCGCCTGTGTATCTGTTGACTGTGGCACGACACACTCCTTTGGGCTAGGTGAAGATTCCACCCTCAGCGTACCCCTCGCACCTCACAAACTCATGAGACCGCCGAGGTGTCCCGCCACTTCCGCTGTTACGTAGGCTTCTGAAGCCTTCGCCACTGCCGCTGTTACTTCAGCTCAAACTGTGCGTGGGGGAGTGCCTCTTCTGCAACCCGCAAGACTTCACGAAGTGCAGGTGACGTGTTTTCTTCGTGGTAGACCAAGGCGAGTGGGGTGGGTTCGTGCCCGGTTTCCAAGGGTGTGGCGACCAGCGAAGTGTTCGGCACCTCAGCCAGAGTTGGAGTTGTGTTAACTGCAATGCCCACTTCGGCGTTGACGCAGTACGCCATGGTTATGGAGTCGGGGACCGTTTGTGCAACGCGCGGCTTAAATCCGGCTTCACTGCACCAATGTATGAACTTCTCGCGCGCGAAATCCCCAGCTTGAGTCGCCAGCATGACGAACTCGTAGTCCTTGAGATCCTCGATCGTTACCTTGTCCAGCCGGGTGAGCGGGTGGTCTTTAGGGGTGGCGACAACGTACTGGTCCAGGCTGATGACGCGACCAGCGAGTCGTGGTGGCAGTGAGTCGGTATAGACCAGTGCTAGGTCCAGCTTGCCGGACAAAACCTTGGAGATGCCTTCCACACTGAACATATTGCCGTGGAGTTCCACCTTGATCCCCGATGCCTGTTGCTGCATAGCTCTAACGAGGCGAGATATGTGTGCGTGCCCGGAAGACAATGTAAAGCCAAGGTTGACGGAGCCGATGTCTCCTTCTTCCGCCAGGCGAACCATGTGCTCAGCCTTTTCGACGCTCCGCAGAATCTCACGGGCCGGCTCGACCAGCGCTGACCCTGCCGCGGTGAGCGACACAAAACGCGTGGTGCGGTTAAACAGCTGGACGCCCAGACGATCCTCTAGCTGCTTAATTGTGCGACTGAGTGGCGGTTGCGCAATCCCGAGGCGCTCAGCGGCGCGACCGAAGTGCAATTCTTCGGCCACAGCGAGGAACGCGCGGGTCTGGTGCAGGTCGATGGCAACCTTCTTTCTACGAGGCGGTGTGACTCATGCGCTCAAGCGCGCGGGCGACACAGTGTTGTGGAGCCGTGCGAGTTTGTGGGCTCAGCCGTTGGGGTGGAGCCTTATGCATAGTACTGCATGTGCATGCACGGCTCTCCGACGCCTCGATTCTATGCCAAGGCACCTTGTTGAATCAAGGGGTGTGGAGAATGTTACTCGCGAGTCACTTACGAGAGGATAGCACCAATTGGCCTCGGTTTTTACCTTGTGGGCAAGCGAAGGTGCGTGAACAGTGAGAGTATGGGTGTCAATATGTAACCGAGCACAACTACGAATGAACGAAGAGGTTGATTGTGTCAACGTCACGCCCCGCTTTTGGTCGCACTCCCACCGGGCCTCTCGCAGGTGTTCTCGTCGCTGATTTCTCCCGCGTACTAGCCGGCCCGTACGCCACAATGCTCCTGGCTGACCTGGGTGCGACCGTCATCAAGGTTGAAGGTCCCACTGGTGATGAGACGCGCGGATGGCGCCCGCCAGTCCACGAAGGTGAAGCCACCTATTTCTTGGGTGCGAACCGCAACAAACACGATGTAGTCCTGGACTTCAAGGACGAAGACGACTGCACTCTTGCCCAAGAACTCGCCGCCCGTGCCGATGTCGTTGTCGAAAACTTCAAAGCCGGAGGTCTGAAGAAGTTCGGCCTCGACTACGACTCGGTTGCGAAAACCAACCCCTCCGTGGTGTACGCATCGATCACCGGATTTGGCGGAAATAACCCGCAACCCGGCTACGACCTCCTCATCCAAGGACTTTCAGGCTTCATGAGCATCACCGGCGCTCCTGAGTCCGCCGGTGGTGAGCCCACGAAAGCCGGTTTCGCCGTTTTCGACATCATCACCGGCCTGCACACCGCGTTGGGAATCGTGTCTGCACTGCACCACCGGCAAGAAACCGGCGAAGGCCAACACGTTGAAACGAACCTGCTCAGTTCCGCGCTGTCCGGCTTGGCGAACCAGTCCGCGGCGTTTGTCACTGGGGGAGTGGTGCCTACCAGGATGGGCAATGAGCACCCCAGTCTGTATCCATACCTGCCGCTACCTACCGGCGAAGGGGACCTCCTGTTGGCTGTTGGCAACGACCGTCAGTTCGCGTCCCTGTGCAGAGTTTTGGATATTCCCGAGGTCGTTTCCGACGAACGTTTCGCAACCAACGCCGGGCGTACTGGCAACCGCACCGACTTAGCACCCATCCTCATTGACGCGCTTTCTCGCAAGTCCGCGCAAGAATGGTACGACCTGCTCACTGCTGCCGGGGTGCCGTGTGCGCCCATCAACGACATTTCGCAGGGCGTGGCCTTGGCGGAAAAACTGGGTCTTAACCCCGTAGCCACTCCGGAAACAACGCCGACGGTGGCCAACCCCATCACACTGTCAGCCACACCTGTGAGCTACGATATGGACCCGCCGGGGCTGGGCAAGGACTCCGAAGAGATCAAGCAGTGGCTCCGCGAGTAGAATTTAGTCGCTAAGCGAATACGTCGACTCACAGAGGAAAACTCCATGACAGTAATGGTCACCGGTGGCGCCGGGTACATCGGATCCCACGTTGTGCGACTGCTACACGAACGAGGTGACTCCGTGGTGGTTGTGGACGACATGTCCAACGGAATCGCCTCACGAATCGAGGGGTTGCCACTTGAACGGATCGACGTATCGTCCCACACGGCACCTGAACAGTTGGGCGAGGTCATCAAGCGCTACAACGTTGACTCTGTTGTGCATTTCGCTGCTAAAAAAATGGCTGGGGAGTCAGTCGAAAAGCCGATCAAGTACTACCGCAACAACGTGGCTGGACTGGCCAACCTGCTCGAAGCGCTTGTGGCTCATAACGTCAATAGGTTGGTTTTCTCCTCATCTGCACTGGTGTACGGAATGCAGGACCGGCTCCTGCTGGCAGAAGAAAACGTGGGGCAACACCCGTCCAACCCATACGGTGAAACCAAACTCATTGGCGAATGGATGATCGACGATGTTGCCGCGGTGTCAGACCTGCGGGCGATCAAACTCCGCTACTTCAATGTGGCTGGGGCAGGCTGGCCGGAACTCGCCGACACTGCCGTTCAAAACCTCATCCCCATTGTTCTCAACCAAGTTGAAAACGGGGAACAGTCCGTGATCTTTGGGGACGACTACCCCACAGACGACGGAACATGCATCCGCGACTACATCCACGTCAAAGACCTGGCTGAAGCCCACGTGGTCGCGCTCGATGCGCTCGAAGCTGGGTCCAACCCGCAATCGGTCTACAACGTAGGAACCGGAAACGGGTCCAGCGTGCGCGAAGTCATCGCGGCGCTTTCTGATGCGCTGGGACGTCCCATCGACGCGGTGGTTGGCGACCGTCGCCAAGGCGACCCCGCACGCCTGGTGGCAGATGTCACCGCAGCTAGGCAAGACCTCGGCTGGAAAGCAGAATACGGACTGAAAGAAATCGCCCAAAGTTCTGTTGAAGCCCGCGGCCAGTAACGCGCCCGTTGGCGTGCATTGGAGGCGCGTAGTGTAGGCGCAATGTGTGGGGCTGGCGGTCTTTGCTTAGACTAGGCCCATGGGAAAAAAGTCCAAGAAGTCAACAGCTGATGTCATTGCCAAGCGCCTGGCGCGTCAACAGGCCGCTGCGTTCGTTCCACGCCCGTTCGAAGGCCTGCCGTTTGAAACCGACCTGGTGAGCCTGCGCGAACTGGTCCCAGCTGCAACCGCAACCGCCAAACTGACAGAAGAATATGGTGGTGACGACGTCACCTTCGCCACCCTTCTGCCCGCCGCATGGCAAGCCATGAACCGCCAAGACGGCGTGCTCATGGCCGGACTGCAAACCCCACACAGTTCCCCCGACCCATCGCGCGACCTCGCCGCAGCGATCCTCAAAGTGAAGGAACAAGGTCCGGGCGCATACGCCGAACCCAACTCCAACCCAGGTGAGGGGCCGCGCCTGCAAGACATTCTTGACACCTCGGTGCCGTTCAAAGTCACGGTTAAAGAAACGTTCGACTACTGGTTGCCAGAAGAAGTGGACCTGCCAGAAGACTCCGCGTTCAGCGAAGAGCAGCTGCGCGAGGGCCTTGAGCAGGCCAACCAGCGCATCAGCCCCACCGAAAAACTCGTGGCTGCGGAAGGCTGCTACTGGACCGAAATGGCCGGCCGCTGCTACGTGCGGTGGGCGTTCACCGAACCAGAAGACACCGTCATGGACGGACTGGCGCGCCTGCACGCAGCAGGGGAGAACAACCTGGGTGGGCTGGGCAAATACCTGGGGTGCTTCCGCGCCCACGGCATCGTGATCCCTGTGTGGGAACTGAACGAGAACCAGACTCCTGACGACGTCGACGCGGTGCTGGGTGACTTCGCGAAGAAGCTCCACGCGGCCATGGAAGAAACCGGGTCGCTGACTCCAGAGCAGCGTCGCGCGAAGTCCGGTGTGGTGTCGCGCCAGCTGACCATCCGCTAATGAAGGTTGCTTATCTGGGCCCGGCCGCAACGTTTACCGAGGCCGCCCTGCTGCAGTTGATCGAATCGGGGGATGTGTGGGCCGGTGGCAGCGCTGGCGGTTCTGAGCGCGGGCAGATTGAGCGCGTGCCCGTCATCAGCGCAAACGTGGCGCTCGGTGGAATAGCCAGCGGCGCGTACGACGCGGCCGTCATGCCCATTGAGAACTCGCTCGAAGGTGGCGTGCCTGCCACCCTTGATGCGCTGATGCGTGTGGGGCATGCGCGTATCGTGGCTGAAACCGTGGTGCCCGTGCGGTTCGTGCTGGCGGTGCGTCCGGGGACTGCGCTTGCCGACGTGCAAACGTTTGGCACGCACCCGCACGCCGAGGCGCAGACCCGCGAATGGATGGGAGCGCACCTGCCGGATGCCCAGTTCATGCCTGCGCCGTCGACCGCTGCTGCGGCTAAGCAGTTGGAGGCGGGTGAAGCGCCGTTCCACGCTGCGGTGTGCCCTGATCTGGCAGCTCAGACGTATGGCTTGGAGGTTCTGGCGGAGGATATCGGGACAGCGAAGAACGCAGTGACCCGGTTCATCCTGGTGAAACCGAACCCGCAGTTGCCTACCCCCACGGGGGCAGACAAAACCACGATCGTAGCCACGTTGGCGACCGATAAAGCGGGTTCGCTGCTGGGGTTGCTAGAGCAGTTTTCGGCGCGGCGTGTGAACTTGTCGCGCA
Organism: Brevibacterium sp. ACRRH; assembly: GCF_022346365.1. Lineage (NCBI taxonomy): Bacteria > Bacillati > Actinomycetota > Actinomycetes > Micrococcales > Brevibacteriaceae > Brevibacterium > Brevibacterium sp. ACRRH. The sequence continues at coordinate 92,765 of NZ_JAKRMN010000001.1, forward strand.
TTGAGTCGCGGCCAACTGGTGACGGGCTTGGGCTGTACAAGTTCTCGATCGATATATCAGGTCACGTGCAGGAGCCGCGAGTTGCCGAGTCCTTGGCTGGCGTTCACCGGATGGTGCGCAAGCTGCAGTTCTTGGGTTCGTACCCGGCAGCCGACGGTATCCCGGTTGAGGTCGACTCAACGAGCACCGCGTCGAGTTTTGATGACTCGACCGCGTGGGTGCGTTCAATCATGGGGTGAAACGGCGCAAAGCGAGCGAAACTGCGCAATATAACGCGCTGTTTCGCTCACTTTCCGCCGTTTGGCGCCGTGGCCGTACGAGCTTCTTGGGCTCCGTCAGTTTGAACGTTGACAGTAATGTCTTCGTATGCGGGACCGTCCTCTGTCCACGCCTCGATGATGCCTCGAGCCTCGTCTATAACAGCTGAGAGGCTGGTCGCCTGTCCTGTAGCGCTGAGGGACGGAATCGTAAAAACCCATCGGTCGCCTTCACGGTGGGTGACCACGTCGTAGTCCGTTTTCATGCTCATCAGATCCACTCCTTCGTGATGACTATGAGTGTACGCGTGTAGAGCACACGCGTCAGGCCCAGCGCTACCCCCGCTCCGCTACTCGTGGTCTTCGGGCAACTCGCCCGTGCGAGGCGCCAAACCCTGCACCGGGTGTACACCCAGCAACGTGTTCAAACGTGACAGGTTCAAGGTGCGGTCATGCACCAACTGCCGCACTGCAAACCGGGTCAGCAACGGCCGAGCCTTCGCGCGCGCCTTCTTCAACACCTCAGGATTCTGACGCGCCATCGCTTTCTCAATCTTCTTAGCACCGCCAGCCATTTTGGCCTTGCGCTCCCACCACCAGGCCTTGAGCTTGCTCAGGTCAGCAGGCATTTCCTCGAACTTCACAATGTTGTGCGACTCAGAGCGTGCCAGGATCGTGTTGATGGCCTTCTGTAGCACATACGGTTCGGGGTCGCCCACGTTGATGGGTCCGTTGATGTGCGGGTTCTTGATTGCCGCCTCAACGGCGGCAACCGCGTTGTCGATGTGGCACAGCGTAATCCGCTTCTTACCTCCGGCCGGCAAAGGCAGCACCCCATTTTCGACCCGCTTCAGGATGTACGGCATGGTGTTCCTGTCGCCAGCGCCGTAAATGGGGCCGGGGCGCAAAATGACAGCGTCGGGGCGCACGCGGTGAACCACCCGCTCGGCCTCCACCAGCGACCGCTCCAACTCCGAGGTGTACCGCCCCACCGTTACCAACGCGGACTCCTCGTACGCGCCGTCCAGATCCACCTGCGGGTCATAAACAAGAGCGCACGAAAAGTGGATGAAGTGAGTGTTGGGGAACGCGTCAAGCACATTGCGGGTGCCCGTCACGTTCACGGCGTGGGCATAACTCGAGGTCATCCAGTCGTTCATGCAACCGGCAGTGTGGACGACCGCCTGGGCGGCTTCCGCGCGTTCTTTAACGACCTCGGGCGCGGAGTAACGAATATCCCAATCAAGGTGCCATACGCCGGGACGCTGGCGAGTGTTAGGCAGTCCAATGTCGCCAGTCAGCGGTTCAGCGAAGTCCGGGCACGTGCGACTCAGGCTAATAACTTGGTGTCCGCTTTCTGCTAGCGAACGAGCAACCGCGCCACCCACAAAACCCGAAGCGCCGGTGACCACAATGGACATGAAACCTCTTTCTCGTGTACTCGCTCTTTAGGTTATCGCCTTCATTCGCTGACGCTGTACGCACACACAGCCGCAGGCAAAACGAACGCGATTTTCTCTCACAACTTCACGCACTTTTTCATGCCATTTTCAAAGTTGAGCGGAATAGACTCAACCCTGAGAGTGTTGAAGATTTCAGAAGCTCAAAGTCTGAAGCTTAGAAGTGTGAAAGGAATCTGATGGACGCTAAATTTACCTCGCGTTCGCAGGAGGCTCTGTCTGCTGCCATTAAGGATGCGGTCAACCGTGGCAACAACCAGGTTGAACCGTCGCACCTGGTCAGCGCCCTCCTCGAACAGAATGACAGTATCGCGGGTGCGCTCGTCACCGCTCTTGGTGCCGACCCAGCTGAAATCGCCCGCGAAGCCACCGCCTTGTCAGCGGCACTGCCGTCGCTGTCAGGCTCGACCGTGAGCCAACCGCAGCTCAGCCGCCAGGGCCTGCAGCTCATCAACAACGCTGAGCGCGAAATGCAGGGCCTGGGCGACCAGTTCGTCTCCACGGAACACCTGTTGCTGGCGGCAACCCAAGACACCGGTGAAATGGGTCGTGTTTTAACCGGCCGAGGTGTCACCCGCCAAGCGCTGTTGGACGCGCTTCCCAGCGTGCGTGGGGGCAAGAAAGTGACAAGTGAAAATCCGGAGGACACGTTCCAGTCGCTGGAGAAGTTCGGCGTGGACTTAACCGCGGCGGCGCGTGAAGGCAAGCTAGACCCGGTGATCGGGCGTGACTCAGAGATCCGGCGCGTGGTGCAGGTGCTTTCGCGGAGGACCAAGAACAACCCGGTGCTCATTGGTGAACCCGGCGTGGGTAAGACCGCGGTGGTTGAAGGCCTGGCCCAGCGCATTGTGGCCGGTGACGTGCCTGAGTCGCTGCGCAACAAAACGCTCATCAGCCTTGACCTGTCAGCGATGGTTGCAGGCGCTAAGTACCGAGGCGAGTTCGAGGAACGCCTCAAGGCTGTCCTGGAAGAGATCAAGGCTTCCGACGGGCAGATCGTGACGTTCATCGACGAGATCCACACGGTCGTAGGTGCGGGTGCTACGGGCGATTCAGCGATGGATGCGGGCAACATGCTCAAGCCCATGTTGGCGCGCGGTGAGTTGCGCCTGGTGGGTGCGACCACGCTGGATGAGTACCGCGAAAACATCGAAAAGGACCCAGCTCTTGAGCGCAGGTTCCAGCAGGTGTTCGTGGGCGAGCCAAGTGTCGAAGACACCGTAGCGATTCTACGCGGACTCAAGGAGCGTTACGAAGCGCACCACAAGGTGACCATTTCAGACGGTGCCCTGGTGGCCGCTGCCGCTTTGTCCAACCGCTACATCACGGGGCGTCAGCTCCCTGACAAAGCGATTGACCTGGTGGATGAGGCTGCGAGCCGTCTACGCATGGAAATCGACTCGGCCCCGATTGAGATCGACGAGCTCCAGCGAGCGGTCGACCGGTTGAAGATGGAAGAGATGGCCCTGGTCAACGAGTCCGACGACGCATCGAAGGAACGCCTGGAAGCCCTGCGTGAGGACCTGGCGGACAAGCAGGAGAAACTTGCTGGGCTCAACGCCACGTGGGAGGCGCAGCGTGCTGGCCTCAACCGCGTGGGTGAGTTGAAAAAGAAGCTGGATAACCTGCGTAGCCAGGCTGAGATCGCCCGCCGAGACACCGACCTGGAAACCGCCTCGCGCCTGCTATACGGCGAGATTCCTTTGGTAGAAAAGGAGATCGCTGAGGCTGAGGCTCAGGAAGCTAAGCAGGCGGCCAGTAACGACGCCGCTGGCGTTGGCAAGCGGATGGTGAATGAGCAGGTGGGTTCGGATGACATCGCCGAGGTGGTTTCCGCCTGGACGGGTATCCCCGCCGGACGTCTGTTGCAGGGCGAGCGAGAGAAGTTGCTGCACGCCGAGGACGTGATTGGCAAGCGTCTCATTGGGCAGAAGAAGGCTGTTGAGGCTGTGTCCGATGCGATCCGCCGTTCCCGTGCTGGTGTGTCAGACCCCGACAGGCCCACGGGTTCGTTCCTGTTCTTGGGACCCACGGGTGTGGGTAAGACGGAGCTTGCCAAGTCGCTGGCTGACTTCCTGTTCGATGACGAGCGTGCGCTGGTGCGTATCGACATGAGTGAGTACGGCGAGAAGCACAGTGTGTCGCGCCTTGTGGGTGCGCCTCCAGGGTACGTGGGTTACGAAACCGGTGGCCAGCTGACCGAGGCGGTGCGTCGCCGGCCGTATTCGGTGGTCCTGCTTGACGAGGTGGAGAAGGCTCACCCCGATGTGTTCGACATTCTGTTGCAGGTGCTCGACGACGGGCGTTTGACTGACGGTCAGGGACGGACTGTGGACTTCCGCAATACGATCTTGATTTTGACGTCGAACTTGGGTTCGCAGTTCCTTGTAGATCAGAATTTGGATGACAAGCAGAAGCGTGACTCTGTCATGGGTGTAGTGAACGCGGCGTTTAAGCCGGAGTTCCTCAACCGCTTGGACGACATCGTCATGTTCGATGCTCTGAGCACCGAGGACCTCACGCACATCGTGGACCTGCAGATCGCGTCGATGCAGAACCGCTTGAGTGAACGTCGCCTGACGCTTGTGGTCACGCCGGCTGCCAGTGAATGGTTGGCGCTCGAAGGCTACGACCCAGCGTACGGTGCAAGGCCGCTACGTCGCTTGGTGCAGCGTGAGATCGGGGACAAGCTGGCTAAGGAGATCCTGGCCGGACACATCCACGACGGCGACACCGTTACCGTGGACCGCGGGGATGAGTTCGCAGGCGAAGGCCTGCTCATCTCTTCCGCAGGCGAACGGTAGGGGAGTGTTACGGTAGCGCTGGTCCGCCGAGGAGGCAGACGGCTGGTCGGGTCACCTCGGCCGAGGTCGGCTGGCTCCAGTGCCTGAGTGTGCCGTGTGAGGGCTTCTTCGGCTGGGGGGCGATTGCTGTGACCATCAACCCCCTCTACTGTGAGTCGGAGTTCTCCGTCGATGCTTTGCGGTATCTGTTGGCGAACCCGCTCTACGCTGGCGCAACTAGCGTATCGGAGCTGGCTCGTGCTCAGTCCGAAGAATGCTCGATCAACTGCGCGATGAACTCGTCAGCCGCGTCAAGTTGCTTGGCGAGCTTCACGCGGCGCTTCTCCGCGTCAGCCCGGAAGTCGTGCAGCTCCCTGCGGGCGCTCTCGGCGGCTGCGTTGTCTCCGTCGGCACCGTCCAGAGCGCGGAGGAGATTGCCCATCTGCTCCAGCGAGTACCCCAGGGGCTTCATCCGGCGGATGAGCATGAGCCTGTCACAGTCTCCCTCTGTGTAGAGGCGGAAACCACCTTCAGAGCGCCCGGAAGGCGTCAACAGCCCGATCTCGTCGTAGTGGCGGATCGTGCGCAACGACAGCCCGGTCCGCTCAGCAAGCTCTCCGATGTGCATCGTCCCGGTCCTGGACATGGTGCAACTCCCTCTCGATTCGCTCCCAACCCTCACGTTACGTTAGAGTTGACTTCGTGCCCGCGCCTTGTGCCGGGCATCCTCCCGACTGCCGGACCCCGAGCTGGGCGGCGACGGGCGCGCGCACACACTTCAATGTGTGTCACATCCGACCCACCCAGAGCCTTGGAGGCCTGCCCCCATGACGACAGCGGCCATGACGACCGATGACCGGAGCCGGTACCAGCCCGAACCCTCAGTGCTAACCGCGCTGAAGACGCCAAGGATCCTCGCTCGTGAGGTCCTGGGCGGCCTTGTGGTCGCGCTTGCACTGATCCCCGAGGCAATCAGCTTCTCGATCATTGCAGGAGTCGATCCCAAGGTCGGATTGTTCTCCTCCTTCGTTATGGCTGTAACCATCGCATTCGTCGGTGGACGTCCCGCGATGATCAGCGCGGCGACAGGAGCGATCGCCCTAGTCATTGCTCCTGTGGTTCGTGAGTACGGGCTGGACTACCTCATCGCCACCGTGTTGCTCGCGGGCGTACTACAAATCGTACTAGCGGTGTTCGGGGTGGCGAAGTTGATGCGGTTCATCCCCCGCAGTGTCATGGTCGGCTTCGTCAACGCCCTGGCGATCCTGATCTTCATGGCCCAGGTACCCGAGCTCGTCGACGTGCCTTGGGCAGTCTATCCACTCGTTGCCGTGGGGCTCGTGATCATGATCTTCATGCCGAAGATCACCAAAGTGATCCCCGCCCCACTGGTGTCGATCGTGCTAGTCACCGCTGCCGTGGTGGTCTTCGCCATCAACGTGCCCGCCGTGGGAGACAAAGGAGAGCTGCCACGCAGCCTGCCCGAGCTGTTCATCCCGGACGTGCCGCTCACGTGGGAGACACTGACGATCATCGCTCCCTACGCGCTTGCTATGGCGCTCGTTGGACTGATGGAGTCACTGATGACAGCCAAGCTGGTTGACGATATCACCGATACGCACTCGAACAAGACCCGTGAATCCTGGGGGCAGGGTGTGGCCAACCTCGTCTCCGGCTTCTTCGGCGGCATGGGTGGCTGCGCGATGATCGGGCAAACATTGATCAACGTAAAGGCCTCCGGAGCCCGCACCCGCATTTCTACGTTCTTCGCCGGTGTATTCCTGCTTGTACTCATCGTGGTTCTCGGAGATGTCGTGGCGATCATCCCCATGGCGGCACTGGTCGCAGTGATGATTATGGTCTCGGTCGGCACATTCGACTGGCACTCGATCAAGCCCTCCACATTGAAGCGGATACCTAAGTCCGAGACGACCGTCATGGTCATTACGGTGGCAGTGGTCGTTGCGACCCATAACCTTGCGATTGGTGTCGTCGTCGGGGTGTTCGTCGCGTCGGTGATGTTTGTGCGCCGTGTCGCCCATCTCATCGACGTGCGTCGCGAGGTCACCGAGCAGGGCGACGCACCTGTTGCGCACTACACGGTCGAGGGGCAGCTGCTGTTCGCCTCCAGCAACGATCTCACCACAATGTTCGAGTATGCCGACGACCCCGAACGCGTGGTCATCGACCTCACGAAGTCGCACGTCTGGGACGCCTCGACTGTCGCCGCGCTCGACGCGATTGAGGCGAAGTATGAACAGCACGGCAAGAGTGTCGAGTTCGTCGGCATGAACGAGTACACGACCGCATTCCACGCGCGGCTCACGGGAGGACTTGGCAACGGGCACTGACGTCATCCGCGTTGCTCGCTGTCGCGATGGCAACTGCGGCTCAGCCGCGGGCGGCAGCCTGCTCAGCTGGTGTCATGACTCGGATATGCGCTACGGGTTGCCGGTCAGGGTGGATCCGGGTGTGCGAAAAAGACCATATTGAACCGTTTAACCACCAGGATTCCCAAAATGGTGGGTTGATTGTGGCGGAGAATTTGCATCCGTTGTGTAAGCGGTACCATCAACGAATACCAAGCAATCGGACACGAAACCGCCTACCGCACTGAAACTGAGAATGCTCAGGAGGCAGGGGAAGTGCTAAACGGTGACACCCGCCCAGGCAACCCAGCGAAGAACCACCACCATTCTGATCAGACTCGCTCTAGACCAAAAACCGGAGCAAGCGCCTACAGTTGGTAATCCACCCACACCGGGGCGTGGTCGGAAGCCCCCTTGCCTTTGCGCTCATCCCGGTCGATGAACGCGTCCGTCGCACGTTCGGCAAGCTCAGTCGACGCCAGCTGGAAGTCAATGCGCATCCCTTGCTTCTTGGGAAAACGCAGCTGCTGATAATCCCAGAACGTGTACACGCCAGGGCCAGGCGTGAACTGGCGGGTCACCTCGGTCAGACCGGCAGAAATCAAACCATTGAACGCATCGCGTTCAGGCTGAGACACGTGCGTGGCGCCCTCAAACGCGGCCATATCCCACACGTCCTCATCCAACGGCGCCACGTTGAAATCCCCACACAATACAAACGGCACGTCCTGCTCCATCCGTGCCAAGGCTTCGTTACGCAACTGCGCCAACCACTCCAACTTGTACGCATAATGCGGGTGGTCCAGCTCGCGCCCATTGGGCACATACAGCGAATACGTGCGCACGTCGCCGGTTACGGCCGAAATCGCTCGCGCCTCTACCTGGTCGTCATCCCCGAAACCGGGTATGCCCTCAAACCCGACCTCAACATCGTCGAGCCCCACGCGGCTGGCCACAGCCACCCCATTCCACTGATTGAGCCCATGGAACGCCACCTGGTACCCACGATCCTCAAAAATATGAGCCGGGAACTGTGCATCCTTACACTTCAGCTCCTGGATCGCCAACACATCCACATCCGACCGGTCCAAAAACGCGCCAATCCGCTCGGCCCGAGCCCTGACAGAGTTCACATTCCACGTAACAATTCGCACCCACTCACCATATCGTTGAAGGACCACCCCACAACCACCTCGGAGGTCTAAACCGTGGACACGCCTTCCCAAGGACCCAAATTGCGCACCGCCCCACCCCGCACTGACACCCCACCCCGCGCCCTCATCACCGGCGCCACCAGCGGAATCGGGCACGCGTTCGTCCACCAGCTCGCCGCCGAAGGGTATGACGTCATCGCGGTCGCCCGCACGCAAAACGACCTCGAACAACTGGACGCTGAACCCCTGCCCGCCGATCTCTCCACCCACCTTGGCATCACCACCGTCGTCCGCGAACTGGAAACCCGCCAGGTTGACGTTCTCATCAACTGCGCCGGGTTCGGCGTGCGCACCTCCACCCTGGACACCCCGGCCCACCAACTCACCGCCCAGTCGATGGTCATGAACGAAGCGGTGCGCACGCTCAGCTGGCACGCGGCAAAGAAAATGGTCGCCCGAGGTCGTGGCGGCATTGTCAACGTCACTTCTCTGGCCGCGGTGACCACGCAAGGAACCTACGCAGCCGAAAAATCCGCGGCCACCATCTTTACCGAATCACTCGCTCACGACCTGCGTGGCACCCCCGTCACGTGCACCGCCGTGCTTCCTGGATTCGTCTCAACCGAGTTTCATCAACGCATGGGCGTAGGCCGTGAATTCCCTGACTGTGTGTGGATGGAGCCGGCAGAAGTCGCCCGGATTGCACTACGGGATGCTCGCGCCGGTAAGACCATAAGTGTGCCCGGACTGGGATACCAGGTCTTATATGGGCTTTCGCAGGTCACACCTCGGCCACTCATGCGGGCGCTCAGCGGCGGTTTTCAATGGAAACGCACCCGGTGACGCAGGTCCGCGCCAGGGGAATTTTGGCGGCTCAGACAGTCCCTGCGACCGGCATTCGCGCAGGTGAGTATCCGTACGACGCAACTTTTATCTAGACCGTCAAAAAAGTAGGGTCAAGATCACTAAAAATGATCGAGAAAAATTTGTTGAGACCTGAATTATCTAATACAATTTTGGTACGTAGTTCCGGTGGGGATCGGAGCTACGCAACGGACGTATGGGGATGCGTCCGGGTACTCGAGGGGAGTATGACAAAACCCCGGGCTTGATGATGAACGTCGCCCGGGGTTTTGCAATTCATTGGAACGCTTCACCCATACGCACCACCCTCACGCATGTCAGTAGACTGGAACCATGACGTCACGTACACCTGAACAGATCGCTCAGACCAAGTCACAGCTCCTTGCCCTCATTGACGAACTCGCCGTTGTGCGCGGCAAAGTCACACTGTCATCCGGCAAAGAAGCTGACTACTACCTCGACCTCCGTCGCATCACCCTGGACCACCGCTCTGCTCCACTGGTCGGCGACGTCATGCTGGACCTTTTCGAAGAACACGGACTCCTCAACGACCTGGACGCTGCCGGTGGCCTCACCATGGGCGCAGACCCAGTCGGTACCGCCATCATGCACGCGTCCGTTCAACGGAACACCCCCGTTGACGCGTTCGTTGTCCGCAAACAAGCCAAAGAACACGGCATGGGGCGCCGGGTCGAAGGCCCAGACGTCAAAGGCAAGCGCGTCATCGCAGTAGAAGACACCTCCACCACCGGCGGATCAGTCCTCACCGCAGTCGAAGCGCTACGTGAAGCCGGCGCAAACGTCGTCGCCGTCGCCGTCGTCATGGACCGTGGCACCGGCGCAAAAGAACGCGTCGAAGCTGAAGGACTCCCGTACCTCATCGCACTGTCAAGCGCAGATCTGGGCCCCGAGTAAAGGCCCAGCGCCACGGTCACAGCCACCGCCCGGCGCAACTGTATGTGTCTCCCTGAGAGATGACACATAACGCCAACACGCTCAGGGCGCTACAGTGGGTTCTCGGACGAAACGTGCACTGTGCTGCTAGAGACTCCCAGAGACACTCTTAGCTACGCCTAGATACACAACGCAAAGGACTACCCAGTGCTGGAACTTTCAGACATAACAGTGAAAACGGAGCGCAAAACGTGGCTCCGTGACATCAGCCTCAGCGTCGAACCAGGACTGATCACTGGCGTGATCGGCGCCCGCGGCTCAGGGAAGACCGAACTGGTCCGGGCAATCATGGGCCTCATCGAAACCGACTCGGGCACCATCACCCTCGAAGGCCGCGAACTGGGCTACGGGGACCGCCAGAACTTTGGTTACTTGCCAGCCGAACGTGGCGGGTACCCTCACATGAAGGTCATGGAGCAGATCGTGTACTTTGCACGCCTGCACGGCATGACGCTGGGAGCCGCCGAACGCAACGCTGTCACGCTTCTGGCTCGCCTGGATCTGTCCGACCGCGCCTACGCACCCCTCCACAACCTCTCCGGTTCCGAAGTCGCGTGCGTGGAAATCGCCTCGGTCATTGCGGCCGACCCGGACGTAGTCGTCCTCGACGAACCCTTCACCGGGCTCGACATGAAGTCGGCAGACCTGGTCCTCTCCCTCCTCCGCGACCACGCAGAATCTGGCGTGCCGGTGATCTTCACCTCCGACGACTGGGACGAAACCCAGCGGTACGCTGACCAGATCGTGGTCCTAAGCCACGGCGAAATCGTGGAACATGACGACGTTGAAGCGCTGCGCAAGAAGGGCAAGCCCACCTACCGCGCTGAGTTTGTGAACGAAAAGGGTGCTAAGGACGCCGAGGCGGCCCTCGCCGAAATCGTCAGCGGCGACTTTGTACGCAAAGGCTCCATCGTCGAATTCCAGACGAGCGACATCAACCGTGCGCTCAACGCCGTGAACGGACTGAGCGGACTGCGTAACTTCACCACGCAGCCGGCAAACCTCGAAGAACTTTTCAAGGAGCGTGTATGAGCCAGGACAAAAGTTCAAAGAAGCCAAAGATCGACATCTCGACAACCTCTGGCAAATCTTCTAAGGACAGCGCGAACCTCAGTGGCAATGGGAGCACCCCGGTAGACCCGCACAACATGGCGCTTGAACTTCCCGCCGACGACGGTTCCATGACAGAGGCGACGGTTGTCACCTCGGACGACCTTCCTGAGGAACTCCGCGACACCCGCCCCACCGACGACGGACCCAAAACCGGACTGGTGTCAGAGTTTCGCGACCTGACCTTTGGGCAGAGCGCGTTCCTCGTGTCCAACCGTGAAACCTCGGCAGTGTCGCGTAGCCCCATCTTCTACCTGACCACGTTGATCATCGGTCTTGTCGTGATCGCGGGGCTGATCTTTGGTGTGCAACGCGCCAACCAGCAGTCTGGCGAAGCTGGCGGAGGCACCATCGCCACCGTGGGCATGGGCCAACAAGCCGCCCAGATTGAGCAGCAGACTGGGCTGAAAATCCACGACACTAATTCGCCACAAGAGGCAGAACAAGCGGTGCGTGACGGCAAAGCCGACGCCGCCTTCATCGCGGACCCCACCGGTATGGGCGCTCCTAAGATCATCGCGTTGGACAAGAAGCCAACCCGCGTTCTCTCCGCACTGCAGCCAGAACCAGAAGTCACATACCTGGAACAGCCAGCAGTGAACTACCAGGTCGCTCAGCCTGTTGCGATCGGCTTGGCGGGACTGTTGATCGCCGGAGCCCTCACGCTCGCGTTCGCCATGTATACCAACCTGCGCGTGGAAAAGCGCCACCGGATCGGCGAGGTCCTAGCAGCCACCATCCCACCAAAGTCCTCAGCAGTAGGACGTGTTCAGGGCTTGACCACGCTCAGCGTCGTGTACGTGCTGGTCGCAGTGGCAATCCTGTTCATGGGCATGTCCGTGACCTCGTTTACTGGTCAAGCAATCGCCATGCTTCCGGCAATTGGCTGGTTCGCCGCGCTGTACCTAGTCACCGTGTGCGCAACCCTGGGTCTCTTCCTGTGGGCTTCCAACATTGTGGGGCGGCGCGCTCGCCAAATCACGATTGGTGTGGTGTGTGCCCTGGTGATCGTGGGTGCGTTCCTTCCGCTGATCTTCGCGACCAACCCCGCTGTGATGAAGGTCCTGGTCTACGTGCCGTTCACCGCGCCAGTCGCCAACGTGCTTCACTTCCTGGGTGCTAACGCCGAATGGTGGCACGGCCTGCTCGCAGTGGGCATCAGCCTGCTGTTCGCGCTGATCGTTGTGGCCATTGCGGCCGCTTCGTACCAGGCCAACCTGTTGCGCGGAACCGGCCGCGAGACCTTGTCCGCCAGCCAGAAGAAGCGCCTCAAAGAGCGCTCGAATGACTCTGGTTCTGACAAGGATGACAAGGACTCTAAGGACGACAAGGCCTCCAAGGGCGACAAGGCCTCGAAGAAGGAAGAAAAGAAATCCGCCGAGGTGGATTCGAAGTCTGACTCGAAAAAGAAGGTTGGTGCTAAGGCCGGAACGAAAGCCAGCGCGAAAGCCAGCAAGAAGCCTTCAGCAGGCGACGACAAATGACGGAACACCAGATCGGGGTGGGGCCCTGGGAGGGGCCTCTTCCTGATCACGACCGCTACGACCCGGAACTGCTAGAACAAGGCGACCGGCGGAATGTGATCGACAAGTACCGGTACTGGACACTTGAAGCGATCGTCGCCGACCTTGACCGCACACGACACGGGTTTCACGTGGCAGTAGAAAACTGGCAACATGACCTGAACATCGGCTCCGTCGTGCGCACCGCCAACGCATTCAACGCCGCCGCGGTACATATCGTGGGGAAGAAGCGATGGAACAGGCGTGGAGCCATGGTCACCGACCGTTACCAGCACATCTACCACCACGAAACGGCTGAGGTCCTTGCACAGTGGTGCAAGGACCGTGAACTCCCGCTCATTGGGATCGACAACTTCCCCGACTCGGTTGCTCTGGAAACTTATGACCTGCCACGCGATTGCGTGTTCCTCTTTGGTCAAGAAGGACCTGGGCTCACCGAGGAAGCGCACCTAGCGTGCGAGGCAGTTCTTTCGATCGAACAGTACGGTTCAACCCGATCCATGAACGCCGCCGCGGCCGCAGCAATCGCAATGCACGCGTGGATTCGGCGTTGGGAATTCGGCCAGGCTGTAACCTAGATAACGACACACGCTCACGTTGGAAAGCAGGCAACCTTGGGTGCAACATTGACAGCAACATCACGTCACCGTTCCGGCCCCACACGTATCAAGAAAGCAATCGCATGCCTCCTGGCTGTGGTGTGCGCATTTGCGTTGAGCGCGTGCGTCAAACTCAACAGTGACCTCAAGATCTCCAAAGATCTGCTGATCAGCGGTTCGATTCTGTTCCAGGTCGACTCCACCGCATTTGAAAGTCAGCTCGGGCAAGCTCCCAATGTCCAAGACGAGATTCAAGAGATACAGTCGAAGCTTCCGCCCGAAGTGACTGTGAAAGAAGCGTCCGACGACGTCTATAAGGGCTATGAACTCACGTTCACCAAAATGAAGCCCGAAGACTTCACTGCATTCTGCGAAGAACAGTTGAACGGGGCCTTTGGGCGCGACATGTCGATTGAGAAAACCGACAACGGGACCATCAAGTTCTCGATGGCGAACCCGCTGACCATGGATCTCGGGGGCGCGTATGGGTCAGGTAACCCGTTTTCCAACCCGTATTTGGGAACCGGGAGCACTCCTTCTGCCAAAGGAATGATGGATGAGTCGATCATCAAGTTCACCTTCCCCGGCAAAGTCATTTCAGCAGACGGCGCCGATGTCCAAGGCAAAACAGTCACCTGGAATCTCAAGACCTATGACGGAGAAACGCTGACCGCTGAAGCTAAGGCAAGCGGATTCCCGTGGCTCGTGGTCATCATCGTCGCGGTCGTTCTGGTGATCCTCTTGATCGTTGGTGGCATCATCCTGCTGGTCGTGATGTCCAAGAAGAAAAAATCCAAGCAACCGCAACAGCCCGGGTTCCCAGGGGCTTTTCCACCCGCCGGTGGACAACCTGGCGGCGGATACCCGGCCGGTGGAAGCCAGTTTGGTAGCCAGCCGGGCGGACAACCTGGCGGATACGGCTCTGCACCGCAAGGAGGCTTCCCACCTGCCGGCGGGCAACCCGGTGGTCAACCCGGTGGTGGCCAGTACGGAAGCCAGCCGGGAGGGTTCGGTTCTGCCCCACAGGGTGGATACGGTTCAGCTCCACAACCGTATAACCCGTCACAGGGCAACCCTGGCAACTCTGACGGTCGGTTCCAGCCACCCCCACCCGGAGCGTACTGACAACCACTGACAGGAAAAGCCCCGGAGCACACGGCACGTGCTCCGGGGCTTTTCCTGCCAGCACAACCGCTAGTCAGCGAACTTCACAATGGTTTTACCGAAGTTCTTGCCCTCCAACATGCCCACAAAAGCATCGACCGTGTTCTCAAACCCGTTCGTGATGTCCTCCAGGTACTTCACCTTGCCGGACGCAACCCATTCAGTCATGTCTTTCAAGAACTGTGGCTCAAGGTCACGAACGAACTCAGACTGAATGAACCCACGGATCGTGAGCGACTTAGCCAGTGAGAGCATCATGAGTTTCTCCATGCCACCGGCAGGCGACGGGTCGGTTGTCCCGTTGTAATTGGCCACAAGACCGCACACCGGCACACGAGCAAACGTGTTCAGCAACGGCATGACCGCCTGCCACACCGTGCCACCGACGTTCTCAAAGTACACGTCGATACCTGACGGTGCAGATTCCTCGCCAGCACCTCGGCGGCTTACGACCGCGCCACCGCGCTCAACCCACGAACCCTTACCAACCGCATCACGCAGGTTCTGTTTGAAGTCCGGGTCACGGTGGTCTGCGCACACGTCGAACCCAAACTCACGCAACTGCTCAACTTTCTGAGGGCCACCAGCGATACCCACCGCGCGGGCACCCTTGATCTTCGCAATCTGGCCCACAGCGGAACCAACCGGGCCGGTAGCTGCGGCAACCGCGACGGTCTCACCCGGCTGCGGCTTCCCGATCTCCAACAGGCCCGCATACGCAGTGAACCCAGGCATTCCCAAAACACCCAAGGCCGTGGTTACCGGAACAACATCCGGGTCCAACTTACGCACGTACTTGGCACGCTCCACCGAGTACGTCTGCCAACCGCCGTACCCCAGCACAATGTCACCGTTACTGAAGCCGTCAGCGTTGGAGTCAACGACCTCGGCGACGGTGGCACCCACCATCACCTCACCCAACTCAACGGGCTTGGCGTACGACTTCGCCTCCGACAAACGACCCCGCATGTACGGGTCCAGCGACAAGTACAACGTGCGCAACAACAGCTCACCCTCACCGGGCGCGCGCACCGGGATCTCCTTGACCGCAAACGTGTTCGCATCAGGCGCGCCGGCTGGGCGCTCATTCAAAACATACGCTTTCGAAACCGTCATTTTCTCTCCTTTGAGTGTCCACCTGTTCTGGATAAAAATCTAAAGATAAAGGGCTCCAGCGCACAACAGCACCGGAGCCCTTCCATGCAGACTACTTGAGGTCTGCAGCTTCTGGCTTGATGAGGCCACCCAGAGCGGAGAGCTCGCGCGTGACTTCTTCCTTCGAGTCAAACGTCCGCGGAATCACCGTCAGGCGCTTGGCGTAGTGACCAATAGGGTATTCCATGGTCATACCGATTCCACCGTGCATCTGGATTGCTTCTTGCGAGATCAGGCGGGCCGTGTCGTCGATGACGTACTTGGCGGCCAGGACATCGCGGTGGCGGGTCTCCGAGGTGCCGTCCGGGTCCTGCGTGATTGCCAACTTGGCGTACAGGGCCATCGACTTGGCGAACTCGAGTGCCGCGTACAGGTCAGACGCGCGGTGCTGCAGCACCTGGTTGACACCAATCGGCGCACCGAACTGCTCACGGGTCTTCAGGTACTCCGCCGTCATCTTCAGGGACACTTCCATGGCACCCACGGCCTCGGAAGCCAAGGCAGCGTTAGCGATGTCCAGCACGCGCTGCACGGCGTCCTGTGCGTCCTGTCCCACGACCGTGCCCAGCTGGGTGGCTGGGGCGCTGTCAAAGGTCACGTGCGCTGTGCTCAGGCCGTCAGCCTGCGTGCGCTGGTCCACGGTGACACCCTGCGCGTCAGCCTGCACCAGGTACAGGGCCAGACCCTGCTCCGACTGTGCCGTGACCACGAACGTGTGCGCCTGCGCGCCACCTACAACGTTGCTCTTTTCACCACTGATCTGCACCTGACCAGAGCCCACGGCCTTGGTCTGTGGCGCGGTCACGTCGTAGAACGAACCAGGTTCCTGAGCAGCGAACGCCATACGCGTTTCACCAGCTGCGACACCAGGCAGGATCTTCGACTTCTGTTCGTCGGTTCCAGCGATGTCCACGAGCCCACCACCCAGGATCACGGTTGGCAGGTATGGTTCAAGCACAAGTGCGCGGCCAAATGCTTCCATGACCACGGCAACTTCAGCGAACGTCATGCCCGCGCCGCCGTGCTCTTCTGCAAATGGCAGGCTCATGAGGCCCAGTTCAGCGAACTGGTTCCACATGTCTTCGCTCCACCCGGCGTCCGAGGTGCGGATCGCTTCGCGGGATTCGGCGTCGTACTTTCCTTTCAGCAGGCGACCCAGGGTTGCACCCAGCTCCTGCTGTACATCTGTGAGTTCGAGATCCATTTTTGTCCTCTGTTCTAAACTCGTCGCTTCGTATTTCTACGCGGCTGTTCTAGCTGTTTGAGCTGGCTGGTTACAGGCCCAGGATGGCCTTGGAGATGATGGAGCGCTGAACTTCGGAGCTACCACCGTAGATGGAGACCTTGCGGTAGTTGAAGTAGTGCGGCATTGCGTCGCCGGCCCCGTGGGGCAGAGTCTTGCGAACTTCATCGGAGTCCACGAAGTCCAGTCCCTGTGGGCCAACCACGTCGAACAGAAGCTCGGTGATGTCCTGCTGGATCTGGGATCCGCGCAGCTTGAGCACCGAGGAGCGTGGGTCTGGGCGGTCCATGCCCTTTTCCTGCGTGGAAAGGACCCGCAGCTGGGTGAATTCGAGTGCCGTGAGTTCCGCTTCGATCTTGGTGATGCGTGCTGCGAACAGTGGGTCGTCAAGCAGGGTTCCCGCCGAGGTCTTTGTCGCCTGTGCGTAGGCCTTCGCCCGGGCGAGGGCCACCTTGGATTGACCGATGCGGGCGATTCCGGTGCGTTCGTTGCCCAGGAGGAACTTGGCGTAGGTCCAGCCCTTGTTCTCTTCACCCACCAGGTTTTCGACAGGCACTTCAACGTTGTCGAAGAACACTTCGTTGACTTCAACGCCACCGTCGATGAGCTGGATAGGACGAACCGTCACACCAGGGGTCTTCATATCGATGAGCAGGAACGAAATACCGGCCTGCTTCTTCACGTTGGGGTCGGTGCGGACCAGGTTGAAGATCCAGTCACCGTACTGACCCAGGGTGGTCCAGGTCTTCTGACCGTTCACAATGTAGGTGTCGCCCTTCTTGACCGCCGAGGTCTTGAGGCTTGCCAGGTCAGATCCGGCGTTTGGTTCCGAGAATCCCTGTGACCACCAAATGTCGAGGTTCGCGGTAGCCGGGAGGAAGCGCTCCTTGATTTCCTGTGAACCGAACGTGTCAATGACAGGCCCCACCATGGAAGCGTTGAACGGCAGTGGGGTGGGGACGCTGGCCAGCTGCATTTCTTCGAGCCAAATGTGGTGCTGGACAGGAGTCCAGTCCTGACCGCCGAATTCTTGCGACCAGTTAGGAACCGCGTATCCGTGCTTGTTGAGGATCCGCTGCGTGGTCACGATGTCGTCCTTGGTCATCTCTTGACCGATAGCGTTACGGAAACGAATGTCCTCAGGGATTTCCGTGCGGTAGAAGTGGCGCATCTTCTCGGCAAATTCGAGTTCTTCTGCGCTCAGAAGGTTGTCCATGCCTATCCTTTCGAACGGGGACTTACATAAGTCGTTCGGTAGCGGTGAACTTGACTAAACAGTCGTTCAGTTAATGCCTCATTCTATGGTGTGGGACACACTTTGGCGAAATCCGTGCGCGCCGCTGGCACCCTAAGCATCAGTACCAGGCCCAGCGCCAAAACAATCATGATCCCCAGGCCACCGGCACGCTGGAAACCAAAAATCGTGACGCACAGCGCGAACAGGGCTGGCCCTAAGAAACTCACCGCACGGCCGGTTGTTGCGTAGAGCCCGAAGTTCTCACCCGCCCGTTCAGGTGCGGTGATACGCGACAAGAACGACCTCGAGCTCGCCTGCACGGGCCCCACAAACAAACACAGCCACATGGCCGTCACCCAAAACACGGTCTTGTTCTCACTGACCAAAATGGGCACGCACCCGGCAATCAAACAGATCAGGCCGGTCACAATCACGGCCTTGGGCCCCAACCAGTCATCGAACTTGCCCGCAATCAGACACCCCACACCCGCGACAACGTTGGCGGCGATACCCAAATAAATCACCTCGGAACCGGAGAACTCATATGCTCCTGCCGCGATCACCCCGGCCATCGCAAAAATCGTGGCCAGTCCGTCGCGGAAGATCGCGGAGGCCACAAAGAACACAAACGTCGACCTCTCCACCTTGAACAGCTCCACCAAGCGGCGGATCACCCGCGCATAGTCGGCCTTCCACGCGGCGAACCCTCGCAGTTCGCGCGAGGTCGGGCGCGCAAGGGCAGCGTCTCCGGGGTCACCGCCGCCAGGGCCAGCAACACCGGGACCAGTATCCCCTGGGGCGGGCCGGGCCGACGTCCGTTTCGAAAACATGAGCGGCAAACTAAAAACGAGAAACCACACTGCAGCCAACACGGCAACTAGGCGGAAACGTAAGCCACCTTCGTCGGTTGCGCCAAAGAGCCCTACCTCGGGCTTAATCAGCGTGAACAACGCAATGAACAACAGGGCCAGTCCGCCCAAATACCCCATGGCCCAGCCAACATTCGACACCGTGCCGGCGTTTGCTGGAGTAGAAATATGGGGCAACATGCCGTTGTACGACACCTGCGCGATCTCGAAAACCACCTGCGCAATACACAGGATCACCAGGCCAGGCACAAAGTACTCGGGCGAATCCTTCACAAAGAACAAGGCCCCCATCAATGCCACCACAATCATGGTGAACGACGTGACGGCCCTGTGGTGATTAGCCTTCGAATCCGCCCGAACTCCGGCGGCCGGGGCAATCACGGCCACCAATAGACCCGCAAGCGCGGTGACAAAACCAAGCGCGGCCGTCCCCGAATCATGGTCTCCTGCCACCTTGGATGTGAGATACGGGGTGAACACGAACGTGATGATGACCGCGTTGAACGCCGCCGAACCCCAGTCCCACAGCGCCCACGCCACAATCGTGGACCGGGTAGCGGGGGCGGGTGCCTGTTCCGGAGCCATTGCCGGGTTCGCATGCGTGGCAGAGTTGCCGCCGTGCGGGGATGCCGAGGTGTCCGAAGGTTCCATACTCAGAACTGTATGCGATCAAAGTAGGTCCACGACCGTGTTCCGTGGGTCGTGTACCACTGCGGTGGCTGGCTCATGTTTTCAGAACCTAAAGTTCGGACTGTGTTAAACAGACCGTGACATACTGACAGCAAGCATCCATTTGGTACCACGAAGGAGCGTACATGCCAATCGCAACTCCCGATGCGTATGCAAACATGATCGACCGCGCAAAAGCAGAAGGTTTCGCATACCCAGCCATCAACGTAACGTCCTCACAGACAGTGATCGCGGCTCTTCGCGGATTCGCTGAAGCACAGAGTGACGGTATTTTGCAGATGTCGTTCGGTGGCGCCGAATACGCATCCGGTTCGACAGTGAAGGACAAGGTCACCGGGTCAATTGCGCTCGCAGAGTTTGCCCGCGTTGTTGCCAAGAACTACGACGTTACAGTGGCGCTCCACACCGACCACTGCCAAAAGGACAAGATCGACACCTGGGTCAAGCCGCTCATCGCTGTCAGCCAGGAACGTGTCGACCGCGGTGAAGACCCACTGTTCAACTCGCACATGTGGGACGGTTCGGCCATTGAAGTGCCAGAGAACCTGGACCTGGCCGCTGAACTGCTCGAACTCACTCACAACGCCAAGCAGATTCTGGAAATCGAAGTCGGCGCTGTTGGCGGTGAAGAAGACGGTGTCACCGGCGAAATCAACGACAAGCTCTACACCACGGTCGAAGACGGTCTGGCCACCGTTGAAAAGCTGGGGCTGGGTGAAAAAGGCCGCTACATCACTGCTCTGACCTTTGGTAACGTTCACGGTTCGTACAAGCCAGGACACGTGAAACTGCGCCCTGAAATCCTCAAGGACATTCAGGAACAGGTGGGTGCCAAGTACGGCAAGGACAAGCCGTTCGACCTGGTGTTCCACGGTGGCTCAGGCTCCACCGCGCAGGAAATCGCTGACGCTGTGAGCTACGGCGTCATCAAGATGAACATCGACACCGACACCCAGTACGCGTTCAGCCGCCCGGTCGTCGACCACATGCTGAAGAACTACGACGGCATGCTCAAGATTGACGGCGAAGTGGGTAACAAGAAGATGTATGACCCGCGTGCATGGGGCAAGCTCGCCGAGGCGGGAATGGCCGCCCGCATTGTTGAAGCCGCCCAGCAGTTGGGTTCAGCTGGTAAGTCACAGGGCTAGGCTCTCCAACGCAGAGCTAGTTTTCTCAGACCCTAGCTAAAGCACTGGGGGCACCTTCGAAAGAAGGTGCCCCCAGTGCTTTTGGACTTGGCTTTATGCCCAGGAGCGCTTCACTTGGACTGTTCCACCAAGTAGATGTGACACACCAGGCAGGCATGACCCACCAAGCAGGTGCCACGTCGCCACGCGCACAAAACCCGTTTACCCACCACCCCTCGAACAAGGTTGGTGGGTAAACACCCTTTTTGTTCATTTTGTTCACGTTTTCGGCCCAAAATCGGCCAGTTACCCACCACCCCTATGCGCAAACATCTCACTTGTGGTGGGTAACTGAGGGGCTATAGGCCCAAACAAGGGGAACGGAGACCCGACACGCCACCACACAAAAAGTCTCGGGACATCGAGTGAACGATGTCCCGAGACTTCACAGGCTATTTATTTTGCGTCGGGAGCCTTTTCGTCTGCCACCGATGAGCCCGCACCGGACTCTTGTTCAGCGATTTCTTCCCAGAGGTCAGCGTTGGCGATTCCCGCCTCGGACGGACGGAAAACCGGGTCCTTGCCCAACTTGCGCTGACGCTCGAAGTCACGCAGAACCTTGAAGGCAGGCTGCTGCAAAATCAGGATCGCAATAATGTTGAGCCACGCCATGAGCCCCACACCCACGTCACCCAGAGCCCATGCGGAACCTGAGTCGGTGGTGGCACCCACAACGCACGCAACCAGAATGAACAGCTGCAAGAAACGGAAGCCTACCTGGCGAACACGCACGTTTTCGATCTTTCGGAGGAAGAACGCCAAGTTCGTTTCGGCCATGTAGTAGTAAGCCACGATCGTGGTGAACGCGAAGAATGCGAGCGAAACCGCGATGAACGACGAACCAAGCCCCGGAATCACGGTGTCGAAACCGTTCTGCGCGAAGGCAGGTCCCACCTCGGTATCAACAGGCAGGTTTCCGTGGCCGGCGTGGAACAGCTGAGTTCCCGCCGCGTCAGAGAACACGTTGTACATTCCGGTGGACAGGATCATGAACGCGGTCGCTGAACACACGAACAACGTGTCGATGTACACCGAACCAGCCTGGACAAGACCCTGCTTGGCCGGGTGTGAAACTTCGGCCGCCGAAGCTGCGTGAGGACCGGTTCCCTGACCGGCCTCGTTGGAGTAAATACCACGCTTCACACCCCACGAAACCGCAACACCCAACATGGCACCAAACGTGGAGTCCACCCCAAATGCTGACTGCACAATCAGCGAGAAAACCGCAGGAATTTGGTCAGCGTTGACGAACACAACCACGATCGCACCCAGGATGTAGATCACTGCCATGAACGGAACAACCAGGGATGCGAACGTCGCGATGCGCTTGATTCCACCAACAATAATGAAGGCCAGAAGGATCGTGATGATGACGGCTGGAACCCACTTAGGCCAGTTCCATGCCTCTGCGGCCGCTGAAGAAATACCGTTTGCCTGCACTCCTGGAAGGAGGAAGCTCGTTGCCACAACGGTGACAAATGCGAAGACCATGGCGTACACGCTAAACAGGCCCGAAGCCTTGGTGTGACGGTAGGCGCGTTCGATGAAGAACGCGGGGCCACCTCGGTACTCGCCAGTGTCCCGGTCACGTTCCTTATAAATCTGGCCCAGAGTCGATTCGACGAAAGACGTGGACGCACCAAAGAACGCAACGATCCACATCCAGAACACAGCGCCGGGGCCACCGAAAGCGATAGCGGTAGCAACACCTGCGATGTTTCCCGTTCCCACACGTCCAGCTAGCGACATGGCGAGGGCCTGGAAACTGGAAACTCCAGCGTCGCTGCCCTTTCCAGTGAACATGTACGTGAAAATCGAGCCGATCTTGCGAAGCTGCACAACCCGTGAGCGGATTGTGAAGTACAGGCCGGCAATCAGGCACAAGTAGACGAGTGCGGGTGACCACACTACGTCGTTAATCGCGGTAACGACCGCATCCATACAAACTCCTTGGACAGGTACAAGAAAAGTGAACATTTCAAGATGTGAAATGTGTGAGACGTCACTATCCAACCCCCAAAGTGTGATATACGTCAAATTTTGCAGGCGCTTTCTGTGTTGAGGGAGCATATGCCCTGGTGTAAGCATGAAGTATGCGTGTCGTGATCATTGGAGGCGGAGCTGCAGGTACGGCCTGTGCCCACTCATTCGTCCAGACCATTTCTCAGGCTGAAAGCGGCATGGTTGACGAGTGTGGTGTCACGGTGGTGGACCGGCTCGAACAGCCGGTGGAGCTACCGCCGTTGTCGAAATCCTTAGCGGCCCAAGAACTGTCTCTGGTGCCTCACGTGCTGGGTGAGAATGTGGTTCGCGTGCAGGGGACCGTCAGCAAAGTGCGTCCGGCAGAACCCAGCGACCGCGCTCGCTACATCGTGGAAACCACGGTCGGAGAACTTCCCGCTGACGCGGTCGTCTACGCCACCGGATTGACCCCTCGCACACCTGCCTTTGACGCGCTCACCGTGTACGACCGCGCATCCACCACCCGCGCCCACCAGGCCATTCGCGCTTTAGAGCCGGGCACCTCGGTGGGGGTCCTGGGGTCAGGGTTCCTTGCCTTGGAGATTGCCCGCGGACTGGCCGACGCCGGTCACCACCCGCACGTCTACCTGCGTGGCGACCGGCCGTTGCCCAAGGTCAGCGCCCATCTGGCCCATGCGGTCGTGGCCCTGCATGAACACGTCACATTCGTGCCTCTCACCCCTGAACCCGACCCCTCGCAACACCCGCTGTGGTTCGCGGCGGTGGGGGCGACCTCGGCCGGGCCCGCACTGCCCAGCACAGAGACCAACCCAAACTCCAACCCAGAGCCCTCACCCGCGGGCTACCCCGTTAGCCCTGACCTGCAGGTTGCGGGACTCCCCGGCGTGTACGCAATAGGGGACTGCGCGCGCGTTGAGGAGGGTCCCATGAAGGGGAGTGAACCCGCCGAGGCGGCCGCCACTTCCATGGGACGCTGGCTGGGCGCGGTGTTGGGTGAGCAGGCTGCAGGCAAAAAGGCCACCGGCCAGCAACCCACTGGCCAGCAACCCACTGGCCAGCACCCCGCCAAAGAAGAACCCACCTGGACCGACGTCCCATGGCACTGGTCCTTCCAAGGCCCCGTGCGGATCTTCACTGCGGGTAAAAACCTCAGCGCAACAAACGGTGAACCGGTGCAACTGGGTGACTCAACCCGCCGAGCACAATGGCTGTTCTTTGCCCCCGACGGCACGCTTGCGCGCGTCGAAACCCTCAACAACCCCGGCGCACACAATGCGGCAAAACGCGTTTTAGCCAGCCACGACCTGCCACACAGAAGTGATGTGGATCAGACTTTTGACATGCGGGCTTGGGCAAGCCGTTAAACTGGGCTGTTCCTTTAGAATCGGGTTGTCGTTATTCGCATATGAAAGTTAATCGTCAATGAATGCTGCTGAGCTGGCCTCTGCTCACGGGCTCGAACGAGTCGGAGCAAGGCCGTCACTGTGGGAATATCTCCGGGAAGTGTGGCGCCGACGCGATTTCACATTTTCATTGGCGTTCTACCGTATCCGCTCGGAGAACCAGAGAAACCGTTTGGGCATGCTGTGGGTGCTTCTGCGCCCCACCTTTTCAGCCCTGATCTACGGTCTGGTATTCGGATTCATCATGGCGGGCTCACGCCCCCACAACTTCGTCCCATACCTGGTGATTGGGGTGTTCATCATGGAGTTTTTCAACTCCTCGATGAACGTGGGTGGAAAATCCATCATTCAAAACATGCCACTGGTGCAATCTCTGCCGTTCCCACGTGCAGTGCTACCCATTGCCACGGTGATGCAGAACCTCATCAACTTCATCCCCACGCTGGCGCTGATGATTATCATCGCGATCTTCGGAGGAGCCCGGCCACACGTGACGTGGCTCTTGTTGATCCCAATGGTCGGGATCTTCTGGGTTTTCAACCAGGGGGTCGCATTCATTTTCGCGCGTCTTACCGTCCACTTCCGGGACTTAAGCCAGATCACCCCATACATTTCACGCATGATCTTCTACACCTCGGGCGTGTTCTTTGACCCACAACCACTACTCGAGGGACGCCCCGTACTCAGCGCACTGTTCGACTGGCACCCCATGTACGAAGTGCTTTCACTTACCCGCGGCATCATCATGGAGGAATACTCCATCCCGTGGGACTACTGGTGGAGGTTCAGCATCTGGGCGGTTGTCGTGGTGTCGGTTGCCACGTGGTTCTTCTGGAAGGCGGAGGAGCGTTATGGACGAGAAGACTAATCCGGAAACTACCCCGGAAAGCGTCCTCGCAGAAAACAACACGGGGTCGCTCGAAGCCGACAACCCGGTGGTGATCGTCGACGATCTGCACATCGAGTTCAAAACCCTGGCCACTGGTAAACGCATCACCAGCGGTGGGACCAAGGGGTTCCTGCAACGCAACCGCAAGTTCAAAACGGTTCACGCGCTCAAGGGTGTGTCCTTTGTGGCCAACGCCAACGAATCGATTGGGATTATTGGTTCCAACGGTTCGGGTAAGTCCACGCTCATGCGTGCGATCACCGGTCTGATTCCACCTACCCGAGGTGCCGTGTACGCCAAGAGCCGTCCCAACCTGCTGGGTGTGGGTGCGGCACTCATTCCAGACCTGTCCGGTGGGCAGAACATCATGCTGGGTGGGCTGGCCATGGGGCTTACGCGCGAAGAAATTGAAGAGAAGTATGACGAAATCGTCGATTTCACCGGCATCCGCGACTTCATGGATATGCCCATGCGCACGTACTCATCCGGTATGTCCGCACGTTTGAAATTCGCGATCGCCACCGCAAAAGACTACGAAATCCTCATCGTGGACGAAGCGCTGTCCGTGGGTGACCGCAAGTTCCAAAAGAAGTCAGAAGACCGGATCCGCGCCATTCGCGAAAACGCCGGTACGGTGTTCCTTGTTTCGCACTCGATGCGTTCGATCCGCGACACCTGCACCCGCACCATTTGGATTGAAAAAGGCGACTTGCGCGCCGACGGCGACACCGACTCCGTAGTCCGCGAATACGAAGCGCACAAGTGAGGTCTCGCCAGTGAGGTCAGTGAAGTCGCACAAACACTCGCTCAGCCCAGAGGCTCTCCCGCCGCTGGAACCGACCCCGGGCATCACGTACATCATGCCCGTGCTCAACGAGGAAGACAGCCTGCGTGGGGCCGTCGCCGCGGTCCTGGATCAGGACTACCCGGGGCCCAAAGAGCTGATCGTCGCCATGGGGCCGTGTACGGACAACACCGCCGAGGTCGCCACCAGCATTCGTGACCCTCGCCTAACCGTGGTGGACAACCCGTCCGGTGACACGCCAACCGGTCTTAACCTCGCGGTAGCTCAAGCCCAGTATCCGGTAATCATCCGGGTCGATGCGCACTCGCAGCTAAGCGCCACGTACACGCGTGAAGCAGTTGAAACCCTACGGACAACCGGGGCGGCAAACTGTGGGGGACTCATGCACGCGCAGGGGAAGACGGCCTTCCAGAAGGCGGTGGCCCGCGCCTACATGTCCCGTTTGGGGCTGGGTGGTCCCGCATATCATTCGGGGGATGAGGCGCAGGAGTCTGAGTCGGCGTATTTGGGTGCGTTCCGGGCCGAGGTGTTCGACACCTTGGGTGGTTTTGATGCCACTCTGCGCAGGGGGCAGGACTGGGAGCTGAACCTGCGGATCCGGGAAGCAGGCGGAAAAGTCTGGTTCAACCCGCGCATGGAGGTCACATACTGGCCACGCACCACGTGGAAGAAGCTGGCACAACAGTTTTACGCAACGGGTATTTGGCGAGCCGAGATCGTGCGCCGTCACGGCTCCAAGAACGGCATCCGATACTTCGTGCCACCCGTCCTGGTTATTGGGTTGAGCGCTGCTGTGTTGGAGACGATCGCGCAACTAACTGGGGCCACTAAACGCTGGCCCAAATGGTTGGCCCGTTTCACGTCCCTGGTGCATATCCCCAGTTGTGCGTATGTGAGCGCCATCGTTGCAAATACTCTGCGCCAAAAGGGCGCAGGTGTACGCGAAAAAGCATGGTTTGCAGTAGTCTTGCCCACCATGCACATCGCGTGGGGATCGGGATTTTTGCGGGGCCTCGTCACCGGAGCAAACAAAGACAACGTTGACCGTAGCCGGTAGGGTGTTTGGCTTCAGTGTGCCACCCAATACCATGGGTAGAGCAGAGAAAGGACCAGTGTGCCAAGCTCACCTGAAAGCAAATCTGAACGACGAACAATCGCACCGCTCATTGCCGGTGCAATTGTTGTTGTTGCAGTACTCGCCGTTGTGGTTTTCAACTGGCTCAAACCCACCCCACAGCTCACGGTGGACATGTTGAAGTCTCCGGTCGTAGGCGGGTACGCCGCCGGGGGAGATCTCTATCCACCCACCTCGGAGTTTGCAGTGGGAGAAATGGCAAAGTTTGGGTACCTACCTGAACTGCCTGTGGATCGCACATCCGACGGAGTTTTGGTCGCTGCCACGGATTCGCTTTTGTCTGAACGCATGGGCATGAACAAACCCATCAGCGAAGTTACGTCAGAAGAGTTCTTGAACACACAGATCACCCCACCCGGCGAAAACGGGAAACCCAGCTCCCCGCTCACCATTGAAAAGGCGTTGACAGAGTACGGAAAATCAACCGTTTTTGTTTTCACGATTGAGGCAGAAAACGACGCCCGCGACGTGGCCGAACTGGTCGCTCAGCACTCACAAGTCGAATCCGTGATCTTCCGTTCACAAGACCCCGGAGTCCTCAAGGTGGCACACGACGAAAACATCACATCAATCGTGCCCGACCCGCAAGGTTCCCCCAAAGAACTTAAACAAGCCGGCGTAGACATGGTCGACGTTGGCGCAGACACCGATCCGCAACCGTACGTGGATGCCGGTTTGAAAGTGTGGGCGCACGGGGTGAAAGACCCTAACCACCTATCTGATCTAGCTACCAAAGGTTTCTACGGCGCATTCTCTGGCAACCCATTCAGTATCCAACCGTCGTCGGTCAAAACCGACTGAGGAGGCACAATGAACCAGCCCATTGGAAAACCCGTACGCATTGGCAACCTAGACGCACAGCAACTGGGCCCGCAGCCCACCTACCTCCCAGAAGACCACCCAGACACAGAAGTGGCTGGGCTGGTAGAAGCCGGGCACGAACCTCTGGACATTGCTAAAGACCACCCGGCGAGCTGCCTTGCGTGGGCGCTCTTGGCTAATGAAGCCTTCGACGAAGGACGACTCGTGGACTCCTACGCTTACGCTCGAGTGGGCTACCACCGCGGACTCGACGCCCTCCGCGCAGCCGGTTGGCGCGGTGCGGGACCCATCCCGTGGAGCCACGAAACCAACCGTGGATTCCTGCGTTCGCTCTACGCTCTGGGGCGTGCGGCAGCTGGGATCGGTGAGGCGGAAGAAGCACAGCGCGTAGAGAAATTCCTGCGCGAATCAGACTCTGAAGCCCTGGCTGAGATCGAGGCCGGAAACTAGGTTTTCACCCGGGTCGATACACTTAACCTGGACGTATTTTCTCGTGTGGAGGAACACTCATGCCAGCACTCGTGGTCGTAGGCGCTCAATGGGGCGACGAAGGAAAAGGGAAGACCACAGACATTCTGGGAACCCGCGTTGACTACGTGGTGAAACCAAACGGAGGAAACAACGCGGGCCACACGGTGGTTGTCGGGGGCGAAAAGTACGAACTCAAGCTCTTGCCCGCAGGGATCCTCTCACCAAACGTCGTGCCCGTGATTGGTAACGGGGTGGTCGTGAACTTGGAAGCACTGTTCCAAGAAATCGACATGCTCGAAAGCCGTGGAGCGGACACGTCGAAGCTGAAAATCTCGTCCAACGCCCACCTGGTAGCGCCCTACCACCAGGTGCTTGACCGGGTGACCGAACGCTTCTTAGGAAAGCGCGCAATTGGTACCACGGGACGCGGAATCGGGCCCACGTACTCCGACAAAGTCGCCCGCTTAGGTATTCGCGTTCAAGACATTTTCGACGAATCGATTCTGCGCCAAAAGATCGAAGGTGCACTTGACCAGAAGAACGAACTTTTGGTCAAGGTGTACAACCGCCGTGCAGTCGAAGTTGAAGAAATAGTTGAATACTTCCTCAGCTACGCAGAACGCCTACGCCCCTACGTATGCGACACGTCGCTTCTGCTCAACCAGGCACTCGACGAAGGCAACGTGGTCGTGATGGAAGGTGGCCAAGCCACCATGCTCGACGTCGACCACGGAACCTACCCGTTTGTCACCTCCTCCAACCCCAGTGCCGGAGGTGCTGTCGTCGGCGCTGGCGTGGGGCCCACCCGTATCTCTCGCGTGATCGGAATCGTGAAGGCGTACACCACCCGCGTGGGTGCTGGGCCGTTTCCCACGGAACTTTTCGACAACATGGGGATCTACCTCCAAAAAACGGGAGGCGAGTTCGGTGTCAACACGGGACGACCTCGGCGGTGTGGGTGGTACGACGCCGTCATTGCCCGCTACGCAGCGCGTGTCAACGGATTCACCGACTACGTACTCACCAAACTGGACGTGCTCGACGGGTTGGACGAAATCCCGGTGTGCGTCGCTTACGACGTGGACGGCGAACGCTTTGACGAAATGCCAGACAACCAGTCCGACTTCCACCACGCAAAGCCCATTTTTGAAACCTTCCCCGGCTGGAAGGAAGACATATCGGGTGTGCGCAACTTCGAGGACCTGCCTGAAAATGCGCAGAACTACGTGCTTGCGTTGGAAAAGATGTCGGGTTGCCGCATCAGCGTGATTGGTGTGGGTCCGGATCGCGAACAATCGATCGTTCGACACGAACTTCTCGACTAGGATCGCTGTACCGTTGCCGGTGTGACGCGCCCCACATGAAGGTGCTCGCCGGTGGCTCCACACTGGCGTGACTGTGAAGGGAACACGATGGCACTGTCTGAAATGGACGCGTTTGAAGCACTTGAAGCACTGAAAAAGGTCAAACGCGATCCTGAGCAAGTGGCAGCGTGGTCGGACATGATCCATGAGTTCGTGCGCACGCAGGACCTCATTGCACGTGCGAATCCGCCCGTGGACCAGATTCGCCAGATCACCGAACACCTTCGCGCCATCAACCAAAGCGCAGAACAATACGAAGCCGACGAACTGCGTCGTCTGTGGCGTGTGAGCCGGTCGGACAAACAGCGCGGCCAGGCGCTACTCCCAAAGTTCACGCAGGCACACAAAGATGACGACGGTGTATTTAGCGTTCACTTGAGATTTGGCGCGTTCTACCTGGGCGCGAACCGTGTGGTTCACGGAGGTGCGCAGGCTTTGGCATTCGACGAAGGGCTGGGCTACATGATTATGGCCAGTGACCAGCCCTATTCACGTACCGCCTACATCAAAACCGGGTTCCGTGCCCCAACACCTGTCGATGTGGATCTCACCATGCGCGGATGGATCGAAAAAGTGGACGGTCGCAAAATCTACGTGCGAGGCGAACTCGTATGGGAAGACACCGTGTGTACCACGGTTGAGGGTCTGTGGGTGGCGCTCAAACCCGGACACCGATAAAACCAGTCAACGCTAAAACCATGTTTCACTTCACAGAGGCGGTGACGCGGGTAGTCTGGTTCCATGACCTCGGAAATGACACCGCCCGTAGCGAAAAAAGTCCCCTTTGAACGCACCCACCACGGCGACACGTTCGTCGACTCGTACGAATGGATGCGCGACAAAGACAACCCAGACGTCATCGCCCACATCGAAGCCGAAAACGCGTACACCCAAGCACGTACCGCGCACCTGGATGGCCTGCGCGACGACATCTTTAACGAAATCAAAACGCGCACCAAAGAATCCGACATGTCGGTGCCCGTGCGCCGGGGCAACTTCTGGATGCTCACCCGCACATTTGAAGGCAAAGACTACCCAGTCATGAGCCGGGTGCCCGCCCTGCCTCTGGACCACCCGGACGCGTGGGTACCACCTCGGGTTGATGACGAACCGGGCGAAAACGAAGAAGTCATTCTGGACCTCAACGCTGAGGCCGACGGTCACGAATTCTTCTCCCTGGGCGCGTTCAGCCTGGACGAAGCGGGGAAGCTGCTGGTGTGGTCGGCCGACTACACCGGAGACGAACGCTACACCGTGAAAGTCCGCGACGTACACACCGGTGAAGACCTGGACGACACGATCGAGAACACGTTTGCCGGCGCGTTCATTGACCCCACCGGAAACTACATCTTCTACACCACGGTCGACGAAGCGTGGCGACCCGACACCGTGTGGCGCTACGAGATCGGCGCTGAGGCCGAACCGCAGAAAATCTTCCACGAACCCGACGAACGCTTCTTTGTAGGCGCAGGTTTCACCCGCTCGCACGAATACTTGATGATCGTTGCCGGTTCGAAACTCACGTCTAGCGCGTGGGTGATCCCCGTGTCCAACCTGCAGGCCCAGCCACGCTCCGTGTGGGACCGCGAAGACGGCGTGTCCTACGCGGTCGACCACGCGGTGATCGCAGGCAAGGACCGGTTCGTCATTGTGCACGACCGCAACACTCCGGACTCGGAAGCCATCGTGGTGCCTGTGGACCTGGGCGCCTCGGACACGCAAACGGTGCTCGCCGCCTCGGAACTCCTCATCCCACCCACGGACGGCATGCGGGTCGAACACGTGGAGGCGTTTGAAGACTTCCTGGCGGTGACGTACAGGTCCGGCGGGTTCGCGCGGGTGGGGGTCATGGAAATCGCCGAGGTCGCAGACGCCAGGCAGGGACCCATCCCAGGCGTAGGTCCGCTGAAAGAAGTCGAAGCGGACGAACCCATTGGGACCATGGAAACCGCGGCCAACCCCGAATTCGCGCAACCGACCTTGCGCTTGTGCTACGAATCGTTCATCACCCCACCCACCCTGTTCCAGTTAGACACCCGAACAGGTGAGAAAACCGTTCTGAAGCAACAGGAAGTGCTGGGCGGTATCGACTTCAGCGAGTACCGCCAGGCACTCGTGTGGGCAACGGCCGAAGACGGCGAAAAGATCCCGGTATCTCTCGCGTGGAACGCAATGAAGGTGCCCACAGGGTGGGCCCCGGGGACGGACGGGGTGGGGACGACCTCGGCCCCCATGGTGATCTACGGATACGGAAGCTACGAAGTTTCAGCTGACCCGAACTTCTTTGTCAGCCGCCTCAGCGTGATGGAACGCGGGGTTGTGTGGGCAGTTGCCCACGTGCGCGGTGGCGGCGAAATGGGCCGCCACTGGTACGACAACGGCAAAATGCTTACCAAGAAAAACACGTTTAGCGACTTCATCGCGGCAACCAAGCACCTGCACGCAACAGGTGTGAGCGCACCGGAAACAACCGTGGCGTTGGGTGGCTCTGCCGGAGGACTGCTCATGGGAGTCATTGCGAACGATGCCCCGGAACAGTACGCCGGGATTTGTGCGCTGGTGCCGTTCGTAGATCCGCTCACCTCGGTTCTGATGCCGGAACTGCCGCTGACGGTGGTCGAGTGGGAAGAATGGGGCGACCCACTGCACGACCCCGAGGTGTACGCGTACATGAAGTCATACGCGCCATACGAAAACGTGGGGGAGCACCCGTACCCCAAGATCCTGGCCATCACCAGCTTGAACGACACGCGTGTGCTCTATGTCGAACCGGCTAAATGGGTTGCGCGCCTGCGTGAAGTGGGGGCCGACGTCATCATGAAGACTGAAATGGTGGCCGGTCACGGTGGCGCATCTGGCCGGTACAGCACGTGGAAAGACCGGGCCTTCGAGTATGCGTGGGTGCTAGACACGCTGGGCTTAGCGCAGGACACGGGGGCGAAGTGATGCGAAAGCGTGAGCCGTCCGTGGTCCCGTACCTACTATTTGTCGCAAGTTTCGTGGTGAAGTCGGTAGCGTCGACGCTTGCGGTTGTAGGTGTTGTTCCACGTCAGAACGCGTTTGAAGTCTCCGTGCCAGTGAATGTCGTGGCCACCCTAGTATCGCTCATTCCTGGAGTCGCGGCGCTCATCGTTCTGGCCTGGGGCAAACCAGTGCGACAAGTCGTATCTATAGTTCTGGCTGTTGTTGCGCAGGCCGTTTCGTTGTTAGTTCCTTTTGTTCTTACTGATGATTCGCTTGACACTAACTCCACACTGCTTATGATGCTCTTACCCGTTGCTGGAGTCATGTCCTTAGTCCTGCCCTTCTTCTTGATGATGAGCGCGTGGGTCGTTGCGGCGTCCTATGCTCCGTGGATGTTCGCAGTGGCACTCGTAGCCTCGATTGTCGAACCAGTGCTGTCTGGTCTGGCAGGGTTCGCGGGAGCTCTGGTGGCCGTAGTAACTCGATCGTCAGCCGGTATGATTGTGAGTCCCGTGCTAGCGCTCGTTCTCACCGTCGTGGTTTTCACCGGCGTGGTTCTGGTTGGGCGCCATATGACAGTGGGAATGCCCACCACAGACAGCGATCGTGGATTTTCGATATCTGACAGAATTGGATGGTAGTGACGGTAAGTGAGCTAGCCCGGTGGCTAGCTCACTCTGTTCTAGTCGAAGAGGAGTGGCAGAGTCCCGCCGTGCGCACTGGCCAGTTCATCCAGCGGCAAGGAGAAGTGGTCAACTAGCTCCAGCGAAGCTGAGTCGGACGGGCCTGCGTCGGTCATCCCGATACGTGCGAACGCGAAACCGCGTGCGGTGCACATGTCCTTGAAACGGACCTCTTCGGAGCGTGGAACCGCTACGATAGCGCGTGCGGTCGACTCCGAGAAGAGCGCGGTGAACAGGTCGATTCCGTCGCGTTCACACACTTCGTCAAGCCACACGCGAGCCCCCATGCCAAAGCGCACACATGCTTCGACAAGCGCCTGTGACAGGCCACCTTCCGAAAGGTCGTGAGCGGTGTCGATCATGCCGTCGCGTGAGGCGTTGATGAGGATCTGAGCCAGTTCCTTCTCTTGCTCTGGGCGGTACTCCGGTGGGACACCACCCAAGTGGTTGTGCATGACATCGGCCCACGCGGAACCGTCAAGTTCGTCATACGTAGTACCCAGCAAGTAGATGGTCTGGCCAGCTTCGCGGAAACCAGACGGGGTGCGTCGTGAAACGTCGTCGAACACACCCAAAACACCCACAACGGGCGTTGGGTGAATCGCTACCGCGCCAGTCTGGTTGTACAAGCTGACGTTACCGCCGGTCACCGGGATACCCAGGTCTTTACACGCGGCCGCAAGCCCGTCCACGGCCTGTACGAACTGCCACATGATCTCAGGGTCCTCAGGTGATCCGAAGTTCAAACAGTCAGTCACGGCCAGAGGCTGGGCACCTGCCGTCGCCACGTTACGGTGCGCTTCCGCGAGAGCCAGGGCGGCACCTCGGGCGGGGTCAAGGAAGCAGTACCGGCCGTTGGCGTCCGTTGCCAGGGCAATGCCCAAGCCGGTTTCTTCATTCACGCGAATCACGCCAGCGTCGTCGGGGAAGGCCATGGCCGTGTTCCCCTGCACGTACTTGTCGTACTGCTTGGTGATCCAATCGCGGCTGGACAGGTTAGGCGACTTGGCCATCTCGATGACCGTGTTGCCCAGTTCGGAGCCACCCGTTGGGTACGACAAGCCGGCGGAACGTACGGAATCCGCGCGCACCTCGGCGGTCCATGAAGGCTCCTCATACGGACGCTCATACACCGGCCCGTCGTGAGCGACAGAGCGCGGTGGCACATCCACAATCACGTCGCCGTGCCATTCGATGACCAGGCGACCGGTGTCCGTGACCTCGCCCAGGATCGAATACTCGACTTCCCACTTCTGCGCGATTTCTTCGAAGCGCTGCAGGTTTTCTGGCGTGACAACCGCCATCATGCGTTCCTGCGATTCGCTCATGAGGATTTCTTCAGGGGTGAGCGTGGGGTCGCGCAACAGAACGTCGTCCAGGGCAATGTGCATTCCACCGTCACCGTTAGACGCAAGCTCCGAGGTGGCACACGAAATACCGGCCGCGCCAAGGTCCTGAATGCCTTCGACAACCTGGGCCTGGAACAGTTCCAGACAGCATTCGATGAGGACCTTTTCGGCAAACGGGTCACCCACTTGAACGGCGGGCCGCTTGGACGGCTTGGTGTCGTCAAAGGACTCAGACGCCAGGATTGAAGCACCACCGATTCCGTCGCCACCCGTACGGGCACCAAACAGCACGACCTTGTTACCTGTACCGGAAGCGTTGGCCAGGCGAATGTCCTCGTGCTTCATGACACCCACGGCAAGCGCGTTGACCAGTGGGTTGCCCTGATAGACCGGGTCAAAGATGGTTTCGCCACCAACATTGGGCAGACCTAAGCAGTTGCCGTAACCGCCGATTCCGCTGACTACGCCGTGGACCATGCGTGCCGTGTCCGGGTGGTCGATCTGGCCAAAGCGCAGCTGGTCCATGACGGCAACCGGGCGGGCGCCCATCGATATGATGTCGCGCACGATACCGCCCACGCCGGTGGCGGCACCCTGGTATGGCTCCACGTAGGACGGGTGGTTGTGGGATTCGACCTTGAACGTCACGGCCCAGCCTTCACCGATGTCCACGACACCGGCGTTTTCACCCATGCCCACGAGCAGGTTCTTCTTCATTTCGTCAGTGACCTGCTCGCCGAACTTGCGCAGGTGTACCTTCGACGACTTGTACGAGCAGTGCTCTGACCACATGACCGAGTACATGGCCAGCTCCGCGCTAGTAGGGCGGCGGCCCAGGATCTTCTTGATCTCTTCGTACTCGTTTTCTTTCAGTCCAAGTTCCGCGTATGGTTGCTCGACCTCGGGGTGTGCAGCGGCGTATTCAACTGTTTCTTTCACACGCTTGTCGGCAGCGCTTGCCATAGGGATCCCTTTCTGATGGCACGTCCATACGTCTTACTGCGAAGTCTACCTGTTGCAGGAGGTGAGGGGCGCTTTGAGTGACCACGGCCGAGGTGGTTGCGGGCGTGGTTGTGTAACGGCACCTTGCGAGTGTGGTTGTGTAAGGGGATTACGGCCGGACGGTTAGGCACTGCGTAACGGCGGCGAACGGGCCGTGTTGGTCGTGGACCCACGTGTGGGTGAGGCCCAGCCCTCCGTCGCCAAAGCTCACGGTCACGTCGTAGCCTTGCCAGTCCGACGGCTGACCGGGCTGGTGGCTGAAATCTGGGACGCGGAAGTAGTGGATGTCCAGGTCCACGTTGGGGAAAGCGACCTGGGTTGGGTCTTCGCGTACGGACAGGCCGTTGGCGACGTCGAGCATCCCGGCTGAGCGGGCGAGGGCACTGTAGGGTTCGTCGACGAGGTCGGTGTGGGTGCGCTGCCACACCTGTGCCCGGCCTGGTTCTTGTTGGGTGCGGAAACCTTCGAAGGTTTTGAGGTAGTCGCCCTGCCAGTCGATTTGTGGGGAGTATGGTTCCATGTGCTCCCGAGGTGGTAGATGGCTGAGTGCTGTCCCGGCCACGGAGGAGGAGTCGCCTGGTTTCATGAGCCAGGCGCGGGCGATCACGATGGTGCGCTCGCCGTGGTTGAGGGTGGCTTCGACGAGTTCGATTGTGCGTCCCGGGCGGATCACTCGGACGTCGAAGTCGTATGGGCCAATGGGCACGACGCCCAAGATGTCGAACTTGAGGCTGCCGATCACCAGGTCGTCATCGCGCCTGGCGTCGCGGTCGGATTCGATGATGTGGGTGGCCAGACCCAGGGTGGGGGAGATGTGTTGTTCTTCGACATTCCACGCGCCCGATGTGAGCTGGGTGGCCGTGTACTGGTGCGCGCCGGTGCGCATGAAGTATGAGTCCATGGCTTCACTGTAACGGTGTCTGGTCCGGTTCAGACAGGTTCCTCTATATGCTCCGACCCGCCGTAAATCAAATGAACTACCAAAAAGACAAGCCCACCAGCTATGGCGGCAGTTAAAGCGTTGGCAACGACCATGTAAGCCATCTGCCATAGCGGGTACTCTATCCCATTCACAACGCCCATGATGATTGTAAAACAGGCCATGAGCGCGGAGGGCAAAGCCACAGCAAGCCAGGTGCTGGTGCGTGATTCCAGGTCAGTCCAGAATGCCACAAACGCAGCGACCGCTCCGGATAGCACCGGAGGAACCGCAAACCACCAGCTTTCAACTAGCTTGAAAACAATCATCAAGGCGAGGTTGGAAACGATGAAGGCGAGGAGTCCGCCGAGAAAGGATTTGGCAAAGGACAGCATCTTTACTTACTCGGGTCGAACTCGATTGAATCGATGATGGCGTTGATCTCATCATTTGACAAGGTGAGTGCCATGATTTCAACCCCGGCCACCGCGTTATCTTTCTCGGTAGAAACGAACACCCACGCACCTTGTACAGTGCGACCTGTCTTCTCGTTTGTTGTCCAAGTGGTCAGTTTTGCTTGGGAAGCATTCTCGATATCGAGGTCTTTGGATTCCCCTAGTTTGAACTCGCGTCCATAAGTCGACCGAAACTGCGCATTAGTTTCGAAGTATCCCATTGTTGCTTCAGCTGTTGGGCCTTTTCCATGATCGGAGCTCATACGAACAAGGTCGGTTGGTTCTTCGAGCGAGTTGGCCCATGATCCGGTGAACCCAGTGAGTGTAGGTTTGAAATCGGGATTCTTGGACCATTGTTTGGGGACGACAACTGAAATTCGTCCCTCAGATATCCGCTGTTCATTGGAGTCGGGTTCATCTGTCACACCCGCATTACCTATTCCGCATGAGCTGAGTAGGGCGACGATGGTGGATAGAGCTATAAGCTTGAACACCTGAGTCTTCATTTGTTCTCTTTCCTAAGTGCGGTGAAAGTCTGACAATCCATTGACATGTTACCCACCAGCGATGCATTCAGGCATGTCTACCCAGTTACCATTGTCATCCATGACCTGGAAGCCAGTAGTCGACGCGTCTGTTGTGGATTCAGATTGACCGAACACTTCTTGCTTAGCGAAGGTATTTGTGAGGAAGTTTGTACCTTCGCGGAACCAATCCATTTCCTGTTCGGCTTCTTCAGATGTTATTCGGCGTTCCTGCTTAGTGAGTTCTCCATGGTCATAGAAAAGGTCAGACATGGTGTATTTGCTTGGGTTTTCGTCCTTGCCACCGTTGTGATAGCGGTTCATTGGGTTATCGAGGTTTTTGATGGCTTCCAGCGCTTGCTTGCGCTTTTCAGGGGTGTCGGTGTCAATTGACGCGGTGACAACTGACTGGTTTACGATATCCTCCGCGCCATTCACACCAGCATCGGCGTTGTAAGCCGTTCGCGATGTCACGTTGACAATGTCGTTTGTTTCTTCGTCATATGTAACTGCAAGTAGCGTAGCTCCGTTTGCGTTGGCTCCCGCAGTGCCTAGAAAATCCTGGTTCGCGTTACCTTCGAGGCCCCCGTCAACTTGAACATAAACTGTTTTAGTGCCGTCGTCATGGTTTGTTGCGACTGCGCCCTCTGCCCCTAAGGTCGCGTTACCGTTTAGCCCCGCGTCGAGCTCTTCCAGAATCTTCTTGCTATTTTCATCAGATTCTGCGTCTGAGCCACTCGAAGCTTCACCGCCATCAGTTGATGAAGCTTCACCGCCGTCAGTTGGGGATTCGCCACCGTCCATCGTGACGCCGAAATCTAAGTTTGCATTTATTTGGCCCTCGACGCGAACTTTGTGTATATCTTGAGATGGGTTCTCGAGGCTTTCAAAAGGCTTTGTGGGTTTGAACGGGTTGAGAGCGTCTCCGTGGTCAACGTTCTTCTTGGCTCTTTCGAAAGCTTCCCGAGCGCCTGCTTCGTCATCCTTATCAAACTTGTAAACCTTGCTGTAGGAGTAGTCAACGTTTATCTCACCTTCGGCATTAACCTCAGGCTTAATTTCGACGCCACCGTCTTTGTCGTCACCATTGTCTGAACTGTCTCCGCCCTTGTCTTTACCTTTGTCCTTACCGAGTCCTCTTCCTCCGCTGGCTCCGTAATCCGAACTGACCACGACTTCCCAGCCGTCGTTAGTTTCGACAAGTTCAACAGATGCCCCCTTTCGTGCACCGCCCTTGCCAACCTTGGCGTCGACGCTGACGTCGGCAACGCGACCATATTCGTGTGTTGATACTTCACACACGACTTTGTCTTCAGGGGCTTCACCACATGTTGCTTCGTTCCACGGTGTAGCGCTAAAGACTGTGCAGATGGCTTTGTCAATGGTCTCCGCCATCTTAGGCGCCAGGGGTGTTGCGATAAGCCCGGCGATGACGATCGCGGCTACTACTGCGATGCCAATGTACTCGATTGTTCCTTGACCGCGTTGGCGCAGGGTTTTTAGTCTCATGGCAACTACAACTCCAGGGGTGGGGACTCATTCAGATTCTCAAGGGGATATCGTCACTCTACTTTGCACGCAGGC
This sequence comes from Brevibacterium sp. ACRRH, assembly GCF_022346365.1. Taxonomy (NCBI): domain Bacteria; kingdom Bacillati; phylum Actinomycetota; class Actinomycetes; order Micrococcales; family Brevibacteriaceae; genus Brevibacterium; species Brevibacterium sp. ACRRH. The sequence goes on from NZ_JAKRMN010000001.1 coordinate 131,735, forward strand.
CTTGCGATGGGGTCCATGGGTTCAAAATAGGGCCCAAAGATTCTGTGCGCATCGTTTCACCCACAGGCGATAAAATTGGTGGCATGTCCGTCACGAAGATTGTTCTATTTTATGTTTTTACTCCGCTAGCCGACCCCGAAGCGGTCAAACTGTGGCAACTTGCCTTGGCTGAAAACTGCAACCTCAAGGGTCGCGTGATCATTTCACCAGACGGCATCAATGCGACTCTGGGCGGAGACATCGACGATGTGAAGCGGTACGTGCGGACCACCAAAAGCTACGCGCCATTTAAAAAGGCCGACATCAAGTGGTCGAACGGCCAGGGTGACGACTTCCCGCGCCTGTCAGTGAAAGTGCGCCCAGAACTGGTGACGTTCACCCGTCCCGAAGAAATCAAGGTCACAGACAAAGGTGTCGAGGGTGGGGGAGTACACCTCAAGCCTGGCGAGCTCCACAAACTTGTCGAAGAACGCGGAGACGACGTGGTGTTCTTCGACGGGCGTAACGCGATGGAAGCACAGATCGGGAAGTTCAAGAACGCGATTGTGCCAGACACAGAAACCACGCGTGACTTCATTGCCGAAATCGAATCCGGCAAATACGACGACCTCAAGAATAAGCCAGTCGTCACGTACTGCACCGGCGGAATCCGTTGCGAAGTACTCAGCGTGCTCATGAAAAACCGCGGCTTTGAAGAGGTGTACCAGCTCGACGGCGGTATCGTGCGCTACGGTGAGACCTACGGCAACTCCGGCTTGTGGGATGGTTCGCTGTACGTGTTCGACAAGCGCATGCACATGGAGTTTGGTGACGGTGCAGAATCGCTGGGCACATGCGTTGCATGTGGCACCCACACGCCCATCTTTGTTAACTGTGCAAACTTGAGTTGCCGTAAACAATTCTTGCGGTGCGAAGACTGCACGGAACGCAATGAGCACCCGTACTGCGATGACTGTGTAGAAGCGGGATTGGATACTGTAGCCGCCAAGTAGCCAAACCGGACCCACAGTTACGCCAACAACTCCTGACTGCCCCTCAAGGCATGGCCACAATCCTTGAACGCAACTTCACGGCGTGGAACCAAAACGAATTCGCAGAAGGCCAGATTCACCCGGTGAAATTCTTGCCACACGACACGAGCCGAGTGTGGTTCGTCGAAAAGCTGGGGTAGGACTGTAGGACTAACGGCCGAACGAGCCCATTTTCCTTAACTGCGCAAATCAAAGTTGTCGCAAACAGTTCCATCGGTGCGAAAAGTGTACGAAACTTGATACGAGCCCGTTCTGTGACTCATGCGCACAGACCGGTCAAGTCACCTCGATCACGCAGTAGGAATTTATGTAGGAGTCCACCGTGAGTATGTCGTTCCCTATATTCCTGATCCTGGCACTCGGGATTGTTTTTGGGCTAGCAGTCATTATCGTCGTTGCCATTGTGGTGATTGTGACGTCCAACAAGAAGCGCAATGCTAACTCTCCACAACAACAGCACGTTCACCCACCGCAGGTGCAACAGCACGGCAGTGCTCCCCAGCACCAGGCGAATCAGCCACAGGTTCACCCGTCAAACCCCGCACAGCCACAGATGAATCAGCCACACGTGAACGGCACCAACACCCAACCCCCGAGCTTCAACAAGGGCGGACAAGGTAACAACCCTCAATAAAAGCAAACGCTATTAAGAGGGCCGGGCATGCCCACCACAGTGGCATCCCCGGCCCCTCATCACGCGACTTTAGCGACCAAACAGCCGGCCAAAGAAGCCCTTCTTTTTCTTCTTCGGCTTCTCTGGCTCAGGCGCAGGCTCTTCTTGAACCGCAGGTTCTTCTGCGGGCTCGGCCTCGCGCTGAGTGACAGGTTCGGGCTCTGCCTGAGTGGTGGCCGGTTCTTCGACGACCTCGGGCTCTGCCTGAGTGGCAGCCGGCTCTTCGACGACCTCGGGCTCTGCCGGAGCGGCAGGCTCCGGGACGGGGACGTCCCCGACGGGTTCGTCTTCCACGGCAGCTGTCTGTGGGAGTACCTGGTCTGCGGAGTCTTCCGCGCCCGAGGTGACACTCGGCTCTGGCTGGGGAACCACCTCGGCGGTGGGGGCCTGCGACTCCTCAACCGGAGGTGCGTCCTCAACCTCAACACGGACCAACTGGGGTTCAGCAACACCGGCGGTGCTGAGTTGCTCCGCGGCCTCATCACTGAGCGGCTGGGTCACTTGGCAATTGGTAAGACGGTTGAGAGAGTCGAACGTGAGGTCAGCTGAACCGTCTTTCAACAGCATACGCAAGCCTTCGCCGTGCTCAATGACGTGGAAGCCACGCAGGCGTCCGTACTCTTCGATAGCCGTGCGGTGGTTGGGGATATCGGTGACAGACAAGCCCGCGGCCAAAGCCTTGACAACCGGCCGGATTTCAGGCTCACCCAACTGCAGCTGCGGGGCATCTACAATGAGCCACGCGGTCGCTGGTCCCACAGGAAGCGGGACGTGGAACAGGTGGCCGGTAATGACCTTTGCGGCGATGATCATGCGCAGGGCTTGGTCGTCGTGCGTGTCGAATTCGGGGTCGGTGAGTTCTGGGATCTGGTGTTCAGCCCCGTATTCGCGCACTTTGCGAGAAAGTGCGATCGCGGGTTCTTTCCAGTCGTTATCTGGCGACCAACCCCAACGGAAGGAGCCGTAGTTGGAGTCGGTGGACCCAATCATGTGGGGGCGACCGGTAAACCCATGCTCACCGGACAGCTCGATGAGAGGAGCGTCTGAAAAGTCCACATTCCAGTCGTAAACGGAGTTGGCGGTGGTGCGTTCAAAAACCCACTGAGCTTCCGTTGAGATGAACACGCCTGAGACAACAAGGTCTGTGAGTGCTGGACTTTCTTTCATGGTGTCCTTCCTGGTTGACGCTCGGGTGAAGTGTGTCGTTCGAGGTCCGGGTTAGGTGCGCGGGTTTACGCCCGGGTCAGGTGTGCAATGACCGAGGTGAAGAACCCCTGTCCGTCAACACCTGCGCCCATGTCGCGTCCAACGGCCGAACCGAACCCAGCTTCGACAGCGTGTTCGGGGTGCGGCATGAGGCCAACGACACTACCTTGAGCGTTCGTGATACCGGCGATGTCGCGTTGGGAACCGTTGGGGTTGAAGCCCTCGTAGCGGAACACAACCCGGCCTTCAGCTTCAAGTTCGTCAAGCGTGCGCTGGTCAGCCTGGTAGCTTCCCTCACCGTTCTTGAGTGGAACAGTGATGACCTGGCCCTGCTCAAATGAACTGGTCCACGCAGTGTTCGCGTTTTCTACCCGCAGTTTCTGGTCACGGCAAATGAACTGCTGGTGGTCATTACGCACCAGCGCACCGGGGAGCAAGCCCGATTCGCACAAGATCTGGAACCCGTTGCAAATACCCAGAACCGGCAGGCCGTCTTTAGCCGCGTCGACGATCGCTTCCATGATGGGCGAACGTGCAGCGATTGCCCCGCAACGCAGATAGTCGCCATAAGAAAACCCGCCGGGCAAAACAACCGCGTCGACCGCTGCCAAAGCGGTGTCAGCGTGCCAAAGCGGGACGACCTCGGGACCGGAAAGCGCCACAGCGCGCGCAGCGTCACGGTCATCTAGCGAGCCAGGGAAAGTCACAACGCCCACGCGGAGGCCCTGGGCTTCAGGTGCCGAGGTCGTTGAGACCGGCGCGCCAATGAGCTGATCGGTGGTCACTGGGCATCACCGGTGACTTCGTAAACGCCCACCACGTCTTCGATAACTGGGTTGGAAAGCAGGTCCTGAGCGACCTGCTTGACCTGCTCCAACACCTGTGGGGTGATTTCTTCATGGATAGTGAGTTCGAAGCGCTTTCCCTGACGAACCTCGAAACCGCTCACGCCTGAACGTTCCAGGTTCTGCGAAATTGCTTTGCCCTGTGGGTCAAGAATTTCAGGCTTTGGCATGACCTCGACGACTACACGTCCCATGGTGCTCCTTGGATGCAGGTGGGAGGCGGAAGACCCGCCACAGTTCATGTGAAGTCTATCAACCGGCGGTACTCGGTGGCAGCAGTGAGCGCGGGCGCCCCCTATAGTTGAGAATGCATACCCCCTATATCCCTAAGGAGTCATAATGGCGAGCCCGTTGTATGTTGCAAAAAAAGGAACCTTTGACGAGTTCCGTGAAGTCTTTAACGCTGAGGAACAAGATGCCACCGACATGCTCATGGCGGCCCTGACAAATCGTGATCCTGAGGCACGTGCAAGCATTTGCAATTACACCCTTGATAAAGGTGCTGATGCGGGTGCAGAAGACGAGGACCAAAACACCTTGACGGTTCTTTTGGGACGGCACCGCCACCTTGGAGAAGGCGACGGTGATCTGGTCAAGCGCCTGGTCGACGGTGGCGCGGATGTGAACTTTCGTGCGCGACTAGGGTACTTGCCTTTGCGACTGGCGGTCGAAATCCGTGTGGACGATGATGAAAAGCGTCGCCCAGTGTATGAGGCGTTGTTTGGTGCAGAAACGCTAGACCTAGAACTGCCGTCAGATAAGGGTGACCAAGAAGAGACGCTCGCACAGTGGTTGCGGATGATCGTTGACGACCAGCCGGATGATTTTAAAGTGCTTGACGAATTCGTGAAGGCCAAAGGCTACTGAGCGCTGTAAGCGAATACACGTTTAAAAATGTGGGAGGGTGCGCACTGCATGTGCGCACCCTCCCACCTTTACTGCTCATGGCTATTGGTCGGATTTGTCTTCGTCTCTACCGGAGCGGTTTCGTTTGTCGTCTTCGACTTTATAGTTGTTCGGATCGCGGTAGATCTCCAAAAACTCTTCGCGACTGATTTTGCCCGACAAGTAGTCACGGTGCGTCTTACGGTATTCTTCGCCTGGGAGATGCCCCATGTCCCATTTGCCCTGACGGCTTTCTCCCGGTTTCCATTTCACCGACCTCCAATTTCCTTGAAGGTCGAGGACGTAGATTTCGTCTTTCTCGAGTTTCTTGGGGACAAACCCGTTGTGGTCCTTTTTTAGCTTCCCGTCCTTGATGTCTTCCAATTGCTGGTCACGTGACTGCTTCCAGACGGTTTCAACTTGGCCAGATCCATAACTTGGCCTGTCGTTTGGTTTTGAGTTCGGAACCTTATTTCCATCCTTGTCATAGATGGTTCCGTCCTCTCCTTTCACAAAAGGGCCCTCAAAGCCTTGCGGACTCACGTCAACGGGCTCACCCTTGACCGGGCCTTTCTTTTTGCCTGACTTGGAGCTGTCTTTGCTGTCCTTCTTCGAGTCGCCCTTGGACCCGCTCTTCTTGCCGGAGTCCTTGCCCTTGCCCGAGCTGTTGCCGGATTTCTTTCCTGAACTCTTGTCAGATTTTTTGGAGTCCGAGCTCTTGCCCTTTGCACTCTTGGCTTCCGGTTTGGATTTGCCGTCAGTTTTGCCTGACACCAATGGGCATTCTCCCGCAAGAACAGTGGCTGAGCCAGGTGCTGACACTGTAGCTACAAGCGGGGGAGTAGGTGAGGCGCTTTCCGCAGAGTAATGGTCGGCTCCATGGGTGACCTGGCAAATTACCTTGGCCATCCCGTCTGAAATGAGGCCCTTAATCGGCGTAGAAATAATGCCGGCTATAACAATGGCTGCAATGACTGCGATGCCTATGTATTCAATGCTTCCTTGGCCCTTTTGGGCCAGTTTTTTGGTGCGCAAAAGTAGCGATCTCATGGTGGGGATCCTTGAGTACTCGAGGGTTGATGTTTACTTACTGGGGGGGGTAAGTCTTTGGTGCGGGGTTACAACCCGTTCTTGCGATATGGGTGGTATGAGTTGTCGCCGGCGTAAGGGTATGGGACAGTTCGTGCGATTGCGCCGGTTCCTCCGGCCTGTTCAAGGACGTAGTAAGAAGTGTGCGACTCGTCCGCCCACCCGTTAAAGATGACCACGTGACCGTTGGCGCCCTCAGTGCCCGGGCCGCCCTTGAGCAGAATGTCGCCTGGCTGAAGCTCATCTTTAGGAATCGGGTGTGCTACCTGCGGGAGTGTCACCGTGCTGTAGCTGTTATCCAGCCCCCATGCCATTGAGACGAAACCTGAGCAATCTGTACGGTACGGTTTTCCGTCGGGGCCGTTTGTGTAGGCCTCCATCGAGTATGGAACACCGCGTTCTACCCACGAATTGGCGCGCTTGATGATTTCCTGACGATCTTTTGTACCTGCTGCATCAGGTTTAGGCTGATCATCGGGCAGTGGTTGGGCGTCGCTGGCCTGGACAAATGTCTTGTTGTCCTTTACGCACGTGCCGTCAGCGTGGTGAGCGCTATTCCCGGTTGTCACTTTACAAACGGATGCCCGTGTTCCAGGAACGAGTTCTTTTGCCCATGGGAAAGCGAATATGCCGGCGATAATGATAGCTACGACGACAGTAATACCAATGAATTCAACTGTTCCGAAACCGTTTTCGCTTATGTCTTGACGCTTGCGCGCCGTTGTGGCAGTCTGCATCGTGTTTTCACCTGTGGTGTACGTGGGGATAGCGAGGGAAACCGTTTTTAATGGTAGTGGTCGCTAACGTAAATGTCTTGGGTACAGGGGCCCAAGAATTGCCCAAAGCGCGTGAGAATCAGCAGACGAATGAACAGGAGAAGACATGGACTCCATACTCGACTGGTGGAAAGTTGCACTGCCCGCCGTGGCCGCAATCTACTTTGGGTGGAGATTCTTTGGTCACCGAATTCGCAACCTGTGGGACAAGAAAGCGTGGAAAGAAGACGGACACATCGTTGCCGTCGATATCAGCGTCACCAACCACGCGCGGATTAAGGGCGATTTCGCACCTCTGAACACACGCGTAGTTGCGCGGTTGAAGTCAGGCGAAATAATTGTCGATGGTTGGGCTGAAGACACCCGCTGGGTGCCCCGTGAAGTTCGGGCGCAAGTCTTCGCAAACGGAGGCCGTGTGATCAATCAATTTGAACCCAAAATCAACAGCGCAGATCCCCGCGAGCAACAGGACGCTATCCGGCAAATGAAGGAAAACTACTACAGGTACTGGTTACGTGAACCAGTGCCTGCAACGGTTTGTATGAGCAAAAGTGGGCGATGCTCAATCACCACGTGACAGTGTTAGCCTTGGCGCGAAGATGTTTTGTTTTGGCACTGGGACTACATGTCAGTAAGTCGGCTAAAGAGGTACGACCGTGAAGAAGATGAAGACGTTTACTACGCTGGTTGCTTCCGTTTTGGTTGCCACTCTGATGTCCTTGAGTGTCGCCGGATGTTCGAGTGAAGACCCCGGCGCTGTTGATAACCCGCAAGACAAAACAGACGTCTTAGAGGTGAGCTCGGGGCCACTCACCGTTACGGTGCCAAAAGACTGGGTGAAATTCGACAAAACTAGCGATCCTGAAAGCATCAAGGACCCTTGGGTTGTGGGTGCACGTGATAGTGAAACAGGGATGACCACCCAGCTCCGTCTCACCAAGAATACAGGCGAGAGTCCACATGTAGACGCTACAAATCAGGCTGTGCTGTACGGCAATGTGCTAGGAAATTCCGCCGATATTAGTCCAAAAGGGGTGGACAAGGTAGACGTCAAAGGTGCGGATGAGGCTCAGGTTGCCTATTTCGAAGTTAAAGATGCCGACGGTGACTACTGGAACGGACTTTTCATGTCCGCCGGTAACCGTGAAACTGGAAACGTTTCTACGATGGAGCTGATCAGCTTCCGTGGAGAAGGCTTTTCGCAGGATGATGCAAAAGACCTCATCGCAAACGCCACATACGACAAGAGCAAAGAGTAAACCCTAGAGGTACTTAACTCGTGCCCCTGCGTAGTGACTCCTGTGGCAGGTTTCTCCTGGGACTACCCAGGGCTCTGCAGGCTTACCCAGGGAACTTTCGCCCCGTCAGCCTCTCGAACGCCTCGATATAACGGGCACGAGTAGCCTCGACTACCTGGGTAGGAAGCTGAGGTGGTGCCACACCAGAATCTTTATCCCACCCGGACTCTTCACTGGTCAGCCAGTCCCGCACGAACTGTTTGTCAAAGCTGGGCTGCGACTGTCCTTCCACGAAACCTTCCGCATCCCAAAAACGTGACGAGTCAGGCGTCAGAACTTCGTCACCCAGCACAATTTGTCCCGTGAAGTCACGACCGAACTCAAACTTAGTGTCAGCCAAAACAATTCCGCGCTCCGCCGCAATCGACCGGGCACGCTCAAACAAGGCCAGCGTCAGCGACTTCAACGCCTCCGCATCGCTGTCGCCAAGCAGCTCAACCGTTTGGTCGAACGTGATGTTTTCATCGTGGTCACCCAATTCGGCTTTAGTCGCCGGGGTAAAGATCGCGGGCTCTAACTTAGACGCCTCGCCCAAGCCTTCGGGCAACTCGTTGCCACACACGGCCCCAGTCTTGTGGTAGTCCTTGAGCCCAGACCCGGTGAGGTGGCCACGTGCCACGCACTCAACCGGGAACATACGCAAGGGCTTGACGATCATTCCACGGCCGGCGACCTCGGCCGGAACATCAACCGTCAACACGTGGTTACCAACCAGATCAGACACCTGATCAAACCACCACGCGGTCAGGCCAGTGAGCACCTTTCCCTTATCCGGAATAGGCGTGGGAATCACGTGGTCGTATGCAGAAATCCGGTCAGACGCAACCATGAGCAAGCGGTCGGCGTCATCCATGTCCTTAGCTTCAACAGGAATGTACAGATCGCGCACCTTGCCGGAATACACGTGCGTCCACCCTGGAACCTGCGGTGCTTGCGACGCCCACCACGCCACCGTGCTGCGGGGAGCGCGCGCACCTTCCGCTGTGTTCTCAGCAACGCTTTCAACCTCGCTGGAACCTGCCACGACTGGCACCCGAATAGCACCCTGCACGGCAGCGGATGCAATGTCATTGCGGTACGATTTGCCTTCCCACGTGATCAGGTCACCAGCGCGGTACGCCAATTCGCGTGCCTCCTGCAACGAAGGCGCGTTAGCCACGACTGACAGGACACGACCACCGTTGGTCACTACCTCGCCCTGCTCGTTCACCGCGGTTCCAGCGTGCAAAACCATGACGCCGTCAACAGCGCCGGCTTCTTCCAAACCGGCAATCGGGTCACCCTTACGTGGCGACGCGGGGTAGCCCTCCGCAGCAAGAACCAAGGTGACAGAAGCGTCCCCACTCCACTCCAGATGCGAGTACTCACTCAACCGCCCCTGCGCTGCTGCAAGCAAAAGCGCGCCCAGGGGAGTCTCTAAACGCGACAGCACCGACTGTGTCTCCGGATCTCCAAACCGCACATTGAACTCAACGACCTCAACGCCGTTCTTGGTCAGCGCCAACCCGCAGTACAGCAATCCCACGAACGGAGTCCCGCGCCGAGCCATCTCATCGACAACCGGCTGCGCCACCTGCTCCACAATCTCGTCAACCAGGTGATCGGGCGCCCACGGCAGTGGCGAGTACGCGCCCATGCCACCCGTGTTGGGACCTTGGTCGCCGTCCAATGCCCGCTTGAAGTCCTGCGCGGGAGCCAGTGGCACGGCCGTGGTGCCGTCACAGACCACGAAGAGCGACACCTCGGGACCGTCCAAAAAGTCTTCGATCACCACACGGTCAGACTCTTCCAAACACGCAACCGCGTGGTTGAGGGCCTCGTCGAAGTCCCGGGTGACAACGACGCCCTTCCCGGCTGCCAAGCCGTCGGCCTTCACCACGTGTGGGGCACCAAAACGGGTGAGGGCTTCGCGGGCTTCCTGCGCCGAGGTCGCCGCCACCGACGCTGCCGTTGGCACCTTGGCGGCGTCCATGACTTCTTTAGCGAAGGCTTTCGAGCCTTCTAACGCAGCCGCTGCCTGAGACGGGCCAAACACGGCGATTCCGGCGTCCCGCAAAGCATCGGACACTCCAGCAACCAGCGGGGCCTCTGGCCCAATGACCACGAGCGACGCGTCGCATTCCTGAGCAAGAGTGGTCACCGCTTGGGGATCGGTCGCGTCAACAGGGCGGGTTTCGCACATCACGTCGATTCCCGGGTTCCCCGGGGCGGCGATCACGGTATGCACCATGGGGTCGCGCGACAAAGCGGCCACTAGAGCGTGTTCACGGGCACCAGAACCAATAACTAAAACCTTCACGCTCATAGCCTATCGTCTGGCCCCACACGTGAGAACGGGTCCGCGGTGCTGGTTCGTTAGGGTAGAAGCGTGACTACACACTCCGATTCTCAACCGTCATCTGCACGCGCGACGCTGACACTGGACCACGCGGCCGAACTCGCAATTGTTGAACGCAGTGGCTTCGTCGAGTCACGTCACGCGGGAGTCGCCGTGGTCGTGGACCCAGACGGGACGGAAGTTGTGAGCTTGGGCGATCCCACCGCCCCGGTGCTCACCCGCAGTTGCCTCAAACCGCTCCAAGCGATTGCAGTGTTGGAAACAGGTGTTGCTCTCAACGGTCCTGAACTTGTGTTGGCAAGCGCCTCCCACCGGGCCGAATCGCGCCACATCGACGTGGTTGAGCGGATGCTTCGCGAGGCCGGTCTCAGCGCTGCTGACCTGCAGTGCCCCAGTGTTCTCCCCGCCGATCCGACCAATCGCCGTCGTGTGGGGGACAATCCGTCGCCGGTGTTCTTCAACTGTTCTGGAAAACACGCCGCGTTCTTGGCAGCACAGGTCCACGCGGGCGAACCAACCGATGCGTACCTGGACCCGGACTCCTTCATCCAACAGCGAGTCCGCGAAACGGTCACCGAATACTGCGGTGAAGCCCCCGCCTTCACTGGTATAGATGGGTGCGGGGCTCCCGTCCACGCGGTGTCCCTGACCGCCCTTGCCCGAGGTGTTTCCCACGTCACCGCCGGCCGCACCCTTCCGGGTAAAAAGTTGGTGCAAGCCGTTTTGGACAATCCGTGGGCGATACAAGGTCAGGGCAAAGCCAACACGGTTGCGATTGAACAGCTGGGCGTGTTCGCTAAGTTCGGCGCCGAAGGTGTGCTGGTCATGGGAACCCGCGAAGGCTACTGCGTGGCAGTCAAAGCACTCGACGGTTCAGGCCGCGCGACAACCTTTGTGGCACTGGAACTTCTGGCACACATTGGCGCACTGGACGCCCGTGACGTGCTCAAGGTCTTACCGCACGTCACGCCAGCAATCACGGGTGGGACAAACCCCGACGGCACCACAAGAACCGTGGGAAGCATCAGCGCTGGTGCCGATCTTTACGCGGTGTTGCAAGGACACGCATGAGTATCCGTAGGCGCATCAAGGTGGAAGCTGGACGCCAAGCCTTACACGACTGGCAAGCAACCGACACCCCTGACCGCACCACTCGCGCCACGGCCGTGCGCTACAGCCTGGAGGAACTCGCAACGCGGGCGCCCGGCAACACTGTCGAAGTGCGCGTCCCGCCCTTTGGCGTCACCCAGTGCATCGCAGGCCCAACCCACACACGGGGCACGCCACCCAATGTCGTCGAAACCGACGCCGACACCTGGCTTGCACTTGTGACTGGTTCACTGACCTGGTCCCAAGCCGTGGACCAAGCTCGGGTGAGTGCCACGGGCACCCGCTCCGACCTCGGCGAATACCTACCCTTGTGGCCGTAACATGGCCGTAAACACACTGTGAAACACGCGAGCACCCGCCACACGCGGGTGCCACAATGGGCAGTATGACCCATCACACAACATCGTTCATTGCTGGTCGGCACGTCCCCTCAATCAATACGTACGCCAACATCGATCCCGCAACGGGGCGGGAGCTAGGAGAAGTCGGACGCGGTACCGCGGACGAGGTTGACCAGGCCGTCGAAGCCGCCGCGCGGGCACAGAAGGAATGGAAGACCAGCTCGCCGGAACAGCGCGCGAAACTGCTTGTCGCAGTTGGGCGGTTAATCCAGGAAAACCGCGAAAAACTGGCACGCATCGAAAGTGAAGACACCGGTAAGCCGCTCACACAGGCGTATGCGGACGTCGACGTGTGCGCTCGCTATTTCGAGTTCTACGCCCGCGCGATCGAATCCTATTACGGTCACACGATTCCGCTGGGTGACGGAATGCACGCGTACACCCGACGCGAACCTTACGGGGTAACCGGGCACATCGTCGCGTGGAACTACCCGTTGCAGCTGGTGGGCCGTGCGGTTGCCACCAGCTTGGCGACCGGGAACTGTGCTGTTGCTAAACCTGCTGATGAGACCCCGCGTACTACCGTGTTGCTCGCTGAGTTGGTTGCTCAGGCGGGGTTCCCGGTGGGTGCCTTTAATGCGGTGACAGGTTTAGGGGCCGAGGCGGGTGCGGCTTTGGCGGCCCACCCCGGTGTTGCGCACCTAGGGTTTGTTGGCTCCACCCAGACAGGGTCGCTGATTGCACATGCGGCGGCCGATCGCGTCATTCCCACTGTTTTGGAACTGGGTGGGAAGAGTGCCAACATCGTGTTCGCGGACGCTGACATTGACGCAGCAGTTCCCAGCTTGGTGCGCTCGATTGTGCAGAACGCGGGGCAGACATGCTCAGCGGGATCACGGCTCTTAGTACACCGCGGCGTACACGACCAGGTTGTAGACGCCATGGCCCAGACCATGAGCACCGTGACCGTGGGGCGCGGAACCGAAGACCCGGACTTGGGGCCACTGATTTCTGCCCAACAGTTTGAACGCGTCAACGGGTTCCTCAACCGGCTCGAAGGTGGAAGCGTGGTCTGTGGAGGGGCTGCGCCTGAAGGGCTCAGCGACGATGTGAAAGGTGGCGCGTTCTTCGCACCCACGATCGTCGACGGAGTCGACCCGGCAAGTGAAATCGCGCAGGAAGAAGTCTTCGGTCCAGTTGTAGCGGTCATGTCCTTTGACAGCGACGAAGAAGCACTGGCGCTCGCCAACGGATCCGAGTTCGGCCTAGTGAGCGCCGTGTGGACACAGAACCTTTCGCGCGCACACCACATGGTGAACAACATTGAGGCCGGCCAAGTCTTTGTGAACACCTACGGTGCCGGTGGGGGAGTGGAACTGCCTTTCGGCGGGTTCAAGAAGTCCGGTTACGGACGCGAAAAGTCCATCGAAGCACTAGACGAGTACACCCAAACAAAAACCGTTGTGATGAAGGTGTAATTGGCCAGGCGGAACGGGGCGTTCTCACCGATGATTCGTGAGTTTTTCACTCCAGGTAGACTTGTGTGGTCATCTCAGTGAGGAAGTGAATGAAGGACACAGTAGACGTCACCGTTCGCCGTAGCCCCCGCTACTCGGTATTCGTAGCGCTTGGGGTCATCGTCGGTTTCATCATCGCCGGAATCCTGGCGTTCTTGCCCGTCGACACTAGTTCGCTCACGCAGGAATACTCGCGGGCCGCAGTGCTGGGAATCCTCATGGCGTTCTTGGGTATCGTAGGCGGATTCTTAGGCGCTTTCGTCGCCCTCATCATCGATCGCTCATCCGTCAAGAACGCAAAAACCTACACCGTGAATGCCAAGTACGAAAAGGTCGCCGAAGCAAAGGGCACCTCGGCCGAACAGGACGCCCCTAACGCACCTGAAACCGAAGCCGGCACGACAGACGGAGTCTCTGACACCTCGGGCGCCAAACCTGACACCCCACCTGTGGAACAATAGTCACGTGGCACGCGCAGATGGACTCCTCACAGATCAGATAGACCCGTCCGAAAAAGCCCAAGACGAATGTGGCGTCTTTGGAGTGTTCGCACCCGGTGAAGAAGTCGCCAAACTTGTGTACTTTGGCCTCTACGCCTTGCAACACCGCGGGCAAGAATCCGCCGGCATCGCGGCAAGCAACGGATCGCAAATTCTGGTGTACCGCGACATGGGTTTGGTGTCCCAGGTATTCAGCGAAAGCGACTTAGAAACCCTGCCCGGGCACCTGGCAGTGGGGCACACCCGCTACTCGACAACCGGTTCATCCACGTGGGCGAACGCGCAACCAACGCTGGGACCAACCCCGTTTGGAACCGTGGCGCTGGCACACAACGGAAACCTCACCAACTTTGCCGAGCTGGAAGCCATGGCCGACGAGCGTCGCCACATGCACCAAGAAACCGTGCGCGAAGCAACCCGCAAAGAAAAACGCACGCGCCAGTTCCGCGACTCCTCGAACGACACCTCGCTGGTAACCGAACTCCTCGCATCGACTGAAGGTGAGAACCTCACCGACGCGGCTCTTGAACTCTTTCCTCAACTGACCGGGGCGTTCAGCCTGGTGTTCATGGAAGAAGACCGGCTGTACGCGGCCCGCGACCCGTGGGGAGTGCGGCCACTGTCCTTGGGTCGTCTTGAACACGGTTGGGTCGTCGCTTCGGAAACCGCGGCACTGGACATTGTGGGTGCGTCGTTTGTACGCGATGTCGAACCCGGTGAGCTCATCGTCATCGACGAAGAAGGCTTACGGTCGCACCGTTTCGCAGAACCAACACCCGCCCGTTGCGTGTTTGAGCACGTGTACCTGTCACGTCCCGACAGCGTGTTGGACGGTAAAACCGTTCACGCAGCACGCACCGAGATGGGGCGCGAGCTTGCCCGCGAATACCCGGTTGATGCCGATCTGGTGATCGCTACTCCAGAATCTGGGACTCCTGCAGCAGTGGGGTACGCCGAAGAATCCGGAATCCCGTATGGCCAGGGTCTTATGAAGAACGCGTACGTGGGTCGTACGTTCATCCAGCCCACCCAGACCATTCGACAGTTGGGTATCCGACTCAAACTCAACCCGTTGCGCGAAAACATCGAAGGCAAGCGTCTGGTGGTTGTGGACGATTCGATTGTGCGTGGGAACACCCAACGCGCCCTGGTGCGCATGTTGCGCGAAGCCGGGGCCAAAGAGATCCACATCCGGATTTCATCTCCGCCGGTCAAATGGCCGTGTTTCTACGGCATCGACTTCGCGTCACGAGCCGAACTCATTGCAAACGGGCTCAACACCGACGAAATTTGCCAGTCCCTGGGTGCCGACTCACTGGGGTACATCAGCCTGGACGGCATGATCAAAGCCACTCAGCAGGACCCAGCTGAATTGTGTACCGCGTGTTTCTCTGGCACCTACCCAATCCCGCTCCCAGACAACACATAAAAGGAGTGCTGACATGACTCAGAAGCAGACCACCTACGCAACAGCCGGTGTCGACGTCGAAGCCGGCGACCGGGCCGTTGAACTCATGAAATCAGCGGTTGCCGCAACGCACAACGAGCACGTGTTTGGTCAAGTGGGTGGCTTTGCTGGCATGTTTGACGTCAGCTTCCTCAAAGACTACACGCGTCCCCTGTTGGCCACGTCCACCGACGGCGTGGGCACCAAGGTTGCGATTGCGCAAGCCTTGGACATTCACCACACGATTGGCTATGACCTGGTGGGTATGGTCGTTGATGACATCGTGGTGTCCGGTGCAAAGCCTCTGTTTATGACTGACTACATCGCGTGCGGAAAAGTCATTCCCGAACGCATTGCCGGGATCGTGCGCGGTATTGCCGAAGCCTGCAAAGAAGCGGACGTTGCTCTGGTGGGTGGCGAAACCGCTGAGCACCCAGGCCTCTTGGGTCCAGATGAGTACGATGTGGCAGGTGCTGCCACCGGTGCTATTGAAGCAGATGACCTGTTGGGTGCCCACAAGGTTTCGGCAGGCGATGTCATTATTGGTCTGCCATCGTCTGGCATCCACTCCAACGGATATTCGCTGGTGCGACGCATCATCGCAGATGCCGGTTGGGATCTGAACCGTGATGTTGCCGACTTTGGCCGTACTCTGGGCGAAGAGCTTCTGGAGCCGACCAAGGTGTACACCGGTGAGCTCTTGAGCTTGTACGAACGCGTGCCCGGTGCGGTCCACTCGGTGTCCCACGTGACTGGGGGAGGGCTGTCTGCAAACGTTGCGCGTGTTCTGCCGGCCGGAACAGTGGCGGTCATGAAGCGTGACAGCTGGGACATTCCTGCCGTGTTTAATGTGCTGGGTGATGTGGGGAACGTGCCGCGTGCTGACCGTGAACGCACGTGGAACTTGGGTGTTGGCATGGTTCTGGTGGTGGATAGCTCCCGTGCCGCCGAGGTCGTTGCCGCCTACCCGGGAGCATGGCACCTGGGTGAGGTGCTCACCGACGCTGGTGAGTACCGTGACAACCCCGACTACGTGCAGGGGGCTAAAGGAGTAGACGGCGGAGCGGCCGTTCTCATTGACTGAGATTGTTGCCTATAAACGTGTGAGGGCCCAGCCGTTTTGGCTGGGCCCTCATACGTGATGCGTCATGTTTAACGCCGGTCGTTGAACTCGGAATCTTCCTCTTCTTCGTCGTAGTACGCGTACTTGTCTGCGTACTCGGCGTAATCCGGGTCCTCGTCGTACTCGTCGTAGTCGTTGTCTGAGCTTACAGATCCTCCACCGAGTTCACGCTGGAGTGCGTTCAAGTCAGTTTCCGGACTGTAGTATTTGAGCTTCCGGGCTACCTTGATCTGTTTTGCCTTTGCGCGGCCGCGACCCACAGACGTCGACCCCCTTATCTTTGTGTTCCAGGGCTTTGAGGTGGCTATACCCTGGCAGATCTCTTGTTAGTATTCGACAAAAGTCTAGCGTCAAGCAACGATAAAGGCCATTTGGCAAAGAGCATTCCGAGGAAAAACTGAGACACGGCAACGTGGCCCTCGATGTGCAAAAACACGACTTGTCGATAGCATGCACGTATGCCCTATCAGCGTGACTACCTTATTCATTTGCGCGTGTTTGAACCCGTTGAAGTCTACTCACACGCGCATCGCGGAGCCGTTCCTCACAGGGCAGGTTTAGAAGAGCTGGTCTGCGCTGATGCAGATCGCCGGCTGATCTCTATGCCACCCGATCCCGTGCCTTCCAGATTTCGAGACGCCCCGCTGTTTCTCACTGGAGAGGAAACAGGGGACAACCGTGACCGGGTGTGCCCAGTGCAGGACGACGTCCGTGGGTGGCAGTCGCTCGACATTCTTACTGAAACAACACCTCGGGATGAACTCGATGTGTTGGTGCCAAAGGTGGCGCGGAGGCGGGCGCATGCCCGCCGTGTCGACTGGATGAACTCCGAGGTGGACGACCGGGTCTATACCCGCACCTCGGCGTGGGAAGTGCCACCGATTTGGTGGCTGGCCGTGGACCCGGACACCGACACGGTCGTTGAAGAAGACCAACCTGACGGCGCCGTGCGGGTGAGGATCCGTACGGAACTGTTGACCGCCTCGGCGAGGACGGAATGGGCGCTGGACATTCTGCGCAACAAGTCCCAGGCGGAGTTCTTTACCGAATCAGTGTCTGACTTCCTGGAATGGCTGGACAGCTTTGACATGGGATCCATTCTGGAGCTGGACCTGGGCGGAATGAGTGACGTGCAGTGGCCGGAAACTGGGGCGCAACTGGTGCTTGACTGGCTGGACGCGCTGGATTCTGACGACATGGAGTCGGCGAGGATCGCGTTCGATACGTTCACCGACGAATGGGAACGGCGTACCCTGTACGCGCACAGTAGTTAGGGCACGGGTAGAATCAGAGGCGTGAAATCCCCTCAAATTCCTCCAAAACCCGTTGCCCCACCCAAACCTCAAAAGCCACCAGTGGCCAAGAGTAGCGACGCAGGCGGGTCTGCTGATGCGCAGACGACCCAGAAGACTGGGGGTGCTCAGGGTTCTGAAAACCCGTGGCTGAACCCGCAGCCTAGTCGAACGCCTGAGGGTGGTGGCACTGGTAAGACGTCGAAGCGTGTAGGTGCGAAGCGGCGACGTACTAAGCGCAAGAAGAAGCGCGAACGGAAGCCGGTAAATGTGCCCAAAATGGGGTGGTACCTGTTTGCCATCACTATGCTGGGCGCTGTGTTTGTAACCCTTGCTGTTGGGTAGACACAAAAACAAGTGCGGGACGGCTTGAACCGTCCCACACTTGGCGCGTTTCGATGATTACTTTTCTAGTCGGACTTCAAAAAGACGTCGCCATTCGTCCATACGCGAATCGATGTCATTCATCGCAGTCAATGCTGTAAAATAATTGACTCGTGCTGAATGGCCATTTCCAGTGCAAACCATCGACCAGGAAATAACAATTCCTGTCTTTGGGTCGCGCTTAATATTAGTCGAATGGCAGTGTACAGTGTCAGTTTTGATTTTTGCTACCGCATCACCGGGTGCACTTATTTTCTGACGAGCCTTCGAGCCAACAGGGGAGTGAACCTCCTTTTGGTTCGACTGGACATCCGCGAAAAAACGGTTTCCCTTCGCCTTGTAGCGCGAAAGTTGCGATTCGTTCTTGTTCGCAAACTGGTATGCGCCGTGCCGTCCGAATTCGCCCAAAGGAGCGAGCACAATGAGTGGGTTTGCAGGAATCGCAGGACCAACTTTGGGTGGAGGCGGAGTGTGCGCTAACGCAAATGCCGGAATGAACTTTTCACGAACGTCACGGGCCGCTGCCAGGGAGGCGGCGTCGGCTGCTTTTTGCGCCCGTCCTCGAGAGTCGTTAGCTTCTCCAAAAATGAAGACCCCGACTGCGGTAGCAATGATTGCTATGGACAACAGGATGACGGCCAGTGATACCTGACCGTCATCCCGTCTAAACCTTGAGTGAAGCATAGGCCTGATCTCTAGCTTCCGTGGTTCAGTTTATTATTCTCCTGGGGTGTATTTTTCGTTACCCTGGAAGATACCCTTGATGACGTTTTCAAGGCCGTTCTTGATCTGATCGGTACCCGTGTGGTTGAAGAAGTAGATGATACCAGCGATAACGATTGCTGCGATAACGGCGATACCGATGTATTCGATGGAGCCCTGACCAGCTTCGCGACGTTCCTGAAGTTCTGCGAAGAATGCGCGAGCATTAACGTCTACCTTGTGGGCCATGAGTTCAAGCTTGTTCATGATTAACCTTTCGAGATGTGTCCGGGTTGAGGGTGTGCCTGACGTTCTGTCTGACGTGTTTAACTATTCCGTGTTTGAGGCCGTGTTGCGAGGGCACAGAGGCCTAATCCTGGGCCCAAAAAACAATTGGGTCTTGGGGACTAGGTTCTTTTGAGCCACATGCTGACGGCCTCGGCCCTGGAGGATACGTTCATTTTGCTGAAGATTCTGTTGATGTGGTTCTTCACGGTCTTCTCGCTTAAAAAGAAGGCGTCCGCAATTTGGCGATTGTTCATTCCATCAGCAACTAAGCTCATGACTTCGACTTCGCGTTTGCTTAAGCCAAAGTTGTCATTAGCTTGAGGGGTGACCGAGGTTTCGGAATGGGAGGGCGCTGATTGACTCGAATTGTGTTCACCGTGCTGAGGCAGGAGGGCACTCGAGGCTGAGGGAGACACAATCATTGCTCCGGCCATGACGGAACGAAGTGTGTGCTGAAGGTGCTCCGTTTCTAGCTCATCATAGATGACGTAGCCGCTTGCGCCACCGGCCATTGCAGCCGTGACGTTCTCAGCGTCTTCGCTGTGAGTCAGCATGAGAACCTTACACACTTGAGAAATCTCACGCGCAGCTTCAATACCGTTCATGACAGGCATGCGTACATCAAGCAGACACAGGTCTGGTTTTTGAGCATTGGCGACTTCAACTGCCAGGGCACCGTTCTCTACCGACGCGATGATTTCGACAAAGTCGACTGTGCTCAATAGATGCTCGAGTCCCATCCGCACAATACTGTTGTCGTCAGCGATCAGTAAACGAATTTGATCATTCATATGCGCCCCTTCCCTTCCCGGGAACATGGACCGTTACGGTCGTGCCCCTATTCACAATGGAGGAGACTGTGAGAGTTCCTCCCATTTCTTCTGCGCGTTCGCGCATGCTGGCAAGGCCGATATGACCGCTAGCGCCCGAACGGTGTCGAAACCCGCACCCGTAATCAGTGACGCGCGCGATAACATCCTCATTAGCAGTGTGAACTGCCACATCTATCCTGTCCGTTCCAGAATGTACTGCAGCATTTGTTACTGCTTCCTCAAGAATCTTCCGCACGTTAAAGTGGTGTTCCGGTGACACACCGTCGCCCTCAAATGTGAGTGTCACAGGAACGTTGTGAACAACTTCTAGCTCGTTCATTGACTTCTTGAGAACAGTTTCGAAGTCGCCAGTGTTCCCCTGTCTTAGCGAGCTCAGGATCGTTCGAGATTCGTCGATCGCTGTTGTGGCCGCTTGCTCAATGAGTTCCGCTGTTCTTAGGGCTGATTCGGGCTTTTGTTTGATCGATGCGCTGAGAAGGTTAATCCCGACAAGAGACTTGACGGTTGAATCATGAAGTTCGCGCGCGATTCGTGAACGCTCCTCACCGAGTGCACCTTCTCGCGCGTTTTGAGAAGCGAGTGTGATCGCGGTATCGACGCGACCTTGCAGTGCGTTCAGCCGGCCACCTAAATGCACAAGCACTACAAGGACTAAAGATGAAGCAATCATTTCAACCACTGAAGTGAGCGGATCCGAACGGTTGTTGCGTGATTGGAGAATCAGGGGCACCAAAACGAAAGCCCCCAGCAAAATGAACGTCAGTAACATTCGATTTTTACCTGCATACAGGAGGCCAATGAGAACCGCGGTCGCACCCAAATAGAGGAAATAGGGCGAGGACCCACGTGATGAGCCCATGACTAATACAGACAACAGGATATCGAGGGAAGGTACTAGTGGGTGCCGTGATACAAACCCCTGAATCTGTTCCCAGTACCTGAGAGCAACAAGTGATTCGGTGGCCAACAAGACTAGAACGCCTGGTTCGAGTACACTAATGCCATTATTTGCCCATGAGGCGATGACTGGATAAACGAACAGCATCCGCATGATGATGACGGTCTTTGCGAGGGGTGCTACTACGCTCTTGTTTGACGTCGCGGACTTGTTTCTAGAGCGCTTGGCCCACACATCTTTAGTTGCCGGCATTTCCAAGATCGATCTGGTCAAGGTCGGCGACGAAGAACATGCTGACGAGGATAAGTACCATTGTTCCAGGTACCATGATCATGGTCACGACCGCAGCGATTTTTGGAGAAGCTTTTGCTGCTGTTTGTCGAGCTTTTTGAGCTGTTGTCTGGCGCATATCGAGCGAAATCGTTTCCAATGTCTCGGCAAGTGGTGCACCGAGTTCTTCAGCTTGAAGCAACGAAGTGACAAAAGATTCGAGAGGTTCAGATGTTGTGCGCTTGCGGAGTGCATCGAATGCCTCATAAACAGTCTCACCCATATCGAGCTGGTGTAGTACAGTTCGCATTTCTTGCGCTAATGGGCCGTCGGTGCGCTCGGTAACTTTCGAAAGTGCTGAACGGAAAGAAAGCCCTGCCGTAACAGTGATGGCCAAAGTATCTAAGAAATCAGGGAGCTGATCGTCGATCTGTTCTTGTCTTTTCTTAGCGGCCGAATACAGCTGAAGGTCGGGTAAGACTAGTCCCATCAAGAAGAGTAGAAGGAAGAAAAACGGCATCTTAAGGAAGATTAATAGTGCCACACCACCCAGTGTGCACAAAAGCAAGACAGAACCCTTGAAAGCGAGGAAAGTCGCGTAACTACTGTATTGGTTTCGCCCTTCATAAGTAATTTGGCTCTCAACCCAGCCACGATAGTTCCCACCGAATAGGCGTCCAAGCGAGGGGCCAATTCGTTCACCGGCCTTTGTCACAAAGCCACTGCGCCGTTTACGTAGTCGGGATTCAGCTTTGATGAGCGCGCGGTCTTCAGCTGTGAGTACATCGAGAGGATCGGCGCGCAAGCTTTTTACACCTACAAACATCAGCACAATGACTGATACAGCTAAGAGTCCAAACAGGAGTGCGACGATCATAGCTTGATTCTCACCAGCCTCTGGATCGCGAAAATGCCGATCGCATAGAGTACTCCTGATACTACGAGTGCGACCTGACCAATAAACGTCGACGTAAGATCGTACAGAAGTCCGTCAGTCATTGAAGAGAGCAGAAGCACGAACCCTACACCGAAGGCGGCCACAAGATAACCGGTGTAGCTCGACTGGGATACGAGTGTTTTAACTTCTCGCTTCGTTTCCTTGCGAAATTCTAGCGTGTCGCTCATTCCTCTTAGAGAGGAGATCAATGAACCTCCTGAGCGTTGCGCAATGACTAATGTGCTCACCAATACGTCCAGGTCGCGACCAGGGATGCGCGCTGACATCCGTTCAAGGGCAAGGTCTAAGGGCGTACCGATTTCAAGTTCACGCTTGAGAGCTTCAAATTCTCGTCCGGCTGGGTCCGGTAATTCAGACGCGGCGACACCAAGTGCGGTCTGAATGGACAGGCCCGCGCCGGTAGAGTTGGCCATAATACGAGCAAATTCTGGAAGCTGCTGAATGAACTTCTCACGCTGGCGTTCTTTGAGAGTTTCAACGAGCCGCCAGGAAAAAAATAGAACTAAAGCGCCAAGCGCGAACGCATAGAATATAGCGATGAATTGGCTGGTGAACACAATTGCGAGGATGCATAGGGCCGTTGTGATCGCGAGGTATTCAACCGAATAAATGTTTCGTAAATTCGCTTGAACCAGGGCAGTTGACAGGTACCTTCCAAGCCGTGTCTTTTGGAAAGCTCGGTCGACCGGACGGACGTACTCTTGCCTAAACGGTATATTGCCCCGGCCACGCTCTGTTCTTACCAAGTCAGACTGTTCTGCTGTCCCCATGGCGAACACGACAGTACCAATGGTGGCGAGAGCGAGAACAACAAGTGTCCCTAATAGAATGCCCAGAATCATGCGTTGGCCTTAACGCACATTGCATCCGGGTGGATCTGGAATCGATCAGAAAGCCCGTGACCACTAATCCACAGCCTGTCGGCAATATTTGGCGGAATCTGACGCATGATGTGGTTACCTCGCACAACGCGATCCGCTGTAAGTGGCTCTGCTTCGAACTTCATAAGCGTGGTGAGTTCGAACTCTTCGCGACTTTCGGATGTCACCGCGGCGACTTCTGTCATGCGTCGGGAGCCGTCAGCGCCACGGCCCAACTGCACAATCAAATCGACAGCACTATTGATTTGGTCTTTAAGTGCCTCAAACGGAATTCGTACCTCACTCATGCTCGCCAGCGTTTCCAAACGTGATACCGCATCCAACGGGTTGTTTGCGTGAACGGTCACCAAAGATCCATCGTGACCGGTGTTCATCGCTTGAAGCATGTCGAGGGTTTCACCACCGCGGACCTCACCAACAATAATGCGGTCGGGGCGCATGCGAAGAGAGTTCTTAACCAAGTCACGGATCGTGACCTGACCCTTGCCTTCAACGTTTGGCGGGCGTGATTCAAGGCGAATAACGTGTGGCTGCTGGAGCTGCAGTTCCGCCGAGTCCTCAATGGTCACAATTCGGTCGCCGTCTGGAATCATGCCGGATAGCGCGTTGAGCATGGTGGTTTTACCTGTACCCGTACCACCCGAAACGACGATATTGAAACGTGCCTTCACGCATGCCATAAGAAACTCGCGAGTGAACTCGTCAAAGCTCCCTTTTGCTTGTAAGTCCTCCAGCGAAAATGGCTTTGGAAATCGTCGAATGGTGAGTGTTGGGCCATCCATGGCGAGAGGAGGAACGATCACGTTCACACGTTCGCCGGTGAGAAGGCGCGCGTCTACCATCGGGGACGATTCGTCAACACGACGGTTAACTTCGGCGACGATTCGGTCAATAACCTGCATCAGCTGCTCATTGTTGGCAAACTGGAGATCGAGCTTTTCCAGACGTCCAGCACGTTCGACGAAGATGGTTTTAGGGCCGTTGACCATGATTTCCGTAACGGACTCATCGGCCAATAGGGGTTCAAGAATGCCGAGGCCAAGCGCTTCATCAACTACGCGCTGAACCAGCTTTGATCGGTCTTTTGAAGAAAGAACCGGGCCCTGTTGCGAGAGGATATGACTGAGGATTCGTTCCAGCCGTACCCTACGCTGAGACCGCTCTAGTTTCGAAAGCTCTTCAAGATCAACTTCTTCAAGCAACAGACGGCGGTACGTCTGGACCTGATCGTTGAAGGACTGACTCTTGCGTGATTCTGGCGATGCGTCGGCTTCATTTCCACGCAACAATCGCTGTTGCTCAGCTCGTTTGAGGAGGGACATTCTCTAGTTTGCTTCCGTCATAGGTTGAGTGTTCGAGCGTGATACCCGCAGCTGAGGTGCCCAGTCGGGAGCATCTTTGAAATTGAAAATCGGCATTCCAAGAGACACCTCACACTTGATCTCACCCTCAGGGTTGCGAGAACCACTACATGAGGTATTCACACCGGTTTTTCTGAGGCCGGGGGATACAGCTTGGTAAGCGGCGTGTTTCCCAGCGCCGGCCTGTATTACCTCGGCCCGTGCGGCGTTGCGGGCAGCAATGTTCGCTTGTGAGACTGAGAACATAGCCAGCATGGCCTGGAACGCGAGTGCTACTAAGAACAGGTAAATAGCAAATGTACCAACGAATTCGAGAGTAATGGAGCCCTTGTCGCGAGACTTCTTAAACAGTTTCATGTTACTTCTCACTCACAATTCCAGCGCTTGTATTGATGGTGTACTGAAAAATCTTTGCTTGTGGAACTACCGTGGGTGATTTAATGGATACTTTTACTTCGGTGGGAGTTGTGACGACGTGCATGTTCTTGCGCCAGGTAACTGGCGTGTGCTCATTGGCGGCAGCGGTTGCCGAATGTCCTACGGAAGCTGCTCGAGCTCCTTCATTGGCGGCTCCTGATGCGTAGATCCAGGTCATGCCCAACATGACGGCTTGAAATCCAAGAACAGCGATAAAGCAAAAGAAGATTGTTACTCCCAGGAACTCAATAGCGCTAGATCCTTTTTCTGCTTTTCTTCTTTTTCGTGACCTAGGTGAACGTTTAACCTTCGACTTTTCGGGCATACTGAGTGATGTTTGGCGCGCAATACCCATTTCAACTCCCAATCGCATGATGCGGGCTGACCAAGCTGGTGTTACTTGCGATGGGTCGCGCTGGTTCATCGCAAGTTCGATCGATCGAATGGACTCTGGAATATATTCAGGGACAATCGGCATGCCAACAATCTTTTTTGAAGACTCAGGTTGCAGGTCTTGTTTCTTGTCCACCTTATTGAGGATGACTTTTGAGTTTTCGGTGGGTCTGATTCCAAGTCGTTTCCACAGCTGGCCTAATCGTCTGGCGCCACGAAGACTGAGGACGTCGCTTGTTGCCACGATATAGGCTTCATCCGCCATTTCGATTGCTACGGAGTTTGCCTCACCAATTGTCGATCCGGTATCTACGATCACCATATCGAAGCGGGACCTCAGCATTCCCATTATTCGTTTGGCGATTGGTTCGGTGATTAACTCCGAGTCCTCGCCATTTATTGGCCCGAATAGTACAGAGAAGCCCGCAGCTGACTTGAAAAGCACCTCATCGAGTTGCCGTGGGTTAAGTTCGTCGACTACAGCCAGCAAATCGGTGATTGTCCGGTACTGCGGAGTGTTCAAGACGATTGATAGATCCGGTTTTTGAACATCCAAATCAACTAACACGATCGACATATCGGGTGCTGATTTTTGAGCTTCAATTGCGAGGTGTGTGGCAATCGTGGTTGTACCAACCCCACCTTTTGATCCGCTAATTGTGACCATCTTTCCTTGGTTGCCCGTGGAGGAGTCTACTGATGAACGGTTACCTACTACAGAACGAACGGTGGCGACCCAAGAAAGGGCCGATTTAACTTTTTGGCTAACGTCTTCGTACTGAAGGGGGTAGGAAACGATGCTCCGCACATTGGATTCCATGGCACTTGAGTAATCCTCAGGCTGTGGCGAATTGATCACGGCGATCGTTGCCAGGGCGGGGTAGCGTGCCGAAATCTCACGTGTCAAATCCCAGACGTTCATCGGCTCAACTACTTGGTCGACGACGATCAAGTCGACATCAGCATTCACCGTCGGGAGCGCAGCCAAAAGGGCCGACGACGACGAGTACTGACGGTAAACATCGAGTCCAGTGTCAATGATGGAGGAGCGAATCTCGGAACCTCGAGTTTCGTCTGCACTGATGAGAATTGCTGATTTCACTTTACTTGTCCTTGCCCGAAGAAAGCGTTTCTTGAAGATCGCGGTCGTCGAACGAACGGTCTTCGTCTCGAACTTTCGTGTCGGTCTCGTTATTACCGATCCGCATGAGTCGCATGCTGATAGCAAAGGACTCAGCATATGACAAACGCCCGGCCTCCTCGACGGTGACGGCAAATGTTACTGGTACAGATCCAGCTTGTGCACCTGTTTCATCGGCGGCTCCAACCACTGCGTTCGGGTCAACGGGCTGTCCAACCGAAACGACGTGGGCGTTGCGCACGATTGTGCCAGAAATGTTGTAAGGAATATCTGCGCGCTTGTACGCCGTCTCACCTTGGTCATTTTCTCGTTGTTTGGCAAAAGAGGCGACTACATCTACAACATCACCGGGTGCTACTCGTCCGCTTACACCTGCTGTTGCATCAAAGCTGACAGAGATTTCACGCTGCCCGTCTGCGATCGAGGAAGTCGGTTCAATCAGATCGGTTTGGATGAAGGAACCGGCTGAGATGCTGGTCGCAGCCTTCTGTCCCGATACTTGTTCGGCGCTAGTGACCATCTGAGGGGTAATGTAGCGGTTTGGTACCCGTTGGGTTTCAAGCTTGTCTTGCTCAATTGGTTCAAACGCCTTTATGTCCTCTTTGGCTACAAACACTTCTGTGCTTGGCCCAACCTGTGAGTTCACGTTCTGCACGTACGCAATGACACCAATAAACACCAGGACTGCTAGCAGTGTTGCGGCAATCAAAAAGATTAGTCCACGTCGTTGTTTTGGGTTCATGCTTGATCTCCGTTAGGGGTGAATGAGCTACATACTGGGCAAACTGGCGGTACAAAGTCTTCATTGCACCACCTACAACGTTCGGAAGTGCGTTCAATGGGGCCTGTGAGGGTATCCAAATTTGCAGGAGCGAAACACCACTGAAGTTCTGGTGAGTTTCCCCAGTACTCAGTGTCTGCGAGTGAGCGATAAATGACCGTAGATGGTTGTGCGACGTCAATCAGATCGCTCAGAAACTGTTGACTTGACTCGGGGGGATCTTCTTGTATAACCAAAACTTGTGGCTCATCAAACGCGAATATGTCATTATCGACCTGCATCTTCGCCGCAGACACGACCGGTCCGTGCGCCTCAGCAATGAACTTAGTAGATGGCCACCAACCCATAAAGTGCTGAATCAAACTTGGGGTTGCAGCCTGTAGTTTTGACACCGACTTCAAAAGAGCTTGGCAACGAATGTGTTCCTCTAGGTCATGTGCTAAGGCGAACAGCTGAGCGCTCGACAAGGAGGTTTTGAGGGAGTCGAGTATTTCGACGAGAGTGGAAAGTCCTAGCGGAGATAGTCGTGAAACGTGGATGAGGACTTCGTTTGCCAACGTAGATGCACGCGCGTGGCTGATAACGCGAATTGAATCTAGCGAATGTTTTTTGTCGACAACAAAGATCGCGCGACCGTCGTTGCTTACGCGCTGGAGCGCAAAATCGATCTCTGCGTTCCCGGCGAAAACACGGGACGTCTTTGGGGATTGAATCATGTGTTCAGTTCTTCGAAGGGGAGTGCAAGGGGGATGTTGCTATCAACGACAATAATAATTATTCGTGTAGGTGTCTAGGTGGGGATGGTTATCATTCTGAGAGTTCACTCAACGTACACCTACCGGGTGAACCGTGGGTCCGCCCCTTCCCACCAGCACCTATAGTATGGGAAGCATGACTTCATCCCCCCACTTTCCCCATTTCTTTACATCCCTTGTTCGCAAGATTGCGGTGTCGGCTTTTGCGCTCTTTCTGTGCGTGGTCTTAGCCGCCTGTAATCCGGTCGCGCCTAAAGGCGGTTCAGGTGGCAATGATGGCAAAAGTAGCCAGAAACCGCCCACACCCGAGGTGGTAGAAAGCGATGGCTTTTGGCGTCCAAATACATTCCCGGACCCTGTGGCGGAAACGGTTGTGACGCGTCCCGGTGAAGACGGTGAAGCTTTAGCGAAACTGCAAGTGCTCTCGGTGGACACCGATGGCACGTCGGCTCGTATGTTTGCGACTTGGTTGCCACCTGTTGATCGGCCGTATCTCGATCCGCGCGAACTACAGAATGCCTTGGGGTCACCAGGAACCATCCCATGGACCCGCTTAGTGGACTTTGAAACCGGTGAATTATTAGAGCCATACGAAACTAAAACGGGAACTGGTGTGGAGCACCCCACTGGTCATCCTCAGGTAGAGGCAGGGGAGGTGAAAACTGACTCATCGCGCGAGACGTACTGTGTATGTTCGGACGGACCACCATCAGATGTGGACACCAGCAATGCCCCTGAAAACGTGAGGGTTTTCTATGCTGATTTTCCGGCGCCAGAATCTACTTCTGTGGGTATGAGTTTCGGAGACAATGCCGCATTCTTTGAAGATATTCCGGTTACTCAGGGTGAGAAGTTTTCGATTCCTGAGTTAGCTGAGCTCAAACTCAAGTCGACATTCCAGGAACAGCTACATGACATCTACGGACAAGGTGCAATCAAGGAACGTCGAATTCCCCTGGATATCAATACGGAATCCGTGACAGAAGCCTCGGTGTCCGATCGAGGTGAAACCTCGGCGCTGAACGTGAGTTCAGACGTGTTGTTTGAGTTCGACTCGGACAAACTCAACAAGGACGCGGAAAAAGCGATTGACTCTGTTGTTGAAGAGCTGAAGAAATCAGCGAAAGGCCAGAAGGTTGTAGTCGAAGGTCACACTGATGACGAAGGCGATGAAGGCTACAACCAGGGCTTATCCGAGCGTCGTGCAAAATCGGTCAAAAAGGCAGTTGAGCCCAAGCTTTCTGGGGTGGGTATCCAGCTTGAAACAAAGGGTTTTGGCGAAACGAAACCGCTTGTGCCGAACCGTGATGGTAGCGGAAACTCCATTAAGAAGAATCAGGCAAAGAACCGTCGGGTTTCGTTTAACTACAAGCCTCAGGCCCAGATCGATGCAAACGTTGACACAGGAAAAAAAGTCAAAGACCTTCCTGAAATGAAGGCAGGGCATGTGACTACGGGACTGGTTGCCGGGATCTTGCCAGCACGTAAAGGTGGCAAAGCGCCCGATCTTAATTTCGAGATACTTTCACTTGATGAGTACAAAGAATTTCTCAAGCTAAAGGTGGCAGTAAGCACAACGACCGGAGATAGTGTGGAGTCTGCTTTTGCGGAAGTGATCGCCAAGCCCGAAACAATGCAGTTTGGTCCCAACGCGGCAACTGGTGTGGCGCACATACCCACCCTTGCAAACGTTCAAATCTGGGATAAAAAAACTAACCTCATGGCCACGACGGTGACCGCCGGTGAACCTCACTGCATTTGCTCGCAGGCTTTGTCGACGAAAGGCTCCGTAGATGCTCCTGGCGAGCCGATCGAGATGTACGCCTACTTACCCAAGAAGGGTATTGAATCGGACTCCCTTACTCTTCGGGTAGCCGATACGGCTCAGATCACGTTCGATCGAAACACGTCAGCGCCACGGTCAACGCCGGGAACGTCGAATCACGCGACGGCAAAGCCCTCGTGATGAGAATGGCATTGTTCTAAACGCTCAGATTTAACGATGTGTACACGTATAGTTTGCGCATTTCACGCCATTTTCTCCCCTCTTCAGGCAATCGTTGACAGTGCAGTTGGGGCAGCCATAGTTGTTGTCCTCTTCCGCAGTTACTGGTTCGGATCGGCGGAAAGCGAACTTGCGTAACAGAAGGGCTTCATGGATGCCCGCATGGCGCTCGCGAAAACGATAGTAAAGTACACATGATCTAATCCCCCTCAGTCCCCTCAATGAAAGGCATACGATGAAACGGCTTTTTGGCTTTAGTGCTTTCGTGTCAACGCTCCTTCTTGTCTCGGCGTGCGGTTTTGGTGGAGACAATGGCCAGCGTGAGGATGACGATAGTTCTAATCGTGCTGGTGGGTCCACGATTACGTTTGAACTCCCAGATGGGGTGAGTGAGGTGACTGACTATGAACCGACCGATGGTTGGACGAAGTCGTTCACGGACAACCCGTCTGACCCTACGGTTGTTATTCGCGTGAGCGACGATCTTGGCCGTACTGCGGAAGCTGACTCGACACTGGGCGTTATCCAAACTGAAGCGATGTTTGGTGGACCGTATGGTGAAGACTTTTCTTCTGAAAAGGTGTCAAAGCTTGAGGTCAAGAACGCCGATGTTGGGGTAGAAGCCTCCTTTACAACCACGCAGGAGGAAGCGACAGTCAATGGTACGTGGATGTTTGTGTCGAATCGTAAGTCTGAGAAGGTTGCAGGCGTCGAAATTATTGGCACGAGCGTAGCACCGGCAATGATTGATGGTATTCGTGATTCTCTCGAATACACGCCCTGACTTTGTGAAACGCGGTAAGGGTGGACTAGGCACAGATTTAACTTTGTTGACATGTGCGGTTTGCGCACTCGTCGCAACTTCGTCGCTATAGTTTGCCTGTATGAAACCCCTCAAAGTCCCCTCTTTGTATCGTCCCCGCCTGAATGTTCTAGCCACAGTGATCCTTGCCACTGTGGTTCTTTCTGGTTGCATCCCTGGCATAGGGAGAAATGGTGACGGTGGCGGTGGTGGTCAGCAACCTCCCTCTCCCGAGGTGGTGGAGAGTGATGGTTTTTGGCGTCCGAATACTTTGGGTGAGCCTCTGGCTAAGAAGGTGATTGAGCGTCCTACTGATGATGGTCCTGCTAAGGCCCGGCTTGAAGTGGTGTCGCTGGACTCGGACGGTAAATCGGTACGCATGGTTGCGGCTTGGCTACCCCCAGTAGACGGAAAACACCTTAAAGGGTCTGAGTTGCAGACCGCATATGGAAACGGGTTAGAGATGCCACATATTCGACTCGCGGACTTTGGCGATGAGAAATTGCTTATTCCGTACGAAACTAGTGACGACTTGTTTTCAGATGAATTTAAACATGATCCAAACCCTAAAGAAGGGGGAGACGATGAGTTTCAAAAATATTCGGCAAAATGCGCGTGTTCAAACATTCCCTCGGTCACCGAAGATGTAACCCAGAAACCCGAAGAAATCTCGCTGTTTTATGCAGATTTTCCAGCTCCAAAGACTGAATCAGTTGGCATCTCATTTGGCGACAATGCGACATTTCTGGACAACGTGCCCGTGAGTCACGGAAAGCACTTCAAAGTCCCTGAACTAGCGAAAGTGAACTTCCGCTGGTTCAACCAACAAGACCTATCTAACCCATATGGTGGGGGAGCGATTCTTGAGCAGCGACTTCCCATGAGTCTCGTCACTGAGTCAGTTACCGACACTTCGGTGTCTGACCGCGGTGACTCGTCGGCTTTGAACGTGAGTGCCGATGTTTTGTTTGATTTTGACTCAGACAAAGTTAAAGACTCCGACTCGAAACTGATCGACGGTATCGCTGATGAGCTGAAAAAATCAGCGGCGGGGCAGAAGGTGACCATTGAAGGTCACACTGATGATGAAGGCGATGAAAAATACAATGTCGACCTGTCGAACCGTCGAGCTGAATCAGTCAAGAAAGTTCTAGAACCAAAGGTGGGTGGTTCGGGAATAACCTTTGAGACGAAGGGCTTTGGAGAATCGCAACCGATTCTTCCTAACCGTACTGCCGGCGGTGACGCTATTAAGAAAAACCAGGCGAAGAACCGAAGGGTGTCGTTCAGTTATAAGCCCCAAGGCGACATCGATCCGAATGTAGAGACGGGTAAGAAGATCTCTGACTTGGAAAAGATGAAGCCGGGAGATTCCACTGATGCTCTAGCCAGCGGTATCGTTCCAACGCCCAAAGGGAGCAACACTCCAGAAATGCAACTGGATATTAAAGAAATCCAGGAGCATGGCGAATTCTTGAAAGTGACGTTTGCCGTCAAAACTGCATCTGGTCAAGACATTGACAACGCGTTTTCGCATGTCTCTTCTGATGAAAAAGTCGTTCCGTTTGGTTTGAACCTAGTGAATCTCCGTCGTGATACGCCATCGTTTGCCCACACTCAACTTTGGGACAAATCAAACAACCTTTTAGCCCGATCTGTCACGGCCGGATCATTTGACTGCTTGTGCTCGCAGTCAGTCCGTCCTACAGATGAAAGCAAAGCTCGTGGCGAAGCTGTAGAAATGTACGCGTACTTCCCTAAAAAGGGCATCACGTCTGACACGCTCACTTTACGTGTAGGCGATAAGTCTCAAATGGAGTTTAACCGCACCCAGTCCGCGGGAACTCCCAGCTCCTCAACACCTCGGCCGTCAACTACCGCACAAGGCTAGAAACACGTATGAAAAATCTGAATAAAAAAGCTCGCGAAGTTTGCCTCACAACTCCCCACGGCACTGACTTCAGGGTCAAACTCGCTGGGACCGCACTCCGTCGTCTGCGCGGCTTGTTCTTCAGCGACGCCCCAGCGCTCATGATCGTCCCGTGTAGCTCCGTCCACTCGATCGGGTTCAACCGCCCACTCGAAGTGGCGTATATCGACAAGGACGGTCAGGTGCTGACAGTGAAAGACCTCAAACCGTGGAACATGCACATGCCCGTTCGCAACGCTCACGCTGTTCTAGAAGCTAACCCCGGGCTTTTGGGCCAGTGGGGCATCGACCAGGGTGCTCGTATTATCCTGGCAGAAGAAACATAGCCCCCCGTACCCCAAAATCCCCACATAAAGTGCGAAAGCCATGAAACTGAAACTGCCCACAACGCGCCAACGGAATCGCAAAGCCAAAGCGCGTGACCCGCGTCGCCTACGCAAACAACGAACCATCATGTTGTCGATTCTCGCGGGCCTTGCAATTATCGCCACACCCGTAGCCCGCCCTTTGGGATACTCGCTGGCTGACGGCCTTTGTTCCGGCGAAGGATGCTCGACCAGCGTGGGAAAAATGCCACAGTGCTCAGGTGTGGGACGCGACAAAGCCATCTCATCGAGCCTCACATCGTTCGCCACCACCGCACCGGCAAAGCACCCCATGCACCTGGCCGGTGTGGTCAGCGGGGCCGTGAAAATCGCCACCCCCGCCCAACACGGGGGAGTGGACATTTACTCGTTCTCTGACCAAGAACAAGCCAAACGATTCGTGTACGACGAATCCGCCTCGCTGCCCCGCGCAATCGACGCCGGGGTTGGCCCCACCACGGACGGGACCTATAAAGGCTTCACCAAACTCATGGCCAAAATTGGTCTCGTTTCAAAAGAGTCAGCCGAACCATGGGCAGAAGGCACCAGGTTTGCCGCCGGCGAAAACTCCGAAGGAATCATCAGCCGAAACGTGCGAGACCAGCACACCACCCAAACTTTAGTCACTGAGCTCCCCACCGATGACACCCCGTCGTTGAACCGCTTAGCGGCCACTTTGGGTATCACCGGTGCTTTACGAACGGACGTGCGGAAAGCCCCCGACGGCTCGCCGTATTCGCTCACCTTTTCCGGCCCCGCCTCAGAGGCGTGGAACCTGAGCGTCATCAAAGCCTCAGAATTCAAACGAGCCACGGTTGATACCGAGGTGAAAACCGACGGTGACGGTTTTGTCGTCCGGTCCTACACATTGGATCTCAAACAAACCACGAACCGGGAGGCCTATCAAGATCTGGTGGATCAAAAAATCGTTCAAGGCGCAAAAGTCGACACCTTAAAAACCGGCCTGTTCGACAAAGACGTGGCGGAAGGCAAGGCCGACCGCAACCCGTACCTGGCAATGCGCGAACGCGCCCGCGACACTGGCGTGGTCACAGAAACCACCTTTGCCACCTCGGCGGACCTGGACGTAGAAACCCTGTCCGAAACGTTCACCAAGCACGCCCTCATGCAGGAATCCACGGCCGGTCTGGAAGCCCGCGAAGTCAACGCCGCTGACCTGGCCCTCCCACACGCCCAGTTCGAACCGTTCGTCAGCTGTGAAAAGGAATCCTGATGTTTTACGCAAAAGGATTCTACGCATCCCTGCTCATGAACGCGGCGGTGAGCGTTATCGCGTTCGTCGCGGCCGTGATCCTCGGCCCCATGTTCGCGCTCAACCTGGGAACAGGATTCACACGCCTGCTGTTCGTCGCACTGGTGTTGCTGTTGCGTTTTGCTCTCACCAAAATGACAGCTGAACGCATGTGGGAACTCGACGCGCCGCTGCGCCGTATCCTCTTCAACCTGGTGCCCGCCGGCATGCTGGGTGCGGTCGTACCGCTCATCCCGTTTGCCCTGGTGGCCACGCTGTCCAGTGACTCACTCGCGATCGTTGAACTACTCATCGACGCTATTTTCGTGGGGGCCGTCATCACGGCCGCCTCCATGATCAGCAAACCCAAGAAAGAGACGGTGACACCGTGAGCGCGCCGCAGAACGACCTCGGGCATGAAGACCTACCCCAGAACCCCGCCGAGGTGGAACCCACCGACCGTGGTTACCGACTGTTAGAGACGTGGAACCCGCCGAGGTGGGTGCTAGTGACGCTGTTCGGTGCCGGTGGCGTACTGGCCGTTGTCACCCTGGTTGCGTACGGATGGAACCACCCGAGTGCTTATGTTGCAGCCGTGTTTGTGGCGGTTGCGCCGATCCTGACTGCGATTGATTTTGCTGAACGTAGGTTGCCCGACGTGGTGACGCTACCGGCGGCGGGCGCGAGTGTAGTCGCGCTAATCGCGGGTGCGTTGCTGTCTGGTGACTGGGGGCCAGCTCTGCGCGGTGGCGCTGGGATGCTCATCCTGTTCGCCGCGTTCTTCGTTATGTTCATCATTGCTGGTGGAGCTTTCGGATTTGGTGATGTGAAGCTCGGCTTGTCGATGGGTGCAGTGTTGGGAACCTACAGTTGGTTCGCGCTGTTACTGGGCCCGTTTATTGGCATGCTCTTAGGCTTTGCGGTGGGAGTCGTGCTTATGATCATGCGCAAGGCAACAATGAAAACCGCGATCGCACTTGGGCCATACCTCATCATCGGAACGCTGGTGATCATTGTGCTGGGGGCATTAAGCTGACGAAAGTCAGTTCGTGCGAGGTGTCATCGCAAGATCCCCGCAAGAAGGACCCCTGTTAGAAGGACCTTTGTTAAAAGGAGCGCCGTCAATGTTTGATTCACACTTCTTTCCACCGGGCGGACCTCCATATGGGTTCTTCTTTGTCATGCTGGCAATACTGGCAGTTGGCTTTCTGGGAATGTTCATGATCACCCGAATGCGCAAGGGCACAAAGAGAGTGTTCCGCACTGGTGGTCTCCCCGGCCGCATCACCGGGGCAACCGTGACAGCTAAGCGTGTTGCCACCTCGGACACCATGGGGAAAGAACCCTACCTTGCCCTCCATATTGAGTACTTCGAGGACGGGCGGACGCACTCAATTACACAACCACCGGCATACAACCTGACGATGGTAGACAAAGTGCGCAAGCAGTTTGTTGATCACGGTCGCTACAATCTGGGCCACAATCCCAAAAACGGTGTAGCGCCCCTCAAAATCTCTGACCCAACGCAAAAAGACCGGGCTGAAAAGACGATCGCGAATGGCGGATCGTATGAGTTCACGCTCGAACACCCCATTCCCATCTCCGTGTTTAAACACGGCAACGACGTGGATTGGCAAGTGGCGTAGAACGATCACACGTGGACCGCTCACGCCACACCCCAGCCCACATAAACTTAACGATTGATCAGTCATTGGTCTCCCTTTAGAGTGCGTACAAGCCCCTAGAAACGGAGGCGGAAGCACACTCAACGAGGAGTATCATGACCGTTTACACTCAGCCAGGAACCGATGGAGCGAAAGTCGAATTCCGCTCTCGCTATGACAACTACATTGGTGGCGAATGGGTCGCCCCCAAATCTGGAAAATACTTCGAAAACGTCACTCCCGTCACCGGAAAAGTCTTTTGCGAAGCCGCCCAATCAAACGCCGACGACGTTGAGCTCGCCCTCGACGCAGCTCACAAAGCAGCGCCCGCGTGGGGCAAAACCAGCCCGGCAGAACGCGCGGCAATCTTGCATGCAATGGCCGACCGCATCGACGAGAACCTCGAGAAGATCGCCGTTGCTGAAACCTGGGACAACGGCAAGCCAATCCGCGAAACCCTCGCCGCCGACATCCCTCTGGCCGCTGACCACCTGCGTTACTTCGCCTCGGCGATCCGCACGCAAGAAGGCCACCTATCCCAGCTCGACGAAGACACCGTCGCCTACCACTTCCACGAACCCTTGGGCGTTGTAGGCCAGATCATCCCGTGGAACTTCCCGATCCTCATGGCCATCTGGAAACTCGCCCCAGCGTTGGCCGCCGGCAACGCAGTTGTGCTCAAGCCAGCTGAGCAAACTCCGGCCTCCATCATGGTGCTCATGGAAATCGTGGGCGACCTTCTGCCACCCGGCGTGGTCAACGTGGTCAACGGATTCGGCGTCGAATGCGGTAAGCCACTGGCCTCCAACCCGCGCATCGCCAAGGTCGCGTTCACTGGTGAAACCACCACGGGGCGCCTCATCATGCAGTACGCCTCCCAAAACCTCATCCCTATCACTCTGGAGCTGGGTGGCAAGAGCCCCAACATCTTCTTCGAAGACGTGGCCCAGCACAAAGACGACTTCTACAACAAGGCAGTTGAAGGTCTTGCCATGTTCGGGCTCAACCAGGGCGAAGTCTGCACGTGCCCGTCGCGCGCCCTGGTGCAGGAGAGCATTTTCGA
Organism: Brevibacterium sp. ACRRH; assembly: GCF_022346365.1. Taxonomy (NCBI): domain Bacteria; kingdom Bacillati; phylum Actinomycetota; class Actinomycetes; order Micrococcales; family Brevibacteriaceae; genus Brevibacterium; species Brevibacterium sp. ACRRH. Next base: position 168,349 of record NZ_JAKRMN010000001.1, read on the forward strand.
CGAATTCGTGGAAGCCGGTATCGAGCGCGTCAAGAAGTTCGTGCAAGGCAACCCACTCGACACGAACACCATGGTGGGTGCGCAAGCGTCCAACGACCAACTTGAGAAGATCCTGTCGTATCTGGCTATTGGTAAGGAAGAAGGGGCCGAGGTGCTAGTGGGTGGCGAACAAGCTCACCTTGACGGCGATCTGGCCGGTGGCTTCTACGTTCAACCCACCGTGTTCCGTGGAACCAACGCCATGCGCATCTTCCAAGAGGAGATCTTTGGTCCCGTCCTCGCACTGACTTCGTTCAAGGACTACGCCCAGGCGATGTCGATTGCGAATGACACGCTGTACGGGCTCGGGGCCGGTGTGTGGAGCCGTGACACGAACACTGCCTACCGAGCTGGTCGTGAAATTCAAGCTGGGCGTGTGTGGGTAAACAACTATCACACGTATCCGGCGCACGCCGCGTTCGGCGGGTACAAGAACTCGGGCATCGGACGTGAGAACCACCTCATGATGCTCAGCCACTACCAGCAGACCAAGAACATGCTGGTGAGCTACTCCGAACAGCCCACTGGTCTGTTCTAATGAGTGACATGCAAGCGGGGGCGCCGGTACTAGAGGCGCCGGCGCCTCCGGGTGAAGGTCACTCCAGGGTGGCGCTCACCCAGGAAGCGGTGGACCTGCTCGTTGAACTGGTGGGCGTTCACGGGCCACTGATGTTTCACCAGTCCGGCGGATGTTGTGACGGTTCGGCTCCCATGTGCTACCCGGCAGGGGAGTTCATTACCGGGACCAGCGATGTGCTGTTGGGTGTTTTCATCTTGCCTGGTGTTGCGGATTCTGTGGCGCAATGCGAATTCTGGATGTCTAAAGCGCAGTTCGAGTACTGGAAGCACACTCACATCACCGTGGACGTGGTGACAGGACGCGGTTCTGGTTTTTCAGTTGAGTCGCCTACTGGAAAGCGCTTCCTCATTCGTTCTCGGCTCATGGAGTGGTAGGTATCTGAGGTGTGATGTAGAACAAGTCGGCTTGCAGATTGATAGTACTTCAGATTTCGTATTACCGCAGGTGGGGAGCTTAACGGACGTTTAGACGTAACGGCGAGTTTTCTGTGTGTTAACTTTTATATGGTCTACTCAGTTTTGGCCAATAAAGGCACATACCCCCTCAGGAGAATACTCGTGCGGATGTTACGCAGTCCGCGAGTGCCCGGCGCAATCCCCACAGTAGCGGCCGCGGTACTTGCACTAGTCATCATGCCTGGACACTTTGTCGAGGCGGCGCCCACGATCGTTTCTAACGAACGGTCGGACGCGCAACCGGCGGCCAGTGCAAAGGACCGCAAGCTCCTCGACCGGCCCTCATTGAGGGTCGGCGAGGACGGCCTTACTATCGATGACCCGCGTGGCCAGGACAAGGTCTTGCCCACAAATGACGTCATTATTGGCGCTGAGGATGGGACGTTTAACTCCGTTATTCGCCCCCACGACCTCACACCCCAGGACCAGCCAGTGAGCGTGTCCGTCACAGGCGCCAAAGTCGTGAAGCCTAACGGTGAGAAGAAGGCCGGTGTGCGTGTGGACATCACCTCGAGTGCAACCGAGCGTAAGGTGTCTACCTACTCGCCCATCAGCTCAAATGCCTCCCGCGCCTTCGACGTCGACCATGAATACCCACTCTCGTGGGAACTCACACAGGTAGACGACCTCACGGAAACTCCTGAAACCACACCAACGCCAACGACCTCGGCCACACCTGAACAAACCCCCACCCAAAGTGAGCAACCCAGCGCAAACGCCTCCGCAACTCCCTCACAACACCCCGTGCCAGGCGGAACCGTTGCTCCCACCGAAGAACAAGCCACGCCGACCGAAACGCCAACCGGTCCGGTGAGCAACGACCCCACGCCAAGCGAAACCCCCGCGCCAGGCGAACAGGAAACGCCTAATGATGCGGAAACGCCTGGTACTGAAACAGCCCCAGAATCACAAGATCTAGATGACCTTGACGTTTCAGTGTTTTGCGTGGCTGTGACGGTTTCGCATGTACGTGAAACATTCCAGTTGGGTAACTCGTTCCCCGCCACGGCCCCCACCCTGACCCAGAAAACGAGCAATTTGACTATTGCGGTTGGGAAAGATTGGAAGAAGGCAGCCCAGGAGATCACTGTCGACTGCGACGCCACGAACACCCCACGTCCAAGTGAAGCTGGTGCCCACATGTTGCCACTGGACCCAGCGGACAAAGCCGATTCCACGACCGAAGAACGGTACTACGAGGTCGAAAAGGACACGAGCGACTTGGGCTTCTCCTTCAGTGGAGACGCGGCGATGCAACAGTTCCAGTTCAACCTCATCGACGCGCCTGAAGGTGCAACAGCTCACTACCGCAACGGTACGGTCAACCCTCACACCAAGAAGCCAGTCAAAGACGAACCCAAACGTAGCGATAAGCCGGGCAACAAGCCCGCTGAACCTAAAGAATGGGCCGGGTCGCTCGAACTTCGGCGCAACACGGTCAGCAAGGTGCGCCACCGCACCAACGCATCACGTGACCTATTCGCAACCTGGAAGTTCAGCAAACCTGGCGTGTACTGCGTAGGGTACGGAACCCGTTCCATGACCAAAGAAGGCGCCTCAGACGAATGGACGGACTTTCACGACATCCTTAAGTTCGTAGTAGGTGGAGCCGACCCAGCGACGGTCAACTGCAAACAGTCCGCACTGTTTAATAACTCGGGACTTCGATTCCCCATCACAGCACCGTTCGTGAAGGAAGAGAAGCCCACGCCTAAGGCAACGGAAACTCCGACGACCTCGGCGACTCCAACTGCGACATCCACGCCAACCAAGGCGAAAGAAACGCCAGAACCAACGGAGTCCGCAACGGTCGAGTCTGGAGACGAAGCAACAGACGAAGCGACGGATGGAGCCACGGACGGCGCAACCGATGGCGCCACAAACGGGGCCTCGGCAACACCCACAGCGGACCCCAACGTCAAGATCGTGCGCGCGCCATCCGGCGTGAAAATGTGCCCGGCTGATATCAAGGGCCAGCAGCAGCTCCGCTCTGGAAACTTCATCTTCCATGTTGCAGATGACATCAAGGTGAGCAACCGCAAGGGTAACCGGTCGGTCCCAGCTGATTCGACCTCGGTGGTCTCCCAATCCGCAACCCGTACCGCACAGGCCGGAATTGCCGACTTCGTGGACCCGCAGGGAACCTACTGGGCAACCGGTGGGGCTGGTGCCAGCGCCCCGTCCTTCGAGTGGAACACCTCGGCAAGTAAGGACGAAGTCGAAATCAGCATGCACCAGATCAGCGGACCGGGTGACGCGATTGTGTTCGGACCCGAGAGTGACGGGCCTGGACTCAGTGACGGCGACACCGGAAAACTGGCTCCAGGTGAAAGCGGTGCGCTCACGTTTGGTTTCAACAAGGTGGGCGAATATGAGCTTGAAATCAAGGTGGGCTCAAAGGGCTACAAAATGAAGTTCGCCGTGGGTGACACGGTAGACACTGCCCGGTCGCTGGTCACCTCAAACATCTTGAGCTCGTGTGCCGGAAGTGCTGTGCAGCAGAACCTGCTCCAGCCATCTGACGATGAGACTGAACAGACCGAGGCAAAGCCTCACGAGAAGAACATTGACCAGGTGAAAGGGCAACTGGGCGACGAGTGGTGGACCATTTCCATCGCAGGAATCGTTCTTGCCGCCATTCTGATTGGCTTCATCGTCATGGTCGTACTGAACAGCAGGAGGTACTGATGGGCACCGGCTCGAAAGTGTTCGTTGCGTTAGCGGGACTCCTGGCTCTGGGCCTCCTGGTGGGATCCGGTGTTGTGATCACCAAGCTGTCCCTCCAGCCCGAGAGCAGTCAGGCTGCGTCACCGCAAGCCCCAGACCCTGCGCCTGTGCCAACTGCGGATTCGCTGGGCGAATCCGGTGATGACCCAACTGCGACACCAACAGCGGACCCCGCAGCTGTTGCTAAAGCAAACCTGTCGCTGGACTGGCTCGACGAAACATCGAAGAAAACCAACATCCCGCGTCGCGTTCTGCAGGCCTATGTTGGGGCTTCTCTGTGGGGTAAGCGCCAGTATCCTTCGTGTAACCTCAACTGGAACACGCTGGCCGCGATCGGTGCGGTTGAGTCCAACCACGGTCGCTTGGGCGGAGCCAAGATTAAAGATGACGGCAACGCCGACAAGGACATTTTGGGCCCCCAGCTGAACGGTCAGGGATTCAAGCGGATCGAGGACACGGACAACGGGAGCCTCGACGGTGACACCGAATTCGACCGCGCTGTTGGGCCTATGCAGTTCTTGCCACAGACCTGGCGCAGCATGGCCAAGGACGGAAATGGTGACAAGCGCGCCGACCCCAACAACATCGACGACGCTACCGTGACCGCAGTGGCATACCTGTGTAAATCAGGGAACATGGGCACGTCGGTCGGCTGGGACAAGACAATTCGCTCATACAACAACTCAGACGACTACGTGCAAAAAGTGTTCAACACCGCGAACAACATTGCGCGTGTGGCAGCCCCCGCACCGGCACCTGCGCCAGCGACGGTGCCCGCTAACAACGGGCAGCGCCGCTAACCCGCCCGGGGTGTCGTTGCGCTGCTAACCCACCCGGGGCGCCCTGGCCAATCCCAAGGCGCCGCCGAGCGTTACTTACCCTCAATGAGTTGCGCGCCCTCGGCGCGCAACTCCACTTTGCGGATCTTGCCGGACACCGTCATGGGGAAGTCTGTGCGCACTTCCACATACCGCGGAATCTTGTAGTGCGCGAGTTTCCCTTGAGCGAAAGCCTTAACGTCCTCGGCGGTCAGAGTGCCATTGGGGTCTCGCAAGATCACCCATGCAAGAAGCTCCTCGCCGTACGTGGAGTCGGGCACACCCACCACCTGCACGTCCCGAATAGCGGGGTGCGTGTAGAGGAACTCCTCGATCTCACGCGGGTAAATGTTTTCGCCACCGCGAATCACCATGTCCTTAATGCGGCCGGAGATGTCCAGGTAGCCGTCTGCGTCCATGATGGCGAGGTCGCCCGTGTGCATCCAGCCTGCGTCGTCAATCGCTTCAGCAGTCTTGTCTGGTTCGTTCCAGTAACCGCGCATCACCGAGTACCCGCGCGTACACAGTTCGCCTTTCTGCCCACGTGGCAACGGCAGTCCGGTGACAGGGTCAGCGACCTTCACCTCGACTTGAGGCATGACCCGGCCCACCGTCTGCGTGCGACGCTCAATCGAATCGTCTGCACGCGTCATGGTGGACACAGGGGAAGTTTCGGTCATTCCGTAACAGATTGCCACCTCGGCCATATTCATCCGATCAATGACCTTGTTCATGACCTCCACTGGGCACGTGGAGCCGGCCATGACGCCCGTGCGCAGAGTGCCGAGGTCGTACTGGCCAAAGTTCTCCAACTCCAGTTCCGCGATGAACATGGTCGGCACGCCGTACAGCGAAGTTGCCTTGTGGGCGGTGACGGCCTCCAGGGTCTTCTGCGGGTTGAAACCGGGGTTGGGGATGATTGCGGTGGAGCCGTGCGAGTAGGCCGCGAGGATCCCAATCACCATGCCAAAGCAGTGGAAGAACGGCACGGGGAGGCACACGCGGTCGGCCGGCGTGTAGCTGAGTAGCTCGCCAATGAAGTACCCGTTGTTCAGCAGGTTGTGGTGGGTCAGAGTCACGCCTTTGGGGAACCCGGTAGTTCCCGAGGCGTACTGCAGGTTGATGGGGTCGTCGGCGTTGAGTTCGTGGGAGATCGCTTCGAGGCGCTGGGCCATTTTGGCGCCCGAGGTCTGCGCGAGTTCATTGCCTCGCGTCAGCAGGGTGGAAAGGAGTTCTGTGGGGTTGAGGGTGTGTTCGGTGTGGGTGTGTGGGGTGGGTTCCGAGGTGGCTTCCGGGTTGTGGTTGGGGTTTGGCGTGTCGATGTAGACGAGTTGGAGGTTGGGCACCTGGGTGTTGACTTCCCGGGCAATGGCCACGAAGTCGGAGTGTGGGGGTGCCGAGATTTGGCTGATGAGCATGGTCATGCCGGACTGTTTGACCACGTATTCAAGTTCGTGGGCACGGTATGCCGGGTTGATGTTGACCAGGATTGCGCCCAGTTTGGCGCATGCATACATGACGATGACCCATTCGGGGAGGTTCTGGGCCCAGATTCCTACGCGGTCGCCCTTCTTGATGCCACGCTCGATCAGCCCGTATGCCAAGAAGTTGGCTTGTTCGTTGAGCTGCTCGTATGTGTATGTGCGCCCCGTTGGGTGGTCGATCAGGGCAATGGCCTGTGGGTTTGAGGCGACCAGTTTTTGGAAGTGCCCGTCGATCGTGTCACCCAAGAGGGGTGCTGATGAAGGTCCGGAGGAGTAGGAGAGTTGGGCCGACGTCATTGGCGCTCCTTTGCGTGCAACGCGTGAGTGTTGTTTCAGTTAGTCACTGTTTACTGACCTGTTTGTAATATAAGTCACACGCTGGAGTGATGCAATAGTGTGTCGCAGTGAGAAACGCGTACGGCCGGGGGAGTGGTCTGGCAGCGTTGTGGGCCTATTGTTTGCGCGAAACATCGGGCAGTTTGGCCCCGGTAAAGACGCCCACCAACCCCATAACCGCGAGGAAACCTAGCGCATAGAACACGTGGATTGTGGCTAGTGCGGAACTGATTCCACCCACGATCAGCAGCATGAATCCCATGGCCGAGTTGGACACCGCCACGTAAGTTGTGCGCATGTCGCCTTCAGCTATATCCACCACATATGTTTTACGTCCCACACGGATGCCTGTGTGCATGAGGGTGATGAGGAAATATGCCACCACGAACACCACGCTGATGAGCGTGTGCTGATCTTTCAGGACAGGGATGGACGCGATGAGGATCGTGGCCACGATGATGGTGGACGCGACTGCCGCGCCTATGTTCATGAGCCGTTTGCTTGATGCGTCGGCAAATCGGCCGAAAAACCGGCCGCCCACAAGCGAAGCCAGTCCAGACGCGATGACGAACCCGCCTAGACCAGTAAGGCCCGATGCGCCCGATTGGACAGAAAGCATGACGACGAACGGTGGGCTCAGGGAGGAAACAAGGAGCAGTGAGCGTACCGTGACGAAATGGCGAAACAGCCGGTCGGTTCGTAACAGGTCGATCGTTTCTTTGAGCCAGTTTGGTTTGTCGGCGCTCTGTGTTGACTTTGCGGAAGCGGGCTTTGATGACTCTGCATCGCTTGGTTCATCGATGGTGATGTACACGGCGGCTACTGCCACCCACAGGGCCGCCCCTAAGCCCAGAATCCACGCAAGTGTTTGCGGTGTGAGCTCGTCGCCACCCCACACACGAATCGCTAGCCCCAAGGTGATCGCCACGAACCCGGCGACAGTGGTGGCTAAACCGTTGATCTGGCCGCGCTCGCCTTTGGGGATCGTGCGACCTTGCACGTCCTTAGATGCGATCGAGCACAAGCACCGGCCACCGGCAAAAACGGCCAGTGCGGCAATGATGGTGAGCCCGGCTGCAAGCCCAGATGCGAAAACGGTAACACCCGTCATCACCGCCACCGAGGCAGCCTGCGTGAGCGCTCCGGCAATGAACACGTGTTTGCGGTAGCGCGCCTTCACCACCAGGGGAGTGAGTGCTGCTTGCGGAAGCATCGAGCCGGACTCGCGAATCGGGACCAGAAGCCCCGCCAGCGCCGGTGGCACGCCCAAGGCTGAGAATAGCCACGGGAGCACCGTGGAGGCGTTGACCGTTTGGTCGCCGGAGGACTGCAGGGCGTTGGCCGTGATGAGCTTGAGCCCGTTCGATGCGACCTGTGAGCGTTCACGTGCAGGCATGTCCGCTTCAGCGTCACGTTTCATGAGTGCTGAATACAGTTTGTCGGTTGTGCTCACAGTCGTTGTCCTCGTCTGGCGGGTGGTGGCAGAAAACATGCCCGAGGTCGTTCCCTCCTTGACAGCGCAAGGTGGGAACGACCTCGGCGGGTTAGAAACCGGTTACCTGGGTGTCAGGCGTAACTCAGTGTTCGTGGGCTTCAGCTTCTTCTGCTTCTGCTTGCGTCTTGTGCACCGTGCCGTGCGGGTGGTGGGCAGGCGCGTAGATGCTGTACAGCTTCATGGGCTCGTCGCCGATGTTGACGATGTTGTGCCACACACCCTTAGGGACGATGACGGCCCAGTCGGCTGACACTTCCTGTTCAAACGTGAAGTTGTCCTTGGCGGGGCCCATCTTTGCGAGTCCCTTGCCCTGTTCGAGGCGCAGGAACTGGTCGTTTTCGGTGTGGACTTCCAGTCCTACGTCGCCACCGACGGGAATTTCCATGAGCGTGACCTGGAATTCTTCGCCGGTCCACAGGGCAGTGCGGAAGTTTTCGTTTTCTAGGGTGACTTCTTCAATGTTGACTGCGTACGGGTTAGGCCCGTTGTCCTTGATCTCTGCCATATGCCCACTGTATGCGCCCGAGGTGTGGGTGTTCTAGCGAGGAAAGGCTTGGCTATGTTCTGTGGGAGGGTCCCGTTGAGGTGGGGTCTGTTACTTTGAGCGGGCTTCGAGGTCTTTCAGGTCGATGTCCCACTTTCCGGAGTCGCCAATACGGAGTGTGACCTTTCCTTCGTCGAGCAGTTTTTTGGGGAAGTATCCGTACATGGGCGCTGGCGTGGAGTAACCGGTGCGGTCGGTGCCGGTCGCTTCAGTACACAGGCATCCGCGCCCGGCAACTTGCGGTGAGAAGTGCATGATGTTGTTGGAATCGATGAGGGAGACGTATCCGCTGGACGGGGCGAGATCGCCGGTGAAGTCGTTGAGCCCGAACTGGAACTCGGTATTTCCGGGCACTCCGTTGAAGTAGGAAAAGTTGGGTGTGTTGCCGGTGACCGAGAAGCCATAGTCGATGCGGACATAGCCGTCCTTTTCGGCGACTTTGTTGATGTCGATACGGATGGGGTTGTCGTGGCTCTCGGGTAGGAGGAATTCTGCTGAAGCAAGTGCCCCGTCGGGTGGAGTGATGCTTTTGACCTTGGGTACGTCCTTAGTGCGTTGCCCGGTGTCGACTTGAAGGTCGTTAGTATCGGTGGGTTTAAACTCGAAGCTGACGCGCCGGTTTTTGGCCTGGTTGGCTTTGAGGTCGTGTCCTTGACTGTCGAAGTTCTTTGCGATGGGTTGTGTTTCGCCACGACCTTCGGTTTCGAGCTGTACGTTCGTGAGCTGAGGCTGGAGCTCTTTTTGAACTGCTTGTGCGCGGTCTTCGGAAAGCTTCTTGTTGTAGTTTTCGTCGCCTTTTGCGTCGGTGTGCCCGACGATCTTTACAGTCTGGCCGGTGGCCTGTTGGTTGAGAGTCTTGGCCACGTTGCCAAGGACTTTATGACCCTTGTCGTTAATGTCGGATTTGTCGAAGTCAAAGAGGACGTCGGCGGTGATGTTCAGTGCGGTAGTTGCATCGGCTGTGCTTGTCGATGAACCTAGTAAAGATTCTGTTTTGTCCTGGAGTTTGTCGATGTATCGCTTGGCTTCTGGTGAGCCGTATTCGTCGGCAGGGTCCTCATTGTCAGCAAATGTGGCAATGTCTGGGGCCGGGTTGGTAAACGGTTGGTTGTCGGTGATGGTGACGGGTTGGTCGATGGGGCCACTCCACTCACTGGGGATAACCCGGACTTCTTTGTTTGCTGGTGCTGGGAAGTCGACCCAGAAGAGTTCGACGCGTTCCTTTGTGGTGGGAACATCGCTGGAACGAGAGTGAATGCCTGAACAGTGGCACTTGTCCCTGTTCGATTCATCGTTGAGCTGAAGCGGGGAGATGATCTCGTTGGTCTGAGGGTCCCAAAGCTTGGTGGTGGGCGAATAGTTAAGAGCGTCCATGCCACTTGCCAGAGCACGGGAACCCATGAATGGGCCCGACTCTGGTTCGAGCCATGCCGCGACCATACGCACGTTGTCGCCCTTACGGTCTAGGGAGAGGACCTGGAAGCGTCCTTTCGTGATGTACTCGGGCCCTCCGTTTGACCAGGGTAGTTGAAGGTCGAAGTGAGCCAGCCCGTCTCCCAAACGCGCGTCCGTCTTATACCCGTCGATGTTCTGGATGCCCGGTGTTGCGTCCGGGTTCGGAGCGCCAGGAGCTGGCTGTTCGTTGTTACCGCTGGAGTTGGATCCGGCGTCCTTGCTGGTGCAAGCGGAAACACTCAATACAGCGCACAGAGCGACAGCGATAGCAGCGAACAGTTTTCGCATGGGGACTCCTGAGGGGGATGGGCATCCACTTTGTTGTAAGTCACACTATCAAGGGGTGGGGCTCGGAGCCGTGGCAAAAGTTAAGAGGCCTCGTTTTCCCAGGTCATGCTGGGTAACAAGGCCTCTTCATGTTGTGGCTCCGACCGGCGTCGATCCGGTGACCTTTCGATTTTCAGTCGAACGCTCTACCAACTGAGCTACAGAGCCATGGTCGCTTAGCTAACCATAGAACAAAGGCTCTTCTTTTCAGAAGAGCCAAGTTGCTCCGCGACCCTGACGGGACTCGAACCCGCGACCTCCGCCGTGACAGGGCGGCGCGCTAACCAACTGCGCCACAGGGCCTGATATGCATGGAGTGTTTCCACTGCGTACCCCCAACGGGATTTGAACCCGTGCCGCCGCCGTGAAAGGGCGGTGTCCTAGGCCGCTAGACGATGGGGGCCTGCCGATTCGACCTCGCGCAACCGTGATTGCGACCTGGTGTCTTTCGGACCTTGGATAGCTTAGCCTGAAAGTGGTGCACAATGCAAAACGAGCAGGGAGTGATCTGAAACACCCCGCATAAAACAGCGACGCGAGCACAACAAAACCGGCCTTTTCGACCGTGAAACTCCGTAGGATTCAAGCGTGGAACAGATCAGTGATGAGGACTTCGACGCGCTCGTAGAGGAAGCGCTTGAACTCATGCCTCAAGAGTTGAAGGCGCACATGGACAATGTGGTCATCTTTGTTGAGGATACATCCCCAGAAGGGGAACCGCCCATGTTGGGCGTCTACGACGGAATCGCGCTCACGGAGCGTGGTACTGACTATGGGTTCGTTCCACCGGATACCGTCACACTGTTTAAGGAACAACTCGTTGACTTCGCGCTTGACGAAGAAGATCTGCGCGAACAGATCTACATCACGATCGTCCACGAAATCGCGCACCACTACGGAATCGACGACGAACGCCTGCACGAACTGGGGTGGGGTTAAAGCCACCACGCGCTCTCAGGCTCCCTGAAGATAAATCCGCCTAGTCTGCAAAAATACGTGATCCGGGCTTTACAATTGGCTCCTTGCCGACTCGTTCGTTTATGGTTGCTTGGATAGCTTTAATCACGAACTTCGCGTTCGAACCGGTGAGCAGGGAGGCGTACCAGCGCACATGTCGATTGCATCTCGATCGCACACGACCGCCACTCCAGCACTTCGGGTTCTCAACCTCGCTGGAGTTGAGTACCAAGTGCACGAATTTGAACACGACCCACATGTGCGACGCTACGGTACTGAAGCGGCACAAAAACTGGGTGTGGAATCCGGGCGCGTTTTCAAAACCCTCATCATCATGGTCGATGGCGAACCGTTTTCAGCTTTGGTCCCAGTCTCAGGCCAGCTGGATCTGAAACTTCTCGCGCAGGCTACCGGAGGCAAAAAAGCTCAGCTCGCTGGAATCGCAACCAGCGAGCGTCGCACCGGATACCCCACAGGCGGTATCAGTCCATTTGGACAACGGAATTCGTGCCCAGTTGTTATCGACCACTCGGCGCATGACCACGAAACAATTTTCGTGTCCGCAGGCAAGCGTGGTTTGGAAATCGAAATCCGCCCCACCGACCTCATCATGATCACCGACGCCCGCGTCGACCGGATCGCAGCCCTCGACTAACCAGCCACGCAGCTAAGAATCCCCGCTTACGCGTACGTCGGTTCGCCGGCCACCGCATGCGCCTGACCGGCAGAAATGTCGGCTAACACCGCGCCCATCTCATCAATATGGGCAGGCGCAACCCCTAACGTCAGCGTCACTGCTTGCGCATATTGCGCGTCGATCACCGCCCATCCGTGCTGTTCGCACTTTGCCTTTGCCACCTCGGCCTGGGCGTAATCCAAGGTCACCGTGACCGGGACGACCAACGTGCGGGTCACCCGGGTAAGCCCCTCCAACGCCGCCGAGGTGGCCGCCCCGTACGCGCGCACCAAACCTCCCGCTCCCAGCAGGGTGCCACCGAAATACCTGGTCACCACCGCAACCACGTAAGTGAGCTGGTTTCCGGTAAGCACGTCGAGCATGGGAGTTCCCGCCGTTCCTGACGGTTCCCCGTCGTCGTTGCACCGTTGCGTGCGCGCGTCCGGGTCCAGGACAAACGCGGTACACCAGTGCCGAGCTTTCGGGTGCTTCGACTTCTCCTGATCAATGATGTCGCGGGCGGCGGGTTCGCTTTCAACGTGGGCGACGCGACCAATGAAGCGTGACTTCTTAATCTCGATTTCTGCGGTCGCATCACCTTTCACGGTGGTATATGACGTGACGGGGAATCCGTCTAACAGGTCAACGTCGAAGTCCATACGTGCCAGTTTCGCACAGTGTGGTCAAAGTGTGGGCGCGGCCGAGGTGCGCGCCGGCCGTCCCGTAACCTGGCTCCAATCCTGTAAAAGGGTGCAACGGATGAAAGGAAACTCCATGAACTTCAATGATGAAGATCTCACGGCGTTAAAAGCGGAGTCGGCACGTGCATATGAGCTGGATCGCGCGCATGTTTTCCACAGTTGGTCAGCCCAGCAGACCCTTACGCCCATGGTGATTTCACGCGCTTCTGGTTCGCGCGTGTGGGACGGGGAAGGCAACAGCTTCCTGGACTTTTCTTCCCAGCTGGTCAACACGAACATTGGTCATCAACACCCTGCTGTTGTGCAGGCAATCAAGGATCAAGCAGACCTGCTCACCACCATCAACCCCGCGCACGTCAACGCGGCCCGTTCGGAAGCCGCACGGTTGATTTCGGAACTGCTTCCAGATTCCCTCAACCACGTGTTCTTCACCAACGGAGGTGCGGACGCCAATGAACACGCGATCCGCATGGCCCGGCTGCACACGGGTAAGCACAAGGTGCTTTCGCGGTATCGCAGCTACCACGGTGGCACAAACCTTGCGATCAACGTCACTGGTGACCCTAGGCGTGTTCCGAACGATGCGCCTGCCCAGGGCACAATCCACTTCTTTGGACCGTTCCTGTACCGCTCCGAATTTCACGCTCAGACTGAAGAAGAGGAAACGAGCCGAGCTCTCCAGCACCTGCGTCGCACGATTGAGCTGGAAGGGCCGTCGACCATTGCCGCGATCATTCTGGAATCCATCCCAGGTACTGCCGGCATCATGGTCCCATCTGTGGAGTACATGCAGGGTGTGCGTGCGCTGTGCGATGAGTTCGGCATCATGTACATCGCGGACGAGGTGATGGCCGGGTTCGGACGTGCAGGCGAATGGTTCGCCTTTAACCGTTACGGCATCACGCCTGACCTAGTGACCTTCGCTAAAGGAGTGAACTCCGGGTATGTGCCACTGGGTGGCGTGGCCATGAGTGACGACATTTACGCAACCTTTGGTAAACGCGCGTATCCGGGTGGGCTCACGTACTCCGGGCACCCGCTCGCATGTGCTGCCGCCGTTGCCACCATCAACGCTATGCGTGATGAGCAGATGCTGGAACACGCACGTGCCATGGGTGAAGAGGTTGTGCGTCCGCGTCTAGAAAAGATCATGGCGAATTCCGCTCACGTAGGAGATGTGCGTGGAGCGGGTATGTTCTGGGCCATCGAGTTGGTCAAGGACCAAGAGACGCGCGAACCGTTGGCGCCATATGGCGGGTCATCACCGGAGATGAACCAGATCGTGGGCGGTATTAAGGCTGGAGGCGTGTTGCCTTTCGTTAACTTCAACCGGATTCACGTTGTTCCACCGATCAACATTAGTGAGGACGAACTTAACCAGGGGCTCGACGTTCTTGAGGACGTCATCACGAACGCGCGGTTCTAAAGGGAAGGCGTGCCCAACGCGCCTTCAATCAGCTTGTCCAGGACCCCGGTGAGCATGGTGACACCGGCAACCATGTCCTCTGGTTTTGTGTACTCGCCTTCGTTGTGGCTGATCCCGTCAACACTGGGCACGAACAGCATCACGGTGGGCACCATGTCTTTCATGTTCGTGGAGTCGTGGCCGGCAACCGTCATGATGTTGCGGTGACTCAACCCCATTTCTTCTGCGACACCTCGGGCCAATTCCACTCCGCGTTCGTCATACGGCAACAGTTCCCATGAGTGCGCGGTGTCCTTCTCGATTTTGACGTGCGCTAGCTCTTCGATCTGTGCGATCTTCTGGTGCAGTTTTTCGTCGGCGCGCTTCACAAGATCGGAGTCGGGCGAACGCATGTCCATGTGCAGTCGAACTTCACGGGGAACCACAACGGGGGAGTTGGGGAGAACATTCAGCTGGCCCACGGACGTGTGGATGCCGAACTCGTCAGCGATTTCTCGGGCGGTCACCACGAGGTGTGCTGCACCCAAGAGCGCGTCCTGCCGGTCAGCGATGACGGTTGAGCCGGTGTGCGCCTGTTCGCCGTGCACAATGAAGTGGTACTTCTGGGCCGCCCACGTGGCATCGACCAAGCCAATGTTGATGCCCTCCTCGTCGAGGATGCGACCCTGTTCAATGTGGATTTCCGCGTACGCGGCAGGGGCAGGCCCTTCACCATTTCCCAGGTAACCGCCGGCTTCAAGAGCCTCATGTACGGATACGCCTTCACTGTCGGTGACCTTTAGCGCGGTGTCGGCGTCCATCTTTCCGGTGAAAACCGAGGAACCCATCATGGAGGGCTGGAACCGTGAACCTTCTTCGTTAAACCAGTTGACGACGCCCAGGTTGAACTTAGGGGTGCGTCCGCTCTTCTCAACTTCCTTTTGGATCCGCCACACGGCGTGTGCGCCTGCCAGAACCCCGTACGCCCCGTCGAACTTTCCACCTAGGGGCTGTGAGTCCATGTGCGAACCCACCAGGACATAAGGTGCGCCTGGCGTCCATTCGACCAGTCCAAACTGGTTGCCAATTCGGTCGGTGGTCACCGTGAAACCACGCTCACGCATCCACGTGCCCAACCAGTTGCGTTGCTCAACATCGGGGCCGGTCATCGCTTCACGGTCCACACCTCCGGCAGGGGTCTGGCCGAACGACGACATGGTGTCGAAGTCATCAAGAAACTGCTGGTCCATAGTGGGCTCCTTAGTGTGGGTTGTGCGGGCGAGTGGATCGGGGACGAACGGTGAAGGCAAGGGGCGGTAGTGGCCGGTCATCGCTTACAGCTCCCGGTGGGTGAACTCCCCACCCACCATGGTGGCTCGCACCGGAATCTGCGCGATGGTCGTGGGGTCAACGGCTGTGGGGTCCGTGTCGAGGAACACCAGGTCGGCGAGTTTGCCAGGTGTGACCGTGCCTTTGATGTCCCCGTGTCCGGAGGCTTCTGCCGCGACCGAGGTGTACGCCTCGAGCGCTTGCTGTGGCGTGATGCATTCGTCTTCAGATCCGAACACGTCACCTGATCTGGTGCGACGGTCGACGAACGACTGGATTCCGCGCATCGCGTTTCCGTCTGCGCACGGCCGGTCGGAGGTTCCCGCGACGAGGACGCCGGCGTCGATGAAGGATTTGGCGCGGTAGAGCAAGCGCACGCGTTCATCTCCCAGGGACGTGTTCATCGAGTCTCCGATGGCATCTGCGAACGCCGCCTGCGGGGTGACCGCGATGTTGTATTTCGCAAGGGTGGGGATGAGTTCGTCGGCAACCATGCCGGCGTGTTCGATTCGGTTGGGGATGCCCGAGGCGGGTGCCCCAAACTTGTCGACGGCCTCGGTGATAAAGCGGGTGGCTTCATTGCATGCCAGGTCGCCAATCGCGTGGACGGCCAGTGACCACCCGGATTGGTATGCGGTGAGGATCTGTTGCCGTAACACCTCGGGGTCTTCTTGCAGGTAACCAGGGTGGTCCTTGCCGTGGTAGTTCTTGGTCAGTGCCGCGGTCTCACCGCTCATTGCACCGTCCATGAACACTTTGGTGGGTCCAATGTTGATCCAGTCGTCACCAAAGCCGGTGACCACGCCGAGGTCGAGTCCAACACCGTAGTCGTCTGATGGGTGCGCGTTGATGGTGTGAAGTGCCTCGATCATGGGCATGAGTTGGGCGCGGGCCCGTAGCTTTCCTTCACGGCGGGCGCGCATGTACGCGGTGACTTCGACGGGGGAGTGGCCAATCCATCCGGCGGCAATGCCAGCTTCGCCGAAACTTGTGATGCCTTCTTTTGCGTACTGTGCGGTGGCCAGGTCCAAGGCTTCAACGATCGCGTCTTGGCTGTACGGGCGGATGAGGTCCTGGATGAGCGACTGAGCTGTTTCCTCCACCAAACCAGTGGGGTTGCCGTTGTCGTCACGAACCACCTTTCCGCCGGCAGGCACTTGAAAGTCTGGGTCAAGAATCCCGGCCAGCTCAAGAGCGCGCGTGTTGGCGATCGCTGCGTGGCCGGATACCTTGCGCATGAAGAGGGGGCGGCCGTGGGTGATGCGGTCGAGTACCTCAAGGCTGGGGTATTCGTCGTTGTAGTCCTGTTGGGCGAACCCGGTTGCGTTAATCCATTCGCCTTCGGGAGTGTTCTTCGCGGCCTGCTCGACCTTTGCATAGAGATCTTCCATGCTGCCCAGTTTCTCGACGTTCACGCTGGCCAGAGTCAGACCAAACCACGTGGTGTGACAGTGGGCGTCGTTGAAACCGGGGGTGACGCATGCGCCCTGCGCATCGACGTTTTCATGGGCGGTGAGCCCCGCAATCTCGTCGTCAAGACCCACGATTTTTCCGTCGTAAATCCCAATGGTCGAAGCCTGCGGGCGACTGGGGTCCAGGGTCTTCACGGATGCGTTCGTGATCAGGGCGTCAAGTTTCATTTTTCACCTCTGGCGTCATTGCAAGTTGGTCAAAACCTAGCCTACGCTTTGTAGCCTTCGACTGCGATCGACAGACGCGGGGCTAGCAGTGATGCCAACGTCGTTACTCCCGCAATCACCATAAGCATGCACGGTGCTGGCCACCATGCATTTCCGGAGAACTTGAGAAGAGCAGTTGCAAGCGTCGGAATAAAACCGGCGAAAATCGCCGAAATGTTGGCACATAGGCTCACTCCAGACAGTCGAAACTGGGGTGGAAAGAGCGCAGTGAGAAGCGCGCCATTGACAGCGTAAGGAATGCTGAGGGCCCCTACGCCAAGTGTCATCCCCGCAATAACAAGAAGCGGGGCTTTCGTTTCCACCATAAAGAAAACGGGGAACGCCACAATGACCGTGAGAATACCGCCGAACGCAGAAACCCGGGCCGCACCCCAGCGTTCACCTAAGCGCCCAAATAGAACGATCACGACAATTTCAAATGCAGCCGCCAGGAGAGTCGCTCCCAGCATCAGATTGGACGACAAGTTCAGGAAGTTCTTTCCGTACGAAACAACAAATGTCGTGACAAGAAAGAAGCCCGCAACACCAAGAAAGTTGGTTCCGAATCCTACGAGCACTTGCGGCAGGGAGCTCTTGAATACCTGCAAAATGGGAGCTTCTTGCTTTTGTGCGTTTTCTTCCAGTTCACGGAAAACAGGTGTTTCGTCTAACTGTTTCCGAATGTAAAGAGCAACCACCAAAAGTGGGATAGCTAAGAGGAATGGAATACGCCAACCCCAAGCTTCGAAAGCTTCTTTTGGAACCAGTACGCCCACGATAAAGAAACCACCAGACGACAAGAGGGTTCCAATAGGAGAACCGATCTGTGGATATGAAGCGTAGCGAGCACGTCGATGTGCAGGAGCTGATTCTACTGCAGCTGTTACCGCTGAACCCCATTCACCGCCTACTGCCAAACCCTGACAAATGCGAAGAACCACCAACAAGATTGGGGCCCAGATTCCGATCTGGAAGTATGTGGGGAGCATGCCGATCATGCCGGTAGTGACACCGATTCCCACGATCGTCATCATGAGAACAGTCTTGCGTCCAAGTTTGTCTCCCAAGTGACCAAAAATAAGGCCACCTACTGGCCTGGCAACGAACCCGACTGCCATCGTGGCAAAAGACGCGAGAAGTGCGACCGCTTTGTCGTCGGAATGGAAAAACTGGACATTGAACACGATCGCGGCTGCAGTCGTGAAAAGAAAGAAGTCGTACCACTCCATAGCGGTCCCAACCAAAGCGGCCCGGGCAGCAACCCTTGCGGTTTCTTCGTTAGCTGAGTCGGGAATCTTTGCAGGAATCGACATGGAAACTCCTTATCGTTCGGTTGTGACTCTGGACACTCTAAAGTATTGAGCTCCATGCGTGAACATCATCCTGCAAGTGAGTTCACTTTTCTTTTTTACCGAACCTCACCCAGTGTGGATACCTCCGTGCAACGAGCTGGATCGCAGTGAAGATCAGCAGCAGTGAGAAGGCGTAGTTCGACTGTTTGGGCGTGATGAACTCTGCGATCCAAATGCCCAGCGGTGACACGACTGACGCTGTGATTCCCAGAATCGCAGCCGCCCTCAGATCCACATTCTTGTTCTGGTAGTTCACGATCGTGGCAGAAATTGACCCCGGAATCATCATGAGTAGGGAGGTTCCTTTCGCCACCAGGTCATTCGCCCCAAACAGCAGCACGAGTACTGGCACCATGACGATCCCGCCGCCCACGCCCAAAAGGGCCGAAAGGATCCCCACGATCACCCCGGTGATCACCAGAAGAATCCCCACAATAACCGTGATGTCAATGTGCGCGTCACGTGAAGGAACGATCAGGAACAAGCTTGGAATTATGAGCAGGAGGGCTACCAAGAACATCCAGAACAGGACAGACTCAGGCAGAATCTGCAGGAGTCGCCCACCGATCTGCGTCCCCACAATCATGCCCACGGCCAGCAAGATCGCTGCCGCCCAGTCGACCTGTCCCAGCGTCAGATACCCAATCGCGCCCACGATGGCCGTGGGAAGAATCGCAATGACCGAGGTCCCTGCCGCCAGTTTCTGCTTCATGCCCAGTAACAGCAGAAGAGGGACGATGATGAAACCGCCACCGACGCCAAAGAGGCCAGACATCAAGCCGGTGAAAGCGCCAATGAGCAGGAGAGACATGGGGGACAAGCGGGGAACGGTCGCATCAGCCATGAGGGTCCTTCCAGTCATCACTCGGACGAAACAACCTTACTCCCACACGCGACGCAAAGCGGCCCCCTCCCATACGGGCGAGGGCCACAACAGTCACACCGGTAACCTGCTCAGTCGTTGTCGATTTCCCCGTGGTCGGAAACGCGAGCCAAGAACGACTTGGTGCGTTCGTGCTGGGGGTTGGCCAACACCTCGGACGGGGGCCCTTGCTCAACCACAACCCCACCGTCCATGAAGACCACCTTGTCAGCGACCTCGCGCGCAAACTCCATTTCGTGTGTGACCACAACCATGGTCATGCCTGCCGCGGCCAGTTCGCGCATCACTCGCAAAACGCCACCCACGGTTTCCGGGTCCAGCGCCGAGGTGGGCTCGTCAAACAGGATCAGGTCCGGATCCATGGAGAGCGACCGGGCAATGGCCACGCGCTGTTGCTGACCGCCCGACAGTTGGTCAGGGTGGCGGTCGGCAAGGTGGTCGAGGCGCACGTGTTTGAGGTTGCGCATTGCGACTTCCTTGGCCCGTGCTGGGTCGCGTTTGAGGACTTTCACCTGCCCAACTACGCAGTTTTCAAGCGCTGTCATCTGCGGGAACAGGTTAAACCCTTGGAACACCATGCCCACGTGGCGACGCATTTTGTTGAGGTCAGTTTCGGGGTCAGTGGCGACGAATCCGGCCACTTCGATGGTCCCTGAATTAGATGTCTCTAGCACGTTGATGCAACGCAACAGGGTCGACTTACCGGATCCAGACGGGCCGATCAGGCACACAACTTCGCCGGGTTTGACCTCGAAGTTGATTCCTTTGAGCACCTCCACGTTTCCGTAGCTCTTGTGAAGGTCAGTGATCTTCACGCCCTTGACGTTACTGGCAGTGTCAGCGACGTCAGTCGCGGCCGTGCTGCCAGAGGTGCTGGGGGCTGTGGAGTCTGCGTCAGTCATGCTTTCCTCTCCTTTGCCTGGCGCGATTCAAACCGGCGTGCGAGCCATCCCAGTGGCAGGGTGATCACTAGGTAACAAGCACCGGCCACAACAAGTGGCGTGAGGCCAGCTTCGGGTGCAGTAATTGCGTTCTTTCCGAACAGTGCGAGTTCGTATTGAGACGCGGACAAGCCCAACAGGTAAATCAGGGACGAGTCCTTGGTCATGATGATGATTTCGTTGGTCAGCGGGGGCAAGATGATGCGCATGGCCTGCGGAACCACGATTGTGAACATGGCCCGTGAGTGGCTCATGCCCAGTGACCGAGCAGCCTCGTACTGGCCCTTTGGAACTGCCTGCAGGCCCGCACGCAAGGTTTCGGCAATGTAGGCCGACTCCACGATTCCTAACGCCAGCATCACCGTGACGTACGTGTTGAGGTTGATCGAAAACGCGGCGGGGATTCCAAAACCGAAGGCGACAAAAACCAGAAGTGCGGGGACACCTCGGAAGAACTCAATGTAAGCGGTGGCAATCCACCGGTACGGTGCCACGGACGAAATCTTCATGAGCGCCAGGATGTTACCCAGGAACATCGCAAAGACGAACCCTAGCGCCGTATAGATGATGGTGTTTTTCAGTGCCGTGGTGATAACGAGGGGAAACTGCTGCGCGATGATCTTGGGGTTGAAGAATTTATCCGCGATATTTGCCCAGTCGATTGCGATTGCCAGAATGATGACTGCTACAACGAGTATTGCGTACTGGATCCCCAGTGACATCTTGGCGCGCTGTTGCATAGTGAGGGCCATGAAAGAGCTCCTGAGCGTTGGTTGTTGTGTGTGTAGGTGACACCGAACTCAAGGCGACCGCGTCACATTGCTGTGACGCGGTCGCGCTTTAGTATTTACTTGCTTGATTTGGCTTTTTCTGGATCAACGCGTGCTGCGTCGGCGACAGTTCCGAACCACTCATCAACCAGCTTGTCGTATGAGCCATCCTCGAACATCTCTTCAAGCATGCCGTTGAACTCATCAAGCATCTTGGTGTTGCCCTTCTTGACCGCTGCACCGAGAACTTCGCCAGTTTCGTACTCCTCAACCATTGCTAGCGAGTCATCGGCTTTGGTTGCCGCGTAAATGATGGAGACGTTTGCAACAGCGGCATCGATCTTACGAGCCTGCATGGCTTGGGTGAGCATTCCGCCAGTCTCAAACTGAACGGTGGAAAGCCCGTGCTCCTTTGCGTAGGACTCTCCAGTGGTTGCTGCCTGTGCACCGACCTTCTTGTCTTTCACGTCATCGAGCGACTTGATGCCGGAGTCCTTGGCTGCCAAGAGTGCGAGATTGTCTTTGAGGTACATCATGGAGAAGTCCATCTTGGTCTTGCGCTCTTCTGTGATCGAAAGACCAGAGAGGACGATGTCGCACTGTCCTGTATCAAGTGCGGTACCCGTCTGGATGCCCTCGAATTGCGAGGTAATCACGTCAAGTTCAACGTCAAGGCGTTCCGCGAGCTTCTTTGACAAGTCGATGTCAAAACCAACAGTTTCGCCGTCTTTGACGTACTCAAAAGGTTCGTAGGGGATGTCCGAACACAGCGTGAGCTTGCCGTCCTTCACGAGTTCGACTCCGCTTTCGGTGGTACCGCCTCCGCCACCTGAACAAGCGGAAAGTGCGAGTACTGATGACGCAATAAGAGCGACCGTACTAAAGAAACGTTTCACAGATCCTCCTGGGGGTGAGGCGCACGTACACTGCGCTTTTCAGCAATGTGATCGCAATCACATTGCTGAAAAGCATACAGTGCTCTGTGTCACATTTTTGTGGTCGTTATAGATTTTTTATGAAGAACGTGCTCGCTAGTCTTCGAGGAATACCACGTTCAGTGTGCGCGGTCCGTGGACACCCTTGACGCGTTCAAGCTCAATATCCACCGTGGCCGACGGCCCCGAAACCCACGTCTGCACAGCCGTGTCGAGGTCACGTTCAACCAGAACTTCAACAGCCTGCGGCACACTTTCGACAATGTCCGAAATCTTGACGACAACCACGTGGTGGTCCGGAACGAGCGTGATAGCCCGGCGCCCTGTGGCAGCTCCGGCCAGGCAGATGGTGCCGGTCTCCGCGATCGAAACGGTCGACCCGGTCACCACCGCATCAACGGTGTCCAGCTGGTCCACGCTTAGTGGTTCTTCCACCGAGTCCGCGTGGAACTGTGCCGTCGAGGCAGCCGTCCAGTCTTCTGGGAGGTCGTGCGGGATGACCACTGTTTGCGCGTCGCCCAACAGCTCCGCCACAACCTTGCCAACCGTGCCTGGGTTTGCGTTTGTGACGGTGGCGTCGTAGTCCACCAGGCGGTCGGTGAGAAGGTCCACCAACGCCGAGGTCGTCTCCGCCTTCAGCGGATCCGCCGGCTTCGCTGAAGGCAACGTAGGAGAGGCCGGGGGTGCCGTCTGAGGTGAGCGACCCAAGGCGTCGTAGATCCGGTTGAGAATTAGTTCGCGACTCATGCGTCACCTCGGTTCTTGCGCCACCACGAACGGAACGATTCGCGTGGGGGAGCGGGAATAGTGCGGGTGTTTGTCCAGGCCCCTGCAATTCCAGGGAGTGACTTAAAGCCGTCACGCCCCACGAGCGCGGCCAGTGGAAGGGCTGATTCGGCGGCGCTCATGCGACGACCGTCAGACATGACCCAGGACGCCACTTTAAGCGCCGCGTTGAGCTGGGACGGTGAGGAGTTCTTCTCAGAATCCTGCGCGCGCAAACGCACAAGCATTTCTGGGATGTTGATCTTGACGGGGCACGCGTCATAGCACGCGCCACACAAACTGGAAGCATACGGAAGGGAACCGTTTTCGCCTTCTTCCACGCCGGTCAGAAGCGGGGACAAGATCGCGCCAATTGGGCCGGGGTACACCGAACCATAAGCGTGCCCACCAGTACGTTCATACACCGGGCACACGTTCATGCACGCAGAACAGCGAATGCAGTGAAGCGCCTGCTTGCCGTGTTCGTCGGCAAGTGCGCGGGTACGGCCGTTGTCCAGGAGTACCACGTGGAAGTTTTGTGGCCCGTCACCTTCTGTGACACCGGTCCAGAACGACGAGTACGGGTTCATGCGCTCGCCCGACGATGAGCGCGGGAGAAGCTGCATGAACGTACCCAAGTCAGAGAAACGAGGCAGAATTTTCTCGATTCCCATGACGGAAATGAGAGTTTCGGGCAAGGTCACGCACATGCGACCGTTACCTTCAGATTCGATGATCGACAGCGTTCCCGTTTCAGCGATACCGAAGTTTGCGCCAGAAATGGCGACCTTGGTGCTAAGGAATTTTTCACGCAAGTGAACGCGTGCTGCACGTGTCAGGTCTTTAGGATCGTTGGTGAGGCTTTCGTCTGCCGATTCCATGCCGCGAATGAAAATGTCGCGGATCTCGTTGCGGTTGCGGTGGATAGCGGGAACAAGAATGTGGCTTGGGCGGTCATTACCCAACTGCACAATCAGTTCTGCCAAGTCAGTTTCCAGCGCGTCGATTCCGCGCGATTCCAGGTGCTCATTCAGCCCGATTTCCTGAGTGGCCATGGACTTCACCTTGATGACCTCACGCCTACCGGACGGAAGAACGGGGGCGTGTTCGCGGGCGAGTTTCTCAACGATCGCATTGGCTTCGCCAGCATCAGCGGCCCAGTGGACGTGGCCACCACGCTGCTTCACCGCTTCTTCGAACTGAACGAGCAGTTCCGGCAGGTGCTCCATGACATACGTCTTGACGTCGTGGCCCTGGGTTCGCAGGTCCTCCCAGTGAGGCATCTCTGCAACGCGTTCCGCACGCTTGGTGCGGATCGTCGTGGTGGCTTTAGACAGGTTCGACCGAAGCTGAACGTTACTCATTTCGTGTTCAGCCAGTGTGGGGAACGGGGTTTTCTCCACAATGTTTCCCGTTCCGGGCACAGCGCGCGATAGACGCGGGTTAGTGGTTCGACGGCGTGGAATTCCTAGAAACGTGCTCATCGGACTGATCCTCCCGTCAGCGTGAGGGGTCGTTCTTTTGTCGATGCCAAAATACGAGCCAAGTGAACAGTAGGCGGGATGTGCGCATCTTGCGGTTTAAGTTCGCGTGTGCGGGACAATCCACCACCGATGTGCATGAGGCAACTGGCGTCACCACCGGTACACACGTCGGCGCCCGTGTTGATGAGCGCATCGACCTTGTCGCCCAACATTGCTGAGCTGACCTGCGGGTTCTTTACTGAGAAGGTTCCGCCAAACCCGCAGCATGTATCCCAGTTAGAAGGCGAAACGACTGTGGTGCCTTCTACAGTCTCCAGCAGTTTTTTCTGGCGGTCGCCCAGCCGCAAAAGACGCATTCCGTGGCACGACGGGTGGTACGCAACGGTGTGCGGGAAGTAGCTCCCCAGTTGTTCGGCCGCGTTGTCGATCTTGGCAATGTCCGTTAAGAACTGAGCCAGCTCAAAGGTGCGCGAAGCAACCTGGGCGGCGCGCTCTTCTAGATCGTGGTCTCCAACGTGCTGAGCGATCATGCCGTGCTGGTGCGACAGTGAAGCCACACACGAACCTGACGGGGCTACGGCGTAGTCAAAACTCGCGTCTTCAAAAGCGTTGACGTGATTGCGTACAACCGGTGCTGCTTGGTCAAATTTTCCAGAGTTGATGTGCATCTGACCGCAACACACCTGCCCCTGCGGGAACGTGACCGTGTGGCCCAAACGCTCCAGGATCTCGACGGTGTCGCGCGCGACTTCGGGGTACATCGCGTCGACAATACACGTGGCAAACAGTGCAATGCGCATGCCTCCACTTTATATGTACACGGGCCAGTTCCCGTATGGATCAGGAACCTTTCTTGGAGTGTTGCGCACGTGTGCTCACTCTGTGAGAAGATCGATCGCGGAGGTAGCGGTGGCAGAATCAGTGGCACAGAACGAAGCAGAAAAACTTAAGCTCAAGCACTCGTGGGCCGAAGACCTCATGGGGCTCATCACGGGATGTTTTGTCGCATCCATGGGGCTCTTCTTCCTGAAAACCGCGGGAGCTGTAACAGGTGGGACCGCAGGGTTATCGCTGTTGGTCAGCTACCTGGTGCCCCTTCCTGTCGCCTGGCTGTTCCCGTTGGTCAACGTTCCCTTCTTCATCTTGGCGATTTGGAAAAAGGGGTGGAACTTCACGATCCGCACCATCTTGTGCGTGGTTGCCGTAGGTGTCCTCACCGACTTCCACCTGCTGGTGATGAACGTACACGTTCACCCCGTTTACGGCGTAATCTGCGGAAACCTGCTAGCAGGTGTGGGGCTGCTCATTCTGTTTAGGCACAAAGCCAGCCTGGGCGGCGTCAACATCCTGGCGCTCATTGTGCAAGAACGCGCCGGCATCAGTGCAGGGTATTTCCAAATGTCCTTTGACGTACTCATTGTGTTGGCGTCGCTCTTCGTGACCCCGTGGTACATCGTTTTGCTGTCAGCTGGTGGCGCGGTCATCCTCAACCTGGTCCTGGCGTTTAACCACCGACCAGGGCGCTACATGGGTTTCTGAGCTACGTCAGCATGAGGAGAGGCAGCGTGAACAACGCAGCCACACACGAAGCCGCTGGAATGCCCAAAATCCAGGCCGCTAACACCTTCAGTAACGGGCGCACGCGAATGTCCTGACGTCTCCGCGCGGTTCCTAAGTTAGAAGCGACGACCACAAAACTCATCGACGCAGGAATACGGAAAACGAAAGCTGCCAAACCAAGGAAAATAGCGGACGTCGCGTTCGAAATAACCGACGTCACCGGATCCAACCGCACCATCGACACTGACACCGTGCGAGCTACCCGCCAGCCAGAAAACCACGTGCCTGAGGCCAAAGCCACAGCCGTCAACACGATGAGGACCCATGGACGACCGCCCATAACGACCTCGGCGCCGGGATGCACACCCGACACCCACACAAGCCCCATGACAGCGCCAACCTTTTGCGCATCCTGGGACCCGTGAGCCAACGACAGCCCAGCCACCATGACACTATTCATCTGGCGGCAACGCTTGAACAACGGCTTGGGCGGATAACTGGCCACCACGCGCAGGACAATGCGGGTGAGGACGATCGAGGCGAAAAGAGCCGCGATTGGCATGATGAAGATTGAAGCGATGGTTTCGTCGAACATGATGGACGGGCGGTCGTCCCACCCGACAACCAGCCACGCGCCAACCAAACCACCCATGAGAACGTGAGTCGAAGCGATCGGAACGGCCATGAAATACGTGGCGACGTTCACTAACAGGGCTCCTGCCAGACCCCCGCCCAAAACTGCTAACAGCTGGGTGCTGGAGTGGTGGAAGTTTGCGACCTCGGTGGCAATTACGGTGGCGATTCCTTGGCCCAAAAGCGCGCCAACAAAGTTGAAGCCCGTTGCCATGGCCAGTGCAACACGTGGATTTAAACCGTGCGTGGCCACGACGTTTCCCACGGTGATACCGGCGTCATGGAAACCGTTAAAAAACGCGAACGAAATGCCCAAGAGCAGGACGCACAGAGTTGCTAGATCCATGGGGCCTCGCTGATGGGTGGTGCTGACAAGAGTGGTGCCGACGAGAGTGGTGCGAAGGTCAAAGCTTGTGCGCCCCTAGGACTCGTCCAAAGCGATTTCCGCGACCACCGCAGCGACCGACTTATACCCGTCGGAGGCACGAATGAACGCGGCACCTAAAGAGGTGGCGGCTGCCAAGAACGTCAGGCCCACGCGCGCGCCAGGAACGACGTCGGTCACCTGCTGTTGCAACGTGACGGCCCGCAAGTGAAGCGTTTCGATGGTGTCGACGTACTCCCACTGATCGGGTTTGGCGCGTAGGCGCTGGGTCATGCGTAACGTGTTGTCAGCCTGGTTGGACAGTAGGGCCAGCATTTCGAGGACGCCCACGGGGAGTTCGTCGAAGGCAGAAGAAGTCATGGCGAAGCCGACCGCGTCCTGCCGGTGAACAACGTCGCGCAACGCTTCAGATAACCGGTAAATGAGCCGGCGGTCGAACCGTGTCAGGTAGTTTTCGCGGAGCTGACGCTTGACGGCGCCGGCGTGGTCGTCTGCCGCCTGGGTGAGTTCGTTCATGCGGCTCAGAGCCTCACGCCGCTTGCCCGCGGGAATGCCGGACAGTTCAGCCAGCGCTAGATTTCCGTCGCGTACAGTGACCGCTATCTTGTGTAGCAGCTCGTAAATAGCATCATCATTTGATAAACGACGAAGACTCATGGCGACCTCTGGCTTATATCGATACGACGGGTGCCGATCCGAGAGCGCCTCTCGGCGAAAGGCCGCTCGTAGCGGCAAAAGTTGGAGCCCGGGGCTTCAGCGGACCGGCACCCGCGACCATTGTAACGAACCCGAGGCGGGGGCTGGCTTTGGTGGGGTGGGGCGGCTCTGGCCGGACAGGCCGCGCCCGCTATGCCAGGTTGCCCTCGCGATACAGGCGAGCGGACGCACGCAGGTCCTCACCCATGCGGTGGAACTCGGCAAGGCCGGGGCCGTCTTCGGTGGCACGACCTCGGGCAGCGACAAACACAAACGCGGCGGCCCGGTCGCATGCGTGGGAAAAGTCACCGTGGAATGCACCGGAGAGGATCTCCCTAGCCATCGTCGCAACCTCACGCGGACCCGGCGGGTCAGCGACACCGGCGACGACCTCGGCGGGGGACGTTGACCGACCAGCAGAAAACCAGCCGGATGCCTCGTCCGGCCGGCGCGTGATCCAACTGTGCAGCGCGTACAGGCGATACAGCGCGCCGGGGAGAGACACGGCAGGGGCGCTGCTCCACAGTTCGGCGAGCGTTTCGAGCCCGAACTCCTGCTCTAAAGCAACGAAGCGGTCGGTGGCGGCCTGATCGCGGGG
Organism: Brevibacterium sp. ACRRH; assembly: GCF_022346365.1. Taxonomy (NCBI): domain Bacteria; kingdom Bacillati; phylum Actinomycetota; class Actinomycetes; order Micrococcales; family Brevibacteriaceae; genus Brevibacterium; species Brevibacterium sp. ACRRH. The sequence continues at coordinate 196,358 of NZ_JAKRMN010000001.1, forward strand.
GACGGACGGGTCGTGGATGAGAAGGTGCGCGAGGTTGTGCGCGGCTTCGGCTTTTTGGGCGGGGCCCGGGGCCTCAGAGTACCCGTCAAGGTCTGCGCGCATGACTGGCTTGTGAAAATCTCCCACCCGCCCAGTGTAGGACGAGGTGGGGAGCAGGTTTGGGTGGGTGTGTGGCCGGTGAGGCGGTGGGTGCTTGGTGCGATCAGTGACGGACGGCAGGGAAGGCAGTTTCGCCACCCGTGGAATAAATGTGCATGCGTGCGTGTTTTGTCATGGTTGCCTCAAGTGGTGACCTGGATGTTCAGGACACATTCACCAACGATCCGTAAGCTTCTTAACGAACACGCATTCGCGGGAAGGAATGGAATGGCAAACTCACGCGTCACTCACGGTGCAGGCAAACTTGCCGACAAACTCGTTCAAAAGGACGGAACGGTCAACCCCATGGCTGCCAAGGCCATTAGCAAACTGTTGAGCGTTCAGCGTCCCATTGTTTTGGCCTACGTCCGTAGCGTCCGTCGCCGTCACCCCCACGCGACTCCGGCTCAGATGGCCGACATTTTGGCTGACCACTACAAGAACCTGGTGACAGGTGGGGGTGCCGCCACAGGTGCAACTGCCGTGATCCCAGGGCTGGGAACAGGCGCGGCACTAGGTGTCGCGGCCATTGAAACAGGTGCGTTCTTGGAAGGTTCCGCGCTGTACGCCCAGTCGATTGCAGAGCTTCACAACCTGCCGGTCGAAGATCCAGCTCGTGCGAATGCGCTGATTATGGGCCTCATGCTGGGGAACGACGGTAAGGACATGGTCAAGAAGGTCGCTGCGCAAGCGCAGGGCGAGGACGTTCCGCGCCGGGACGCCGCGTGGGGCGCCATGATCACCAAGCAGATCCCTACGCAGATGGTGGACATGCTCACCAAGCAGATGCGGAAGGCCATGTTTAAGCGTTACGCGCGGAGGTCTGCTGGGTCGCTGATTGGGCGGATTCTGCCGTTTGGGATCGGTGCCGTGGTTGGGGCCGCGGTTAACCGGAAGATGGCGGGCATTGTGATTGAAAACGCGCAGCACGCGTTTGGGCCTGCACCTGCAGTGTTTGAACCTGAATTGGAGCCAAAAGTGAGTAGCCCAAAGCGCGACACGGACATCATGGGTGGGTTGAAGCAACTGCTGAAGGTCACCAAAAAGAAGAAGGACGGCCAGGGCGACGTTATTGAGGGCGAGGTCGTAGACGGGGCTGCTTCGTCGTCTGGTTCGTCCGCGTCTGACGATGAACCGCAGGTGCGCGATGACACTCCGCGCACGTACCGCCCGGACGCTCGGTTGTAGTCTGTGCCGTTGTCGTTGGATCGGTTGTAGTCGCCATGGTCGATAAGCCGTTGGTGCGCGCCCGCCTGGTGGCGCAGGGTATGTGCCCTGCGCCGGGCGGGCGTCGTTCGTCATTTGAGACTCCCGAGGCGGTAGCGACCGGGCTCGGGGCCCTCCAGGGGCAGGATTTGCCGGGGGCTTTGTCGTCGGTGGCGTTGCGTGTGATGCATGCGGGGTCCGGCGTTGAGGCGAGTGTGGCACTTGAGAGGACCCGCGAAGCGTTTTCACGTGGCCGGTTGGTGCGTGGGTACCCCATGAGGGGGACGGTATTCGTGACCTCTGCTGAGGACCTGTGGTGGATGACTGAGCTGTGCGCGGGCCCAGCGGTGAAGCAGGCGCGCAAGAACAGTCCGCGGTTGGGAATTGAGGACGAACACTTTTCTGTGGCGCGAGGCGTTCTTGAACGTGAGTGCGCGGGACCGGAAGGCGCGACGCGTGCGCAGGTGTTTGAGGCGTGGGCGGCTGCGGGCGTGCCTACGGAAGGCGGGTGTTCGTATCACTTGCTCAAGCATTTTCTGTCAACGATGTTCGTGACGTATGGGCCGTTAACCGAGGACGGTCCGGTGGAGAACCGTGTGGTTTTGTCGAGTGAGTGGTTGCCGGATGGTAGCCGCTTGGCTGTTGCGTTTAATGACGACCGGCAGGCTGCCACGGCTGAGCTTTTGCGTCGTTATGTGTTGTCGCGCGGGCCGGTCACATTGCGTGATTTTCAGTGGTGGACCAAGCTTCCGTTGACGCTGATTCGTGCGGCCGCGCGCGATATTGAGTCTTCTGTGGAGGAGTGGGGGACTGATGAGTCAGGGGATGCGCTTCTGTGTGCCCCGGACCTTCCCGAGGTGGTTGCCCAGGTGGGGCGTGTGACGGACCGCCCGCAGTTGTTACCGCCGTTTGACGAGATGATCTTGGGGTATCCCGACCGCACGTACATCGTTCCAGCTGAACATCACGCAACATTGGTGCCTGGAAATAACGGTGTTTTCCGGTCAGCTGTTGTGGCTGGAAGCCAGGTGGTTGGTTATTGGCGTCGCAAGGGGCAGAAGGGCAAGCGGTCGTTGGTGCTTGAGCCTTTTGGAGTCATGTCTGAAGCGCGAGAGAACAAGGTGCGCGCAGTGTTTGAGCAGTACCCGCACGCGAACGCGTAATCAACCGAAAGGTTGATGCCATGTTCAACCAGTTGGGTGCTGTATGTGGGGCCGGTTTCTGGCTGAATAGAGATAACGGAAATTATCTTTAGTGAGTGGGGAACAAAATGAGGAAGTTGTATTACGCGGCTCTGACGTACTTGATTCTTGGACTGGCTTCCGGTGTGTTTTATCGCGAGTACACCAAGATTGTTGGGTTTGAGCAGGGGCAGTACACCCAGTTGAGTACTCTGCACACTCACTTGTTGGCGCTTGGTTTCCTTTTCATGCTGATTGTTCTGGTGTTGGACAAGGTGTTTGACCTGTCGTCATCGACGACGTTTTCTACCTTCTTCTGGACGTACAACGCGGGCATGGCGGTGACCATCACCATGATGGTGGTACACGGCATCATGGCTTTGGGTGGTTCAAGCAGCAATGGCATGACGGCTGGAATAGCTGGGCTGGGTCACATCTTGTTGACGTTCGGCCTGGTGAGCTTGATGATGTCGCTGGGCGGACGTGTGAAGGAAGTCGCAGCGCGTAAATAAGTTGGCTTTTGCGTGATGGGAAGTCACGCTGTTGTTTGCCCGGTGGTGCTGGTTTAGTGTCGCCGGGCGAACGTTTTGGTGCGGGTGTGGCACGAGTTTTGGCAAGAGCTTTTGGCAAGGAGAGGCAAAACCCGTACACTATAGGAGCGTTTAAAACGCGTGGGCCTCTAGCTCAGTTGGTAGAGCAACGGACTTTTAATCCGTGGGTCGTGGGTTCGATCCCCACGGGGCCCACTTTTGTGATCAGTCGGGACATAGTTGACACTTTACGCCGCAGGGTTAGAGCGTTGTTCTAGCTTTGTGGCGTTTGTGTTTGGGTGGGTGTTCTTGATCAGGTTGGGTTGGTAACGACGGCCTGTGTCGATGTTGTGTTCGGCGATGATTTCTCCGGTTTCTGTGTTGGTTGTTAGTGCGTGGTTGCCGGTGATGACGGTGAGTGTGCGTGTGCCTGTGTGGGCGCGGCCGATGCCGAGGTATTTCATTTGTCCGGCGAATCGAAGTGTGATGCGGGCTGCTTGGCTGACGCTCATGTGTTGTTCGGTCACGGCTTTGACGATTGCGAGGTTGGGGTTGTTGTAGCTCATGGCTCATTGTCGCTGGCCGTGTGTGTCAACGATGTCGCGACTGATGTGTCAACTATCACCACTGGTGCGGGAGTGGGGTGGAAGTGTCAACGATGTCCTGACTGATGTGTCAACTGTCTTGGACAAAACTGCTGGGTGTTGGTGTCAACTATGTCCTGACGCAGGACACCACGGGGCCCACTTTTTTCATGCCGTAAAACACTTCGTTGTCTAGGTGTGTCACCGCGGTATTCTTGATCACGACTATGCTTGACAACCCTAAAACGAACCATGCGGACCAGCGCTGTGTGGCCCCTCGGCACGGCGACCGCTACGAGAAGTGGTGCGCCATATCGGAGTGGCCCATGGCCGCGTGCTCGGCTCTCTTTCTTGCCGCGTATGCGTACGTGGTGATCGCGAATCTGCGCGAAAGTGAAATTTCGTGGCCGTTCGCAGTCATGTTCGTAGTGTGGGCGGTGTACGTTGTGGATTACGTCGTGAGTCTCGCGCTTGTAAAACATCGAGCTTCGTGGTTCTTCAGGCACCTACATCTGCTACTCATCGCGGTGTTCCCGTTTCTACGTCCGCTCTACTTGCTGCGCCTCATTCCGTTTCTTAAGTTTTTCCACCGGAAGGTTGGCGTACGCCTCCGCAGTCAGGCAACCGTCTATATTTTTGCAGGGTTTGTCTTCCTCATTTTTGTGGGTGCGCTAGCAATCCTTGATGCTGAACAGAACCAGCCTGGCGCAAACATCACCGATTTCTCTGACGCATTGTGGTGGTCCATTGTCACTATCACAACAGTGGGTTACGGCGATTTTTACCCCGTGACGGGGCTGGGACGTTTCATTGCCGCGTTGCTCATGATCGCCGGTATCGCACTGATCGGTTCAGTAACCGCCACCCTTGCTTCGTGGATTGTGGACAGCATCTCAGAAGGCGAAGAAAATCAATCGCAACATCCCACTGCCCACACGTGTGATTGTGAATCGGGCGCCCAAACTAATCCTGAGACGTCACCGTGACGTGAAGTTCGGGAATATGGCGAGGCTGGTCCTTTTCCGGAAATGACAACACAATCTGATCAATAAGCGGTTGCAGAAACAGCTTCCCCAGTTGCCGCACCATCACATTGACTACCTGTTCCACCCGGCTGCGGTCCTGGGAGGCTTTCCCATGGTCGCGTAAGGCGTCAATGCTTTCACCTGATAGGTGCGCAAGACGCGTGATCAACGTGTGGCTGCCGCCTTCTTCAAGCAGGTCACGTCGTAAATACGCAACGATGAGTGGGTTCTCCTGCATCATCGTCGCAACCGACTCATCGCGGTTTGCCGCACTCGCCACTGAGTCGCCCGCCTGAGTGTCCGCCCGAGCAATCGCGTTCGCAAACTGCTCCACTATCCAACTTTCAACAGCCTCTTTGAGCCCCTCTTTGGACCCGAAGTGGTGAGAAATCAGACCAATGGTGACTCCCGCCTCGGCGGCAATGGCACGCATGGGCGTGCCCGCAAAGCCCGAGGTGGCGAACTGGTGAAGGCCAGCGTTGCGGATCCGTGCCCGGCTAGTGAGATCGCTGTTGAGGCCGTGTGAGTCTGGCGCTGTTTCCATTGTGCTGTCCTCCCGTGCAATTCAGCCACTATATCTATTGAATAGTTGTTCAGTCAGTTATACATTGAATCAAAGTTCTCTACATTGTTGAGGAGCTCGGATGAATCAGCAGCCACTCTCCGGCGTCACCGTCATCACCCTGGCCGTGAACCTGCCTGGCCCACTCGCAGCGGCGCGATTGGCAAGCCTGGGTGCGCGGGTCGTCAAAGTCGAACCACCCATTGGCGACCCCCTAAGCCTGTATGTCACCGACTACTACAAGGAACTTGCTACCGGTCAGGAGGTCGTGACAATCGACCTGAAATCCCCTGAAGGTGTGCGACAGTTCGACCAGCTCGCCAAAGAAGCCGATATTCTGCTCACAGCCATGCGTCCCAAAGCCGCACATGCGCTGGGCATCCCAGACACAGTCGACAAGTACAGGCTGGTTCATGTTGAAATCGTGGGATTCGCAGGCGACCGCGCTGACGTACCCGGCCACGACCTGACTTACCAAGCAGCCCACAAAACCTTGGTTCCCGGCACTATGCCCACCGTGCCGGTCGCCGATGTTTTGGGAGGAGAACACGCAGCCCTCCAGGCGCTTGCCGGACTGCGCGAAAAAGAAAACCGGGGAGCTGATGCGGCAGGTGGAATTGTCAAGCGAGTGGTTCTGGACGAAGCCGCTCAGTGGGCAGCCGGGCCAGCCCGTCACGGTCTGACCGGGCCCGGGACGCGACTGGGCGGAGCCTCGCCGGAATACCGCACGTACGCCACCCAGGACGGACACATTGCCGTTGCGTGCTTGGAGCCCCACTTCGCAAAAGCCCTGGCAGAACAGCTGGGGTCGGAGCACGAAGAACTCGAGGCCGCGTTTGCGTCCCAGCCCACTGCGCACTGGGTCGAATTCGCGCACTCCCACGACCTGCCCATCGAACCAATCGCCGTTTAAACACATCTGATCCGACATGGATCCAACCCGACAAAGGAGTCGACATGGCAACACTTCCACTGGCACTTCGTAGGACAGCAAACACGTACCCGGATCAGCCGGCGATTACATTTGAATCCACCACGCTGACGTACAAAGAGCTCGACGAACGCGTGGACCAGTTCGCAGCTGAGCTCATTGAGCGAGGCGTGAACAAAGGAGACCGGCTGGTCATTGTGGCGGGCAACTCAGACGTCTTCGCGTACGCGGTTCTAGGTGGGTTGCGGGCTGGCGCCATTGTCGCCCCGGTCAACCCTAAGTCCGCGGGTGCAGAGATCGAGCACTTCGTCACCGACGCGGACGTACACTCGATTATCTTCGACGCGCTGTGCGCGCCTGCGGTTAAGGCGTGGGCCGAGGCGTACCCGGAGACCGCTGCCAAGGTTAACGCGCGGTCGCTGGGGGCTACTGAGTTCGGTGACGACCTCCTCGGGGCGGCGTTACAGCGCCCTGCCGCGCCGGTGGAGCTTGGGCTGGAAGAGGACGATGACTGCCTCATCATTTACACCTCGGGAACCACCGGAAAGCCAAAAGGCGCGCTTTTCGACCACCACCGGGTGCTGTGGGTGGGCGTGAACACCATTGGTGGCGTGGGGTTGCGCATCCGCGACCGCTACCTGATCGTGGCCCCGCTGTACCACTCCGCGGCGCTGAATCTGTTGTTCTTCCCAGCGCTGATGATGGGCGCTCACCAGGTCATTCACTCTGGGTTTGACCCCGAGGCGGTGCTTAACGAGATCGACAAAACGAAGATTAACGTGTTCTTCGGGGTGCCCACGATGTTTGCGTTCATGTTGCGGTCGCCCAACCTTGCGAAGTTCGATCTGTCGAGCTTGCGGGTGGCGTTCTATGGAGCGGCACCTATGCCTGGAAGTGTGGCGGAGCGCCTGTTTGAGGTGATGCCTCAGACCGAGATTATCCAGCTGTGCGGCCAGACCGAAGGTGGCCCCGGAGGCATCATCCTGCTGCATGAGGAGGTCAAGGCCAAGCCATCAGCGTCTGGCCGGTATGCGACTTTGAACACGGAAGTCCGGGTGGTCGACGCTGAAGGCAAGGACGTTCGCCCTGGTGAGGTGGGTGAAATGATCATGCGGGGCGAGTCCATGATGAAGGAATACTGGCGCAGGCCCGACGCAACCGCGCAGACGGTTATCGACGGGTGGGTACACACCGGCGACTTGGCTCACGTTGATGAGGAAGGGTACATCACGCTGGTTGACCGCCTGAAAGACATGATTATCACCGGTGGGCACAATGTGTATTCCGCCGAGGTGGAAAATGCGTTGGCAGCGTACCCGGAGATTACCGACATTGCGGTGGTGTCCCGTCCGCACCCGGACTACGGTGAAACGGTCGTGGCGGTTGTGACCCCGGCTGAAGGTGGGAACCCCACGCTTGAAGGGTTGCGCGCGTTTGCGGAACCGTTGCTGACGCACTACAAGATTCCGCGTGAACTCATCATTGAGGACATTCCGCGCAACCCGTCCGGAAAGATCCAAAAGCACAAGCTGAGGGAGAAGATTGCCCGTAAATGACCATCGCCTGGCGACTTTCGCCCTTCGAAATAGACTTTCGCCCTCACAAATAAAGGAGTACAAAAGTGATTCTTGACGGATACCGCGGTGCGTGGGAAACCGAAGAAACCGATGACCTGCGTGACCTCACGCGGACCTTCTTGGAGAAGGAAGCGAAGCCCAACTTGGCGCGTTGGGCCGAAGAGCACAAGATCGACCGCGAGTTCTGGAACAAAGCCGGTGAGCTGGGACTTCTGTGTGTGTCCATTCCGGAAGAGTACGGCGGCGGTGGCGGAACGTTTGCCCACGAAGCTGTTGTATTGCAGGAGCAGGGGTACATTGGCGACGCGGCGTGGGGTTACGCCGTTCACTCCACGATTGTGGCGCACTACATCAACGCGATTGGAACGGAAGAGCAGAAGAAGCGCTGGCTACCGGGCCTGGCGTCCGGTGAGCTGGTTGGTGCTATTGCCATGACTGAGCCGGGCACTGGTTCTGACCTCCAAGCGGTTAAGACCAAGGCTGTTTTGGACGGCGACGAGTACGTCATCAACGGTGCGAAGACGTTCATTTCGAACGGTACGCACGCGGATATCGTCATTATTGTGGCGCGTACTAACGACCAGCCGGGTGGTAAGGGGCTGTCGCTCATTGTCGCCGAGGTGAATGACCTTCCCGGGTTCTCGCGCGGTCGCGTTCTGGACAAGGTTGGGCAGCGCGGACAGGACACTCGCGAGTTGTTCTTTGAGGACATGCGGGTGCCGGCCCAGAACCTGTTGGGTGGTGTTGAAGGTAAGGGGTTCATCCACCTGATGCAGCAGTTGCCGCAGGAGCGGTTGGCGCTGGCCGTCACCGGTGTGACCACGGCTGAGTATGCGGTGCGTTTGACCATTGACTACGCGAAGGAACGTGAAGCTTTTGGGCGCCCGATTCTGGGATTCCAGAACACCAAGTTTGTTCTGGCGGAATGCGCCACCGACACGTTCGCGGCACGCACCTTCGTGGACCACCTCATTGCTCAGCACATCGATGGGAAGCTGACCACCGAGCAGGCGTCCGCAGGTAAGTACTGGGCGACCGACATTCAGAACAACGTGATCGACCGGTGTGTACAGATTTTCGGTGGATATGGGTACATGCTCGAATACCCGATTGCGCGGATGTACGCCGATGCGCGCGTCCAGAAGATCTACGGCGGTACCAACGAAATCATGAAGGACCTCATTTCGCGTGGGCTGTAGGGCGTAGGGAATACGTCAGCAGGCGAGCAGATTCCAACAGCCAAAAAAGTTTACGAAAGGAAACCACTGTGCAGTTTGCTAACAAGACTCTCATTGTGACAGGAGGCGGGTCTGGTCTGGGCGCTGCCACGACTGAGGCGCTGATTGAGCGAGGCGCTCGCGTGTTCATCGCCGACCTCAAGGGCGAAGCGCCGACTGGTGCTGAGTTCGTCGAAACTGATGTGACGAGCCCTGACAGTGTTTCAGCGCTGGTGGACAAGGCCAATGCCGACGGAAACCTGGCAGGGCTGGTCAACTGTGCTGGGATCGGAACCGCGCAGAAAACCGTGAGCTCCAAGGGGCCGCACGACCTCGAATCGTTCGCCAAGGTTGTGAACGTCAACCTCATTGGTACGTTTAACGCAATTCGCTTGGCGTCCTGGGCGATGTCGCAGAATGAGCCGGGCGAAGATGGTGAGCGTGGCGTGATTGTGAACACTGCGTCGGTTGCGGCGTTCGAGGGCCAGATTGGTCAGGCTGCGTACTCTGCTTCTAAGGGAGGCGTTGCCGGGATTACGTTGCCTATTGCCCGTGACTTGGCGAGTGTGGGGATCCGCGTCGTCACGATTGCGCCTGGGTTGTTCCTCACTCCAATGTTGGCGGGACTGCCTGAAGCGGCACAGGAGTCGCTGGGCAAGCAGGTTCCGTTCCCGCAGCGCCTGGGCCGGCCGAGCGAATACGCCAACCTGGTGACGCACATCGTGGAGAACCGCATGCTTAACGGTGAAGTGATTCGCCTTGACGGTGCTATCCGCATGGCGCCACGCTAAACCGACAGCGTATATGGGCAGGTGACCGCAAGGTTGCCTGCCCTCTTTTTTATGTGCGCCGAGGTGGCACCTGGGTTTCCGTTTTTCTTCACCTGCCGCCTGATAAACCTGCCCAGGAATTTCATGTCCAGACAACACAAGGTGAGTGATGCAGCGCATTATATTGCGCAGTTTTGCTCGTTTTGCGCCGTCATGCTTGGGGCTATGCGCGTGTGTTCCCGGGATTTTCGTAGCAGGTGCCGGGTCTGTGGGAAGTTGATCGCGATATGGTGCGCGGCATAGTTGGTGGAGCATGTATAACCGCCTGTTGCCCTACGGATTGCTGGGCAACAGGTCCCTGCTGTACACACTTTTTGAGTATTAAACTCGGCTCGCGACTGTGCACATCCTTTGACTTACATGAGGGTGTTGCTGGCGAAGCGCGATCGGCTGTAAGAGTCGAGTGTCCTGCGCGCTGGCATATGTCTTGTAGCGCTGATCTATCGTGACCGTCACCTACACAAGCGAGCGTCGTCTGCGGTGTCCATAGCTGAATGCGTTTCACTGAACGCTTTTCGCGCCCGCAACTGGGCGTTCGTCGTGCCCATGCCTGTTCGCTTGTCGTCACCACAACTCAGCGCCGTTCGTCGCCACGGCAGAGCGCTTGTGGTGTCTTCAGCTGAATGCTTTTGGATACCCAACTGAACGCGTGTGGCTTCTTTGACTGAACACTCGTTCGAAAATAAATCGAAACAAAACGAACAAAACCCTTGACTCACACATTCGAACACAAATAGAATAGAAACACGCAAGGAGGTGAAACCACATGACCACAACAATCCACGACCAGCACAACGACATGTACGACGGGCCGGCTGTTGAGCTATTCGAAACAGTCAAAACCACCACACGACTCATGGACGAAGCACGCGTGAAACAAGCCGAAGCAGTCGCTGCGTTGATCAGCGCCCACGTAACGCCGGTGGATGATTTCACTGACGGCATGCACGCAGTATTCACCTCCAACCCGGGAGCAGGCCCACTGGTCACTAACGGGAAAGCAGGACAAAACTTCAACGCGGGTAAGGTTTCACACTCAGCTTCGGGTTCGTCTTCTGCTTTCGGGCCGGTGACTGTTGCTTCTCATGCGGGCGCTGGGGTTGTTTCTGCGGATGGTCCGCGCGCCACTGTTGGTATTGACGATGTGGTGGCGTGTGTGGCCCTGCCTTCGGGTGAAGTGTGCACGGTTGCCAGTGTCGAACGCGTACCAGAGGAACTACCGACTCCGACAGAAGGGGTGTTGGCGAAAATCTTGGATTGTACGCGTGCCCAGGTGGTGACCCAGGTGCGGAAGATCATGACGGCTGTGGTGCTCATGCCCAAACTCTGGTCGTTAGCGAAACAGGGTGTGATCGGGTTTGACCGGCTTCTTTATACGGCTGGCAGGGCCGGTCGTGCTGGGGTGTGTATCCCGGTGTTTGATGAACTGCTCACCAGTAAGCGTGTGGACGTGTCATGGAAAACCTTTAAACGGCATGTCACTGAAGTGCTCGCCATGCTCACCACCCCTGAAACCAGGGCTGCGAACGCTCACCGTAACCGGTCAGTGTCGTATTGGGTCAATGATGACGGGACAGCCACGTTGAGTCTTACCGGTCCTGTGTTGGAGATGGAAGCGTTTTACCAGCGTGTACGCGGGACTGCCAGAGCAATCATGGCGAACCACATAGAACCGTTCACTGCCACGTTGACGGATGAACAACAAGCCCTGTTCATCACTGAAGACAACGGGGACGTTTCTGAAGTACGTGTGGGTGACCTGGGCAGGGTTGAGGTTGATGATGACCGGCTCATGGACCAACTCACCCTGGACCTAATCACCGGCGCCAAACCCTCAACGACACTTCGTGTCCGAGTGACCCGGACAGGCAAACAGGCGCCGATTAGAGTCATCCACACCAGGCCAGATAGCCCGGGTGCGGATGATGCTGAAGTGATCCTCGAAAACGGCACCCCAATCCAAACCGAAAACGCTCCAGGCGCGCATGCCCAGGGCGGGAACGCCACTGGCAAGGACGCAAACGTTGCTGATGCAAACGGCGGTTCCGCAACTGACGGGTTTGGCGCTGGTGCTTCTGGTCCGGGAGATTCTGGTTCTGTGTGGGCTGAGAAGTGTGAAGCCCGTCAGGCTGAGGACGTGTATGAGCTTGAGTTGTGCGTGTCCATGCCTGAAAAAGAAGAATGGCTCAAATCCCAAGCCAGCATTAACCTCACAGTCCCGGTACTGCACTTCCTCATGAACAACCCACCACCAAACCAAGAACAAAACCCCGACCAAAACGAACAACACAGACCCGGAACTGGCCAAGAGGTCCACAGGCACAGGGTTAAAGAACAGAGACCTGAAGAACAAATACCTGTGCGACAAAACTCTGGAACACCGGTAAACAGCGAACAAGCATTCACATACCAGGGGAGTAGTGCGCCACCAGGAGTTGGGGTCTCGCCGGGTTATGACGAGCCGATGTCCGGGAACCAGGGGACAGGTGTGCCACCGGGTAGTGAAGAAACCCTAAACTCCGAAAAGTTCTTGAACACTGAGGAACCCGTGAGTGCCAGCGAGCCTGTGGGTGCTGGTAGTGAGCTTGATTATGGGCTGCCAGTCAAGGTGGACCCAGATGTGCGGGTTCCGGTGATGATGAATAACCGGGTGCCATTAGACACGAAGACTGCTGATCGGGTGATTACGCGGGCGAAGTGGGTGTACCGGATGTTCACCGACCCCCAAACCGGGGTAGTCCTGGAATCTGCGCCGACGAAGTATTACATACCCGCGGCTTTGAAGCGCATGGTTGAGGCTAGGCATCCTGATTGCAGTGCTCCGTGGTGTGCGGTCCCTGCCAGGGTGTGTGAGAAGGACCATATCGAACCGTTCAACCACAAGGATCCCGAGAATGGTGGGTTGACGGTGATGGAGAATTTGCATCCGCTGTGTAAGCGGCATCATCAAGAGAAAACTCAGAAACGATTACGTGTCGACAGGATGGATGATGGTTCCTTGGCGTGGGTGCTGCCCAGGATTGGTGCGATGCTGGTCTACCCGCCAGAATCCCGGATCAACCAACTTCAGTATGAGCGGTTAATCGAGTACTTCGATACCGGTGACCAAGACATCAGCCACACCATCAACAACTACCTAGCAACAGAACACCAAACTGCACGCCGCTCTGAACCTGAGACGGCACGCACCCCTGCCACGGCCACAAACGACCCTGAACCCCGGACTGCTCCAATTTCAGGGCGGGCCAACGAACACACTGGCAAGACCTACCCCCGTGAGGTTGCTGACGAGTACGCGCTAGCAGGGGAGGTGATCAACAGTGACACCCGACCATGGCAGCCCAGCGAAGAACCACCACCGTTCTGAGTTGCCACCACGATTCTGATTCGAGCCCTTTTAGTTAGCTGTACTGACGTACTGTTGAACCATCCACCAAGCCCGTACCTACGGCAGGAGCGCAATGACACTTAACTACTGCACCCACCCAACACCTCTGGGCGAGCTACTACTCGTCACGCGCAACGGTGCGCTCGTCAACGTAGGGCTGCCCGGGCAAAACATCGAACCGCCCCGCCCGGCAACAGTCGGGACGCACGACACTGGCGAACACCTCGGCGCCATCACCCAGCAATTCGACGAGTACTTCAGCGGCCAGCGAACCACGTTCGACATGAACATAGACATCAGCGAAACCACCGATTTCAGGCGGGCCGTGCTGGAACACCTCGTGACAATCCCGTACGGGGAAACGCGCACGTACACTCAAGTCGCCGAGGCGGTAGGCCGGCCCCGCGCGGTGCGCGCCGTGGGCTCGGCGTGTGCCACAAACCCGGTGCCCATCGTCATTCCGTGCCACCGGGTACTCCGGTCGGACGGGTCACTCGGCGGCTACGCGGGCGGCCTGGACATGAAACGTACGCTATTGGAACTCGAACAGTGACCGACAGCGCCACCTCACTCAGCCGCGCCGCCGCCACCGCCCGTGGCCTCATAGTAGGTACAGACGGACTGGCACGCCCGCCATGGGCCGCGCATGACCCGCTTCTTCGTGACTACTACGACCACGAATGGGGCGTGCCCGTCACCGATGAAACCGGCATCTTCGAACGGCTGTCCCTTGAAGCTTTCCAGGCGGGACTCTCGTGGGAGACGATCCTGAAGAAGCGGCCCGCGTTCCGGGAGGCGTTCGCCGGTTTCACCCCCGAGGTCGTTGCCAGTTTCGACGACACCGACCGAGCTCGCCTAATGGCAGATACTCGAATCGTGCGCAACCGGGCAAAAATCGACGCCACAATCAACAACGCGCGCGCAACTCTGCAACTTCGCGACAGCGGGGGACTGGCTGACCTTGTGTGGTCGTTCCGGCCGGACTCGTGGACACCCCCGCAGACAGTGAGCGAAATCCCGACCACCTCACCGGAGTCCCACGCACTCGCGAAAGCACTGCGCAAACGAGGCTTCCGATTCGTGGGCCCCACCACCATGTTCGCTCTCATGGAAGCCGTGGGAATTGTGGACACACACGTGCCAGGAGCATATAAACCGGACTGCTCATAAACCAACAGCAGTTAGGAGCAACAACACTCTGGAACAACACACGGCATCCAGAAACACGAAGGGCCGCACCCGTCACAGGTGCGGCCCTCGTTCGTGCATCCGGGATTATCCGAAGCGACCAGAAATGTAGTTCTGGGTCTCCTCGTGCGAGGGGTTCGAGAAGATGACCGAGGTGTCATCGTATTCAATGAGGTGACCTGGCTTACCGGTTCCCGCAATGTTGAAGAACGCGGTCTTGTCAGCCACACGTGCAGCCTGCTGCATGTTGTGGGTCACGATCACAACCGTGAACTGTTCCTTGAGGTCGTTAATCAGATCCTCAACAGCCAAGGTCGAAATCGGGTCAAGAGCTGAACAAGGCTCGTCCATGAGGATCACATCTGGCTCAACAGCAATCGTGCGAGCAATGCACAGACGCTGCTGCTGACCACCAGAGAGACCAGAACCTGGGCGGTCCAGACGGTCCTTCACTTCGTTCCACAGGTTTGCACCAGTGAGCGAACGCTCAACGATTTCGTTCGCACGCTGCGAGCTCAGACGAGTTCCATTGAGCTTGTAACCTGCCAGCACGTTTTCACGAATCGACATCGTAGGGAATGGGTTAGGGCGCTGGAACACCATACCCACCATGGTGCGAACCACAACAGGGTCCACGCCAGGTCCGTAAATGTCTTCGTTGTCCAGCAGAATCTGACCCTCTGCACGAGCACCAGGAAGCACTTCGTGCATACGGTTGATTGTGCGGAGGAACGTGGTCTTACCGCAACCGGAAGGACCGATGAATGCGGTGACGCTACGAGGTGCAATGTCGATGTTGACCTTCTCTACCGCAAGGAAGTTGCCGTAGTAGACGTCTAGGTCAATGGCTTGGATGCGCTTTGACATAAGTGTTTCCTTCTTCTTTGCGGCCTTAGCGACCGGTCTTCTTAGGGGCGAACGCCTTGGCGATAATACGAGCGACCAGGTTCAAGAGCATCACGATGACGATCAGGACCAAAGCCGCTGCCCATGCACGTGCGATCGATGGGTCCGGTGCTGCTGGTGCAGTTGGGTTGACGAGCTGACGGTAAATGTACACAGGAAGGGCAGTCATCCATCCGTTGAACACATTCCAGTTGGTTGCTGCAATGTAACCTGCGGTCACCAGGATCGGTGCGGTTTCACCGGTAACACGGGCAATTGCCAGCGTCACACCAGAAGCGATACCCGAGATTGAGGTAGGAAGAACAACCTTCACAATGGTGCGCCACTTACGAACACCCAGTGCATAGGACGCTTCGCGCAATTCGTTCGGAACAACGCGCAACATTTCTTCCGTCGAACGCACTACAACCGGGATCATGAGGATCGACAGCGCGATCGCCGCCGTGAAGCCCATCTTGACCAGCTGCAGCTTAGCCGGGCTCGTTCCAATGAACGTCGTGATGAACAGCTGGAACACAGCGAACGCGAACAGACCCGCAACAATCGACGGAATACCGGTCATAACGTCCACGAAGAACGTGATCGCACGCGAGAACAGCTTTCCTTTACCGTACTCAACCAGGTAGATCGAGGTCATGAGCCCCACAGGCACCGAAATAATGGTGGCAAGCAGGGTAATCATGAGCGTACCTACCAGACCGTGTGCGAAACCACCCATGAGTGGTCCACCCTGAGCGGTCTGCTGGTCAGTCGCACCCGTGACCCCATCCATGTCTTGGAAGAGCATCGCTGGGTTGCGGAGCAGGCTTGGTAGACCGTTTGCTACCACGGTCCACAGCACGGAAACCAGTGGGAGGAGCGCAATGATGAACGTCGCCCACACGAGGTTTTTCCAGAGCCCGTCTGCTGCGCGACGACGGTTCTCCATCGCGAACGTCACGATGTACATTCCGATGATGTACGCAATCGCGGTGATAATTGCGAAGCCAACAATGGAGAACGTGTGCTGGACCAAGAACGTCCATGCAAGCCCCACAACCGCAGCGCCAGCCAGAACAGCAAGCCAGATCCATGACGGCTTCTGACCAGCGGTCAAAGAGTTCTTCTGCTTACCCTTGCGCGCAAGAGTCTTAGGCGCCTCGGTCTTGGTGTCAGTGTTTGTCTCAGTGTTTTTCGACATTAGTTAGCCCCCGAGAATTCTTTGTGGCGGCTGACGATCCAGCGCGCAAGCATGTTGACGACCAGGGTGATGATGAACAGCATCAAACCAGCTGCAATCAGTTCGTTCTGGCGCATTCCGAACGCTTCTGGGAAGTTCAGAGCAATTTCTGACGGGATAGTTGCGTTGTGTCCGGACGAAATGAGGCTGAGCGAGAAGATACCGGGCGAAAGCACCAGGGTCACAGCCATGGTTTCACCGAGCGCACGCCCAAGCCCAAGCATGATGGACGAAATGATACCGGCGCGCGCGAATGGGAACACCGTCATACGGATCATTTCCCATCGCGTAGCGCCAAGCGCCAACGCAGCTTCTTCGTGCAATTTAGGTGTCTGGACGAAGATTTCACGACACAGCGACGTAATGATGGGCAGAATCATGACCGCAAGAACGATTCCAGATGTGAGGATCGTACGACCGGTGTTCGAGGCTTCACCGCCGAACAGTGGGATCCAGCCCAAGTACTTGTTGAGCCACGCATACGCAGGGACCAGCGAAGAAGCGAGGAATGTCATACCCCACGCACCGTAGACAACAGAAGGAATCGCAGCGAGCAAGTCGATGACGTACCCAACCGGAGTTGCGATTTTACTAGGTGCGTAGTGCGAAATGAAGAGAGCGACTCCCACCGCGATCGGGGTAGCAATAAGAAGTGCAATTGCCGATGCGATGAGCGTTCCAGCCATAAGCGGCCAGACGTACTGGAAGAAGTTGTCCGCACTGACGATGCTGTCTTGGTTCGAAAAGACCTTTGGCCACAGTGCTGGAAGGGACTCGACTACCAGGAAGATTGCAACGAACGCGAGGACCAGAAGAATGATGGCACCGGCAACCAGCGCAAGGCCAGAGAAGACCTTGTCTCCAGCCGCGCCACCACGCGCCGACTTGGTGACCGAGGGAGCCTTCTTGTCCTGTGGCTCCGCAGTAGTATGGCTCACAATAAATCCCTAAATTAAACGAAAGCGGGTAAGTCCCGCTAGTGGATATGTGTGAAAAGGTGTGTGCATAGAACAGCCACCAGACCCAGACAACGGGTCCGGTGGCTGTCCTTTCAGCTCATGCTCTTAAGGCTCAAGCAATTAGCCCTGAGCAGTGATAGCGTCGATTTCCTTCATCGCAGCGTCGCGAGTGGTCTGCGAGATAGGAGCGTTACCTGCAGCAGCTTCTGCGTCCTTCTGGCCCTTTTCGGACACTACGTAGGAAGCGAATGCCTTTGCCAGGTCAGCGGTTTCCTGGTCCTGGTACTGCTTGCAGTAGATGTGGTAGGAAACCAGAACGATTGGGTAAACACCCGATTCTTCGCTCTTACGGTCGAGTTCGATAGCGCCAGCTTCGCCAGGCTTGGAAGCGTCAACCATCTTCGCAGCAGCTTCTGCTGAGTAAGGAACGTATTCTTCACCGACCTTGACGGAAACGGTTCCGAGTTCACCAACCTGTGAAGCGTCAGCGTAGGTGATCGCACCTTCCTTCTGCTGGGTCAGCGAAACAACACCGGAGGTCTGCTGTGCAGATTCGCCACCGAGTTCCTTTGGCCAGGTTTCGATTTCGCCTGGCTTCCAAGCGTCACCAGCAGCTTCGGTGAGGTAAGCGGTGAAGTTTTCAGTGGTACCGGAGTCGTCTGCACGGTGGACAGGAACGATGTCCATGTCAGGAAGTTCAACGCCTTCGTTCTGCTTTGCGATTGCGTCGTCGTTCCACTTCTTGATTTCGCCAGCGAAGATCTTAGCGATGGTTTCTGCGTCGAGCTTAACTTCGTCAACGTCAGGCAGGTTGTAAGCAACTGCAATTGGGGAGATGTAAGCAGGAACGTGGAAAGGACCACCGTCACCGCAAACCTTCTTTGCTTCTTCGAGCTCTTCGTCCTTCAGAGCTGCGTCGGAACCAGCGAAGGAGTACTGGCTACCCAGGAAACCTTTACGTCCGGAACCGGAACCAACTGGGTCGTAGTTGACGGAGAGTTCAGGGTTGTCAGCCTTAACGCCTTCGGCCCAAGCGGTCATAGCAGCTTCCTGCGAGGAAGCGCCACCACCGATCAGGGTGCCGGATACGGCCTTGTCGCCACCGTTGTCGCCGCCCTTGTCTCCGTTGTCAGAGGAGCCACCGCAAGCGGACAGGGTCAGTGCGCCAGCAGCCAGAATTGCTGCGGCAGGTGCGAAACGCTTGAGCTTCACGAGGATACCTTTCGGTCTGTTCGAGTTGGGGAAGTTCCCCACGTGCAACTCAACGTTAAAAGTCCATGGTTTACGCAAGTATCAGTTCAGGTTAACGGGGGGTTAATTCGCTTAGAAAAAGTTGAGATCTTGGTTACTTTTTCATCACAACGAGGCATTAGCGAATCTGGCAGGAGTGCTGATGAGGGTCCTGGGTGCGCACCCTAGGTGTCAATAGGCCGGTACCTCTCCACCTCAACAATCCGTGGCACGGGCCCCGGGCGGAAATAAGCAATCAGAATCTCGCCGGGGTTCATGTACGGGTCTTCACTTGGGAGCTTTTCGGCAAGCCCCGTAGGCGCAAAGGATGCGAGCGTGCGAAAAACCGTCGGCAAAACAGGCCGGTGGGTGCAAATCGCAACCGCCTGTTCTTTCGCAATGATCTTTTCTAGCGCCTGCTTTGTCTTTTCAGGCTTATTTGAATTGTTCTTTTCGCTGAGCCATTTAATGGTTTTGATATTCCGCCCCGTAGACGCGGAATACGGTTTGAGTGTGGCCACGCACCGTTTCCACGGACTGGAGATCAAACGCCTGGGCTCCCACGCGTCCAAAAGTCCAGTCAGCGCTAAAGACTGGCGCGTTCCCAGACCCAACAACGGCCGCAACTGTTCTGTCTCGTGCCACTTGGAACGGGGAAACGCCTTCCCATGACGCACGATGATCACTGGAAACCCGTACAAGCTACCCGTCTGGTGCGCCTGCTCCAGCCGGTCAAGCTGCTCGCGGTCAGAAAAACGAGTGAGCTTGTTCCGTGCATCTTCGATGGGCAACCACACAGCCTTGTCAATTTCTTTTGGATTAGCAGGCCGAGGTGGTGCTTCCGTTTCGACGTGCGCCGCCCAGTATTCGACGTGCTTGGAAAGTTTCTTTCCCACCGTGTACCGGGCTGGCGGCAAGGGGAGTCCAAGCGTCACTCGGTATCCGGTTTCTTCTTCAATTTCTCGGATCGCGCATTCGGGTAGCGTTTCGCCTTTTTCGACTTTGCCTTTTGGCCACGCCCAGTCGTCGTATTTGGGCCGGTGTACCAGAAGCACTTCAAGACGACCACCGGCTTTGCGCCACAGCACGGCACCAGCTGCCAGCACATCGGCGTTCAGCCGTGCGGATTCGCCTGCGTTGGAAACGGGGGTGGGGCTCACGTGTGTTCCTGAGGTGCGTAGCTTATGTGGCGGATTTCGTTCACAAACCCCAGCTTCCTATACACATGGAGTGCTGAGTCGTTGTCAGACTCGACGTACAACTCAATCGCGTCCACTCCACTATCTATAAGGTGTCGCATGCCCGCAATCATCAAGGCCGTACCCAGGCCACGCGAGTGGACCTGCGGGTCCACTCCAATGACGTAAACCTCACCCATGGTGAGCCCACTGGGGTGGGTAGTGTGAATCTTCGTGTGATGGAAACCCACAACCTCACCATTCTGAACCGCAAAGAAAACGGAAGCTGGATCAAAACCAGGGTCTTCCACAATCTTCGCGTAGTCCTGCGCGCTCTGGTTGCCCTGTTCGGGGTGCCAACTAAACGCAGCGTTGTTGATTTCGCGCCACCGCACTTCATCACCAGGTTGGTAGGTACGGATTTCAACGCCCTCGGGCACGCGCACGTCCGGAACAGCAAGCCCCTCTGCCACCGTCTTCGTCGACAGCTGCAACAGGACTCGTTCACGTGAGTATCCAAACGAATCGGCTAGCGTCTGGGCGGCTGGGTGGTCGCCGTGGGACCACGCCCACGTGCGCGCCAAAACACCCGCCTCACGGGCACGCGCGCGGAGATCTTCAGCAAGAAGCCGGCCGCCACCTCGGCCGCGGAACTCCTGCGCCACACACATTTCCACGGCACTACGTTCGCCCTGGTCAACAACCGCGCCAAACCCTGCCAACCGGCCCTCAAAGACAAGCCCAAGGGAGACAGGCGCGTGCGTCCCAGAGTCGCCAACCTGATCAAGCGCACCGAGGACACCGTCAGACAGCGGCGCCACGTGGTCATGAGCGGTCACTTCGCGCAGGAGTTCGCGGACGCTGTCGTCCACTTTCATCTCACGTGTGTGTGACACGCGGGTCCTTTCTCAGTCGCGATCTGACAGTTGAGCTACTGGCTCGTCTGAGCTAAACATATAGCCCACGCTTCTTACTGTACTAATCGCGTGCGCAAACTCCGGCCCGAGCTTTGCCCGCAACCTCCGCACATGCACGTCGACGGTCCGGGTTCCGCCCAAATACGCTTCGCCCCACACATGCGTGACCAACTGGGCGCGCGTGAATGCGCGGTTGGGGTGGGTGACCAGGTGATACAGCAGTTCGAACTCGCGGTAGGTGAGGCTCACGTTGCGGTTCCCCACCGTCACGGTGAAGTTGTCGTGGTTGACTGTCAGCTTGCCGTGCCGCGTGATGGGTTCCCTCGCCGAGGTATCCCTCACCGGATCAGCCACGTCCGGTTGGCGAGTTTGGGGTGCTCGCGCGTAGGCCAAACGGAGGCGCGCATCGATTTCTGCCGGTTGTGCGTTCGCGCTCACAACGTCAGTCACGTTCCATGACTCCTGTGCGACAGAAAAGCCGCCGTCGGTGAGCACGACGATCGTGGGGCCGTCAAAACCCGCCGTTTTCAACCGTGTGGAAATGATGGGGGCGATGGTGAGGTCGCTAGTCGCGTCGACGACGGCGATCTCGAACGAGCCGGGGTCTATGGTGATGAGATCAGACATTGCGGGTGAGCTCGTCGTGATGGTGTGTGGCAGTAGGCGCAGGGCTGGAAGAGCCGTGGCACCTGAGGCCTCTATCACGAGGATTCGCACTTTTCCCCTTTGCTCGTTTGGTTGATGGAAATTATATGTGTGGTCTGCGGGTTCTGATCGTGCCGTCTGTGACGTGGTACCGCTGACGTGGCAACATGGGGCGTATGGAACGGTGGATTAGCGTGCTCGTTGCCCTGGGTCTAGGTGTGACCCTGGCGGTGACGTCGTCATTGGGGTACGGCCCTATCGCTTTTGCCTCCGGAATGTTGGTGTTTGTTTTCGCATTTGGGTGGCCGCGGCTCACCGACTCACCTCAGCCGTGGACCACAAGCTTCACTTTGGGCGGGTTTGGCTTCGCAGGCATGCTTGCCACCTGGCTCGCGGTCGCGCCCCCGTACCTGGAGTGGCTCCCGGTGCTGGCGGGTCTGGGGCTGCTCTGGTCTTTTGTTCAGCACCTTGCGCGGGGCATCGAGGCATCACACGCGGTTGCGAACGTCTCGGCGCAAGTGGCTGGGATCGTCATCACGTTGTCCGCATGTACGTGGATCGCAAGCCTGCGTCTGCCAGGTAATCATTCGGCCATTTACATCGGACTCGCCGCGATCTTCTTAGCCCAGTGCGCGACTGCACTCCCGTGGCCAGCCCGATACACCTCGCCCCTGGCCGTGGCCGCCGGTGTTGCGGGTGCAGGGATCGCGCACGTGTTCCACCCGCTGCCCACTGTGAGCGTGGTGGTCTCCTTGGTGTTCGGAATGGTGTTGGGCGTGATTGTTTCGGCAACGGACCGTATTTTGGGGTTGATTGCGCGCGCTCGCTTCCAGGCGACCTCGCTCAATGAAGCCCGAGGTGTCACAAAGGCACGTACGTGGGGCGTCCAGTTGGCACTGGGGGCGGCTCCGATCGCGCTTTCCGGTGTCGCGGTTTATGCCGTGCACCGCCTGCCCGCGTGGGCCGTCATCTGGTTCGGGTGAGAGCCAGTACATGACCCGGCACATAGCTCCGATGGGAGCTGGTAGAGGCAAAGCGGTACACTATGAGCATGGATAACTTTGTGGTTCTTGAAACTGTCTTTACTGTTCTGGTCGCTCTGGCCGGACTCGGCACTCTTGGTATTGCCGTTAAGGTCATCGCGAACCTGTTCAAGTCGCGTCGCTAAGCCTCCGTATGCCAGTCGAAATTCCAACTGACCTCAAGCCCGAACTTGTCCCACTCGCGTGGCTTATCGGCTCGTGGGAAGGCGTGGGTGTCGTCGGTTACGGTGACACCCCAGACACACAGTTCGGGCAACGTATCGACTTTGTTGCTCCCACCTCGGCGCCGTACCTGCTGTACACGGCGCAGTCGTGGCTTCTGGGTGACGACGGCAAAATCGCTGACACACTCAGCGTAGAAACCGGGATCTGGCAGCTGGTGCGCGACCGCGACAACTCTGATGTGGGCCCCGGCCTCATCCCGCCTAGCGAAGACTCGAAGTACACCAACGCGGAAGCTGTTGACGCTCTGCGCAACAGCGACGGCGACTTTGATCTTGAAGTTTCGCTGGTCCATCCGCACGGTCTGACCGAGCTGTACGCGGGCCGCATCAACGGTCCACGCATCGACTTGTCCACCGACGTGGTTGCCCGCACCCGCACGTCGAAGGACTACAAGGCCTCAACCCGCATGTACGGCCTGGTCGAAGGCGACCTTTTGTGGGCATGGGACATGGCAGCTAACGGCCACGAACTCGCATCGCACGCATCAGCACGGTTGAAAAAAGTCGCCTGAACCGCGTGACAGCCCCAACCAAGGTATACAAACCTCGCAAGAAACCAGGCCCCCGTAAGAGATCGGGTCTGCGGGGTTTCGCATTCGTCATCGTCGTCATTCTGGTGGCGATCATCGCGTTCGTTGCCTTGCTAACAGCGCGCGTCAACGCGGTTACACGCCATGCCGAGGCCGCCTCGGAAGCGGGGAACGCATTCATTGAGGCGCTGTCCAATGACCCAGGCAATGCACAAGGGCACTTGGACAAGGCGCGCGACGAATTGGGGCAGGCAAAAGACAACCTGCACAGCATCCCCATCGAACAAATGCACATGATTCCGTGGGTCAAACGCAACGTGGACGCGTCCGACACACTCATCACGCACATGGAAAACGTGCTCAACCAGGCAGGCCCCGTGATGATTTCACTGTCAGGCGTGGTCGACTTCAATTCTGGGTCACTCAAAAGCAACCCAGACCTGTCCAGTTTGAACCCGTCGATGTGGGACGACGCGCGGGAAGCCGCAAAGGTGATTAAAGAAGCACGGGAAGCCATCCATGGAATTGACACGGCAGGCCTGCTGCCGGATGTGCATAACGCGGTCCACGACGCACGCGAAATGCTTGATGCGGTGTATCGCAAAATTGCTCCGCTCGAATCAATCGCGGAGGATATCAAGAAGTATCTGCCGCCTGGAATTGCCAAGCGGCTGGAAGAACTTGGCAATCTACTTGGGGGATAAGCTCAATGAGCGCGGTATACGGCACCGGCCACCGATCGTCTGAAATTGCTCACCTAGGTTCACCGCTGCGTGAACAGCGTGCGCTCGCTGACGGCAAAGCGGTCGCGGACCTGTCGTCCATGTCGATCCTGACTCTCACGGGCCCGGACTCTTTGACCTGGCTCAACTCACTGACCACGCAAAAACTCGACTCGGCTCAGCCTGGAACGTCCACCGAGACACTGGTTCTTTCACCCACCGGCCACATCGAACACTGGGCCTACGTGTACGTGGCAGACGACCGCGTGTGGCTACTCATCGACGGTGACGGCCAACCTCTGCGTGAGTTCCTCGAATCCATGAAGTTCATGATGCGGGTAGAAATTGCCGACGTCAGCGACGATTACACGGTTGTTGGCTCAAACGGTCCGACGGACAGTGCGGAACCTGTGGTTGAATGGGTCGACCCATGGCCGGAAATCACCCCTGGTGGCGCTAGCTATTCGGCCGTCACCGATCACCCTGGTAGCGCCTACGACTTTCGCATAAGCGTGTGCCGTGATCGCGAAGGCCTCACCCTTGTGGGGCGCGACGCGTGGGAAGCCCTGCGCATCGAGGCATGGCGTCCAGCGCTGTCAGACTGTGATCACAAAACACTCGTGGGTGAAATCGACATTCTGCGCACAGGAGTCCACCTAGCCAAGGGCTGCTACCGCGGACAAGAAGCCGTGGCGCGAGTACACAACCTGGGGCAAGTCCCGAGACGCGTAGTTTTCCTGCACCTGGACGGTTCGGACCACGCTGTTGTGTCCCCCGGGGACCCTATCCTGGGGCCCGCCCGAGGTGCCGAACGGCAGGTAGGGGCCGTCACCTCGGCGGCAATCCACTACGAACTAGGGCCCATTGCGCTGGGACTGGTCAAGCGGACGGTCGACCCAGAAGCAGAGCTCGCCGTTTTGACCGACGACGGGAACACACGGGTGAGCGCTGCGCAAGAGCAGATTGTGGGCACGCAGAAGGAAACGGTGACGGTGCAAAGGAATCCTCAGCTCAGGCGTTAAATTTTCCTCAACACAAGGCATGTTCGTGCGTTATCTTTGACGTATGACTTCATTGGAAAAGGGCGGCCCATCGCTGTCGCAAGAACGCAAGATTGTCACCGAAATCCCCGGACCAAAATCACAAGAGATCGAAGCCAGGCGTAACAAAGCCGTTGCGCAGGGTGTCGCTTCTGGATACCCCGCATACATCGTCGCTGCGGGTGGCGGAATCCTCAAGGACATCGACGGCAACCAGATCATCGACCTGGGTGCAGGAATCGCAGTTACCAACGTGGGTAACGCGAACGAAAACGTCGTGAAGCGCGTGACCGAACAGGTGGAAGCTTTCACCCACACATGCTTCATGGTCAACCCGTACGAAAACTACGTTGAACTCGCTGAAAAGCTCAACCAGTTGACCCCAGGGTCCTTTGACAAGCGCACAGTGCTTCTGAACTCGGGTGCCGAAGCCGTTGAGAACGCGGTGAAGATTGCTCGCACCTACACAAAGCGCAACGCCGTGGTTGTGTTCGACCACGCATACCACGGGCGCACCAACCTGACCATGGCCATGACCGCCAAGGTTGCGCCGTACAAGCACGGCTTTGGGCCGTTCGCCGGCGAGGTGTATCGCGCGCCCATGTCGTACCCGTTCCGCGACAACGACGCTGCTGGCACCAAGATTTCAGGCGAAGACGCAGCAAAACGTGTCATCACCATGATCGAAAAGCAGGTGGGTGCCGACCAGGTTGCCGCGATTGTGATCGAACCTGTTCAGGGTGAAGGCGGTTTCATCGTTCCGGCTGAAGGCTTCTTGCCAACCTTGGTGGACTACGCACGCGAAAACGGCATCGTTTTTGTGGCAGATGAAGTGCAGGCAGGGTTTGGACGCACTGGAAAGATGTTCGCCTCCGAGTGGGAGGGCATTGAGCCCGACCTGGTCACAACCGCAAAAGGTATTGCCGGTGGTCTTCCTCTGTCAGCAGTGACCGGGCGTGCAGAAATCATGGACGCCGTGGGAGCCGGTGGACTGGGTGGAACCTACGGCGGTAACCCATCAGCCGTAGCGGCGGCACTGGGCGCGATCGAGTCGTACGAAAACGACGGTTTGCTGGAACGTGCCAGCGCACTTGGTGACATCATGCGTTCCCGCATGGAAGCACTGCAGTCCAAGTTCCCTGAGGTCGCCGACGTCCGTGGACGCGGTGCGATGCAGGCGTGCGAACTGGTGCAGCGTGACTCAATCGAACCTAACGCTGACCTGGCTAAAGCAGTTGCAAAGCACTGTGCCGACAACGCGGTTCTGGTTTTGGTGACGGGTACGTTCGGAAACGTTCTGCGCTTCCTGCCACCGCTGACTATGTCAGATGAACTGCTCAACGAAGCGTTCGACGTTCTAGAAGAAGGGTTCGAAAAGGCTCTGAGCTAAGCGTTTTCTGAAACTTCCGGGGCCCTGCGGCAGTGATGTCGCAGGGCCTTTGTTGTGGCTAGAAAAGCACCCTAGGAATTAAAGTCATAGTTCCATGTTGTAATTAGGTTAGGCATGCCTTAACCTTTTTCTGTGTTGAAGACGCTGAAGAAAACAAAGGCATCTGGGCTCACGGTACAGGGCATTTGCGCGGGCTATTCCACGGAACCGGTCGTGCAAGGCGTTGACCTGCGCTTGAATGCGGGCGAAGTGACTGCGCTTGTAGGACCCAACGGGTCGGGGAAGTCTACTTTGTTGCGGGCACTCTCGGGACTGCTACCTGCGCATTCAGGGCAAGTTCGTTTTGATGACGACGCAACAGTAGACGGTTTGTCGCGCAAGCAACTAGCACGACGCCTAACAATGCTGACGCAGATGCGAACAACTCCGCATGGTATGCGTGTTCGCTCTGCTGTCGAGTTGGGCCGTCATCCTTTCACGGGATGGTGGGGCAAAGGAGACACAGTAGGTGCCCAAAAAATCCAGGCGGCCATGGAGCTCGCCGACGTTGAAGACCTGGCACACCTACCTCTTGAACAGCTTTCAGGTGGGCAGTTACAACGAGTGTGGCTGGCCAGCTGTTTGGCTCAAGATACCGAGGTTCTTCTGCTTGATGAGCCTACCAATCACCTTGACCTGAAGTACCAGGTCGAATTGCTCGAACTCCTCTTTGAACTAGCTCATGAACATGGCGTTTGCGTGGGCGTCGTTCTACACGACCTCAACCATGCAGCGACAATCGCTGACACAGTTGCAGTGATGTCGAACGGTCGCGTCGTTGCTGCTGGGCCACCACATGACGTGTTGCGCTCGGAGCTTCTCAGCGAGGTCTACGGCACTGAAATCACGTGTGAACACGACGCTGGCACGGTCCGAATAAGTACACGAAGCCCGCGAACTCGCGCGTCTCTTTCGAAAGGAACTCTATGAACGTGTGGAAGATATTGGCGATCACAGTTGCTGGTGTACTCACACTTACTGGCTGTGGCGCAAAATATGAAGCACAACAGAAAACGCCTGAAGAAGGCAATGCGTCCATCTCAATCACCGACAGTCGCGGAAAAGCGGTGAATCTCGACAAACCTGCTGAAAAGGTTGTCACCCTGGAATGGTCCGTGACCGAATACGCTGTGGCACTTGGTATCAATCCGGTGGGCGTTGCCGACCCCAAGGGGTACACCGAATGGGACACTGCCGTTCCACTCAAAAACGAGCCCAAAGACGTGGGTATCCGGACTGAGCCAAGCGTCGATGCTATCGCAGCGTTAGAGCCTGACCTCATCCTGGCCGATATGTCGTCGATCCCCGACACGCAGATGGCAACAATCGAGAAAATCGCTCCGGTCGCTGTATTTAACAGTGCAACTACCGACGGACTGATCGACCTTCTCAAGGAGAATCAGAAGAAAGTCGGCACGCTTACTGGAAAAGACGCCGAAGCGGAGAAGCTTGCTGAGGACTACGACTCCACCGTTGACGAATGCAAACGCAAAATTGCCGATGCGAACAAAGCCGGCACCCCTGTCGTCTACACATACCCCACCAAGACGGCTAACTCGATTGATTTCCGCATGCATGGGCCTGGATCTGGTCCGGGAGTCGTGGCCAAAGGCGTAGGGCTTTCCCACGGGTGGACCGACAGCGGCGACAAGGACTACGGCATTAGCAACAGCGACGTCGAAGGTCTGACCGGCATAGCGGGGGAGACCCATGTGTTCTACTACACGGAAAAGGGTAGCGAGGACCCGATTTCCGCATTGGGCTCGAACGGCATCTGGAAGGGCCTGAGCTTCGTGAAAAATAACCGGGTCCATAAAACACCTGAAAGTGTATGGCTCTACGGTGGCACCAAGTCGCTCGAACAAATGGCCAAGCTCTACGCTGACACAGTGACTGGCTGATTCTTTAACGCATTACGTCGCATAACCCATGACACATTCACTGAAAGAAACTCAGCCGCGTAACGTCGAGTCCACCGACATGCACGCCACTAGACACGGGGCACGAAAACTTTCGTCCTTTGCGATCCTGCTCCTGGCGGCATTGGGTTTGGTGGTGATTCTGTCTGTCGTCCACCTTACGCAGGGAACGTCGAATGTCACCCCCGGTGCTGTCCTCCGCTGGGCAACGGGTCGTGGATCGGACTTTGACACAACTGTGATTTTAAATTCTCGGTTCCCGAGGTTGCTCGCGGGCATCATGGTAGGAGTCGCGCTGGGTGGAGCTGGAGCGCTTATGCAGTCGCTCACCAGAAATGCCTTGGCGTCACCGGACACTCTGGCGGTCAATGCCGGAGCGTATTTGTCGTTGACTTTGGTCGCAGTGACTGGCGTGACACTGTCATTTCTTTCAGGAACAGTCGTCGCATTTGTAGGTGGGCTGATCGCTGCAGCAGTTGTTGTCACGCTATCCCGAGGATCTTCACCTGTGCGTTTGGTGCTGGCGGGCAGTGTGTTGGCCATGGGTTTGTCCGCGCTGACAACTGTGTTCCTTCTGTTCAACTCCTTTGAAACACAGAGCCTCGTGGCATGGGGATCAGGTTCATTGGGACAAATTGGAATCGACGGGGTCCTTCACCTTTCCGTAGTTGTCGTTGCGGTGATCGTCCTGGTCTTCTTGACGGGCCACAAGCTCGATGTGATGCACCTAGGAGATGATGCGGCGTCGAGCTTGGGCATCAACGTTACGGTCTGGCGTACCACCTTTGTCTTGCTGTCGGTCCTCCTCGCGGCAAGTGCTGTCACAGTGGCCGGGCCCATTGCCTTTGTTGGGCTATGTGCGCCAGCACTGGCACGTATTATGGCGCGCTGGGTCGCGGAGCTGAGCCACGCTCGCAGTATGTTCCTGATGTCCATGATTTTTGGAATGCTCCTAGTGGTGGGCTCCGATTTGATACTCAGAGCGGTGGTTTCCGGAAGCGACTCTGTATCGATCCCCACCGGCATCGTCACTTCGATCATCGGGGCGCTTTTTCTCATCGTGCTGGCGCAGGGGGTCAAATCTGGATTCGACTCCGACTCCCTGGTGGCCATGAAGAATGGCACAAAGCTGGGGTTCGCGCGACCGGGTGCCGTTGTATGTGCCATTTCTGTACTGCTAGCCCTGTGTGTGGGTGGTGCCATCCTCGTAGGCGACACCGTGCTGTTCACCGGCGACGTGGTGAACTACCTGAACAATCTTGCACCTCCACAGGTGGAGATCGTGCTGGAATCACGCATTCCGCGGGTGTTTGTCGCATGTCTTTCAGGTGCGTGCCTTGCTATTGCAGGTGGAGTCTTGCAAGGGACGACACGTAATCCGCTTGCCGATCCAGGCGTGCTGGGCGTCTCAGGCGGGGCAGGTTTGGGCGCTGTATTTGCACTTACGGTGTTCCACAAGAGTGACTTTGTGACCTTATTGGTCTGTGCAGGGCTCAGCGCACTGGCCGTAGGCCTTCTGCTTTTTGGCTTAGCGGGCCGAGGTGGTTTCGACCAAGCGCGCATGGTTGTGACTGGTATCGGAATTGCTACAGCGACCCAAGCGCTCACTACGTGTCTGATTGTCACCTCAGATCCGTGGAACCGCACAATGGCGATGACATGGCTATCCGGGTCCACGTCAGGAGTGACTTTTGTGCAAATTGTGCCCTTGGCTGTCTGTTTGATGATCGGAGCTGTGGCATGTACATACGTGGCTCGCGACTTAGACGTCATTCAGATCGACGACAGTACGCCACGAATCCTGGGGGTAAACGTCGTTCGGCACCGTGTCATTCTCGTGCTCATCGCTCTCATGTTGGTCACGGTGGCGACCGTAACCATCGGAGTCGTTGCGTTCGTTGGTCTGGTGGCTCCACATATTTCCCGGCTTATCATCGGCGCTCGCCATGTCTTTCTGCTTCCGCTTGCGTCATTGACAGGGGCCATCCTCGTCGTGTGTGCCGATGCCTTGGGTCGAACAATTGTGGCTCCCGGTCAGATCCCCGCAGGTCTGGCCACAGCGATGATCGGGTGCCCGTACTTCTTGTGGCTTCTCATTCGAATGCGAAAGGACGCTTAACAATGCCTCAGTCCTATATGCCGTTTCTCGTTCACCTGACCGCTCGCTCTCGGGTGTCAGAAAACCTCGTACGGTTGACATTTAAGGGCCCAACGCTCGATCAGTTCGGAACAACGTGCTTAGACCAGCGCATCAAGCTTGCTTTCGGTTCACGCGAGTGTGTCGAGGAGCTGGTGGAACGCGATGATTGGTTCGCCTGGGCGCGTTCGCTACCCGAACACGTGCGACCCCATTTGCGCACGTACACCGTCAAAGCAGTGCGTCCGATGCTCAAGGAACTTGACGTTGATTTCGTCGTTCACGGCACTGAAGGGCCCGCGAGTGCATTCGCAGTAAAAGCTCCTATCGGAACTCACATTGCGGTGGTGGGTCCCGTGGAAGGTGCCCCGGGTTCTTCTTCAGAGGGGGTCGCATGGGCGCCGGGGAGTGCGTCGCACATTCTGATCGCCGGAGATGAAACCGCGGTTCCAGCTATTAGCAACATCATTGAAAGCCTGAGCCCTGAGATGCGTGGAGCAGTTTTCGTGGAAGTCCCGTCGCCCGGAGACATTCAGAATTTCACAGCACCACACGGTGTCAGTGTGAAATGGCTACCACGTGTGGCGCACGCCGGTGCGACGCGCGGTGATGTGCTCCATCGCGAAGTTCAAGAGTGGTGCGACCACAACGGTCTCCCGTCCTGCGACGTTCAGACCGATGTTGACAACTCATACGACAACTCCGTGCTTTTGTGGGACGAAGCTAAGCAAGGCAATACCGACGAGCTTTATACGTGGGTTGCCGCCGATGCCGACACCGTCGCGCAACTCCGGCACGAGATGCGCAAGAAGCGGGGGCTGCCAAGAGAAAGCTCTTCGTTCATGGGGTATTGGCGAATGGGCGTGAGTCTCTAGGCCTCAGACGTAATTTCTGACTTCGTTTCGCGTGGGGTGTCTTCGACGGGCTGGCGGGCGAAGATCGCAGCCAGGATCGCACCGGACACGTTGTGCCACACGCTGAACACCGCGCCTGGCAGAGCGGCCAACGGGGAGACGTAGGTGGTAGCCAAAGTTGCTGCGAGCCCGGAGTTCTGGAGCCCCACCTCAAAGGTGAGCGCGCGACGCTGAGTCGATGACAAGCCAACTGCCACACCCGTGGCGAAACCAACGGCCAGTCCAATCGAGTTGTGCAACACAACAGCCAGCAAAACGGTCGCTCCTGCGCTTACCAGTTTGTCGGCCGAACCGCCCACAACAACTGCCACGATGAGCGCAATTGTCAAGGCTGACAACCAGGGGAGAATAGGGCTGATCTTCTGAACGAACTTATCCGCAAGAACACGGATAACAACACCTGCGATGACAGGAACAAGCACGGTCTTGACGATCGACATCATCATGGTCGCAAAGCTCACGTCCATGTACTGGCCTGCAAACATGAGCGTAAGAGCGGGTGTTGCCAACGGCGCGATCAACGTGGACAAAGTCGTGACCGACACCGACAGCGCGACGTCACCGCGAGCCAAATACGTGACCACATTCGACGCCGTACCACCCGGAGCACACCCCACCAAGATGACACCCGCAGCAAGCTCAGGAGGCAACCCCAAAAGCACCGCAACGAGCCAGCCAGCCAGCGGCATGAACAGGTACTGAGCCACCACACCCACTGCGGCAATCCACGGCTTCTTTACGATCTGGGTGAAGTCTGGAACGGTGAGCGTCAGCCCCATGAAGAACATCACCCCGCCCAGAAGCCAGGTGACGGAAGGCGCCAGCGGAGTAACGACCTCGGGCAACAGAAACCCGACGACGCCAGCCACGACAACCAGGGCCGGAAAAACCGTGACGGCAACGCGGGCACTACGCTGCTCCTGAGGATTCATGCTTGAGGTGCTCATGAATGCTTAGTAAAGCGTAGTGTCGCGTATGTCACAGAAGCGTCCGCACTGTGGGCGCTCGAGGTTCAACACGTCACAGTGACGCTTGGGCTCCCTGCACGCGGATCGCTCGGTGCATGTCATCGCCCAGTTCAGTGACGAGCCTGCGCAGAGCAGCCGGAGCAGTTCCGTGCTCGCTCAGCCACGCATCAGTACGCTGCGCTACGTGCTCGCGCCGCGTCGACCACGACGGGTACAGTCCCAGCACCAATCGCTTGGCGATTTCGTTCGACCGGGTAGTCCAGAACGATTCAAGCTGCTCAAAGTACTGGTCCACAAACGGTTCAAGAATCGGGGTGGCCACAGGGGACGTGAACCCAGCGACCGTGGCCGAAAGCGAACTGTTCGACAGCGACGTGTCAGACGTGACCGCCTCAAAGGCACGCATTTTTGCCACCGGGAGCGACCGGGCCGCACGCGCTGTCCGAGCCTGCATCACACCGGAATCAGTGCGGTCGCGGGACTCCTGGGCGGCAATATCTTCTTCATCGGCCCAACCTAAAACCACCAGCGAAATGAGCGCCTTCCACTTCAAAGCGTTGTCTACCTTCAGGCCGTAACCCTCAAGCGTGGGTCCGGACGCCAGAACGCGGGAGGCGAAGTCGCGAGCCGCGACGACCTCGGGACCGGGGGCCACGACGGTCGCCGAATGCGCAACAAAAATGAGGACGACTTCTGCCAGGTTGAGCTGGGTATCTGAGCCTGGTTCAGCGCTCTCAAGCGCGTCCAAAGCCGCACCCAGGATCGCACTTAGCGTGCCATCGACATCCGTTGTCCACAACTTC
Source organism: Brevibacterium sp. ACRRH (assembly GCF_022346365.1). NCBI lineage: Bacteria > Bacillati > Actinomycetota > Actinomycetes > Micrococcales > Brevibacteriaceae > Brevibacterium > Brevibacterium sp. ACRRH. Next base: position 229,498 of record NZ_JAKRMN010000001.1, read on the forward strand.
ACCGCATTCAGCGCCTGGGCACGCAGACCGGCGTTGATGCCTGCGTGATCCTCACGCCCCAGCGAACGCGCGTACGCATCAACGAAGTCGCTCACACTCAGCGAGCCGTCGCGCATCGCGTTCGTCAAAGCAGACCACACGACCGCTCGATCCAGCGCGTCAGGCAACTTGGTCACGCTGTGCAGAGCATGCGCCGTCGAGGCGTCGTCCAAACGCATTTTGGCGAAATCGTCGTCACCGTGACCGGGCAGAAGAAGGTCGGGGCGTTTGGTGCCCACCAGCTGAGGAAGGTCCGCCGAGGCGGTGTCAAAGTCGACCTTCCATGTTTCCGTTGGGTGCATGGCACTGCGTTGGCGATTGAAACCGGCAAGCGTGAACGTGTGAGGGCGAACCACCTGGGGTCCGGTGTTGCTCTGTGACACGGTGGCCTTGGTGATGGTGCCCGCGTCATCGGTTTCGACGTCGACGCTGATTTCGCTCACGCCCGTTGTGGTGAGCCATGCGTCGGCCCAAGCGCGCACGTCGCGGCCTTCCGTGCGAGCTTCAAGCGCGTCGAGGAAGTCCACCAGCGTGGTGTTGCCAAACGCGTGCTTTGCGAAGTAGTCGCGGGAGCCGGCCATGAACGCGTCCAGTCCCACGAATGCGACCAGTTGCTTGAGAACCGAAGCTCCCTTGGCGTAGGTGATCCCGTCGAAGTTGAGCCGGGCGGCTTCGACATCGGGAATGTCGGCCACGATGGGGTGGGTCGTGGGGTATTGGTCTTGGCGGTACGCCCAGTCCTTGCGACGCAGAGCGAAGGTCACCCAGCCGTCGGTGAACTCGGTTGCGGTGGTCAGAGCGAGCGACGCCATGTAGTCGGCGAACGACTCCTTCAACCACAGGTCGTCCCACCACTGCATGGTGACCAAGTCGCCGAACCACATGTGCGCCATTTCGTGCAGGATCACGTTCGCGCGCGATTCGTATTCGGTGCGGGTGACGGCATCGCGGTAGATGAACGAGTCGACAAAGGTCACCAAGCCCGGGTTTTCCATGGCTCCCAGGTTGTATTCGGGCACGAAAATCTGGTCGTATTTGCCCCACGGATACGGGAATTCGAAGTTGTCGTGGTAGAAGTCCAGTCCCTGTTTGGTGACGGTGAAGATGTTGTCGGCATCCATGCTTTCGGCCAGAGATGCGCGCACGTACACGCTCAACGGGATTGTCAGGTCGCCGCGCGTGTATGTGTCGTGCGCTCCCACGTAGTGTCCCGCGCACACGCAAGTGATGTAGGTGGACATGCGTTCCGTGGTGGCAAATTCGTAGGTGACCGCCGAGGTCGTCGCGGCTTCCGCTGCCGGTGCGACTTCCGGGGTGGTTGCCTGCGATTCCGTGGGCGCGGTGTTGTTGAGGACGATGAAATCCTGAGGCGCCGTCACCGAGAACGTGAACGTCGCTTTGAGGTCAGGCTGGTCGAAGTTGGCGAATACGCGCCTAGCGTCCGTGGGTTCGTACTGTGTGTACAAGTAGATCTTGTCATCAGCCGGGTCGACGAAGCGGTGCATGCCTTCACCGCTTGTTGAGTAGATGGCTTGCCCTGTGACGGTGAGGGTGTTGGAGCCTGCCGTGACGGGGAATGTCACCCGGGCGCCGTCGAAGTTTTTTGCCGGGTCCAGAGACTGTCCGTTGATGGTGATCTCGCTGACGGAGTCTGCGATGAAGTCGATGAACGTGTCAGCGTCCTGGTGCGCGTCAAAAACGACAGTCGACGTTGATGTGAATGTCTTTTTCGCGAGGTCCGGCGCCGAAGTAATGTCGAGGTGCACCGTGTAGCTGTGAGTAGCCAGTAGTTCGGATCGGGTGGCAGCTTCACTGCGTTTCAGATTTGTGGTCATGTGTCCTCCGTTATCAGCTCTCCTCACCTTGCCACATTTTTCCAAGTGCGTGTTGAAGAGTCGACTAGACTTGAGCGAGGAAGGGATGAAAATGACGCAGGCTAGCACAAAGAAGCCCCTTTATAGGCGTCTCAGTGGGGCACTCGGAGTGCGCGTCCGATTAGGTGGGCTTCGCGCAATCGAGAACTCCAGCCAGATTTTCCAGGTGGTGATCGGAGCCACCAGCGGGTACGCATTCTGTCACCATGTTCTTGGCCACCCTGCTCCGTTCTTGGCCGCTGTTGCCGCTGTCATTGGGACGGGTGTCACGGCTGACAAACGTTTGCGCCGATCCATTGAGATTGGTTTGGGAGCTACCCTGGGCGTATTGGTGGGCGAAATTCTGGTCCACATGTTCGGTATCGGGGTCTGGCAGATCGCGGTGGTGATTTTCGCCGGGCTGGTTGTGGGGAACATCCTGAATTCGGGTGCCCTGTTCGTCAACCAAATCGCAATCCAGGCCGTGTACGTGGTGGCCGTCCCCATGTCCATTGCCACCAAACCTTTTGACCGCACGGTCGACGCGATCGTGGGGGCAGTAATTGCGATTTTGATGGCACTGATCGTTCCGTCGGATGCGCGTAAACGGCCACGAAACCGAGCCGCTAACCTTCTGTACGAAATCTCGGTCTTGCTCAAAGGAACCGCGAAAGCACTGCGCACTGCCGACTCTGATTTAGCTCAACGTGTTCTTGAGCGTGCGCGCGAAAGCCAAGCGTTCGTCGATTCGTGGAGAACGTCGATCAGCGTGTCCCAGGAAGCGACCCGAATCAACGCGCGTTCACGCCGGTACGCCGCTGAGGTTACCCGCCTGGCCAGGGCGTGCGAATACGCTGACCGTGCCATGCGTCTGGTACGTGTGGTTGCGCGCCGAGTCGTCGCGATGACCGCTACCGGCGAAAAACGTCCGGGCGTCGCCCACCCCATTGAGCAGTTGGGGGAAGGCGCTGCCATGCTGCGGATCGCGTTGCGTCGTGGAACGTCCCGGGTTCCTGCTGAAAAGTTCCTGACCGAGGTCGCCCGCACCTTGAGTCCTAAAGCTGACTTTGTGACCGACCGGCACGATGAAACGCTCGTTTTGTTGCTCCGTCCGCTTGCGAACGACTTGATGTCGGCAGCTGGTATGACGGAAGACGCGGCAAACGACGTGCTACCCGAACTCGACGAGTAACTCCACAAGTAAAAGGTAAACTGGCATCCATGCTTGAGGCACTCGGCAATCTTCAGTCGCTTATTTTTCTGCTCCTTACCGTGGCAGCGTTTGTTTTCCAGCTTTTCGCGTTCATCGACTCGCTTCGGTACTCGCAAGAGGTCTACAACGCTGCAGGTAAACGAACCCGAGTGTTCTGGTCAGGAATTTTGGGTGTTGCATCGGCCCTGGCGTTCATTGCTCTGCCACCTATGCACATTCGAATCCCCTTCGTGACACTTTTAGGTATTGTGGCGGCCGGGGTGTACTTCGCCGATGTCCGTAAAGCACTGCGCGCGGTGGATCCGCGATACCGCGGGCGCTGACGCACTGACCGATACACTTCAAACGTGCGCGTTGCTATCCTCTCTCTTCACACCTCCCCACTTGCCCAGCCCGGCCAGGGCGATGCAGGGGGACTCAACGTCTACGTGACGAACACCGCCCGAGTCCTATGTGACCTCGGCCATCAGGTCACGATTTTTACTGCCGACCCCGCATGGGACGGGCCAGATAGAGTCACACGGGACCAGTTCGAGGTGCGGCACCTGCGCGTGAGTGCAACCGGCAAGGACGACCTTCCGCAACACATGACTGAACTGGCCGCACAGCTGGCACGCACACCGGAATATCGCGACGCCGATTGGGTGTGGGCGCACTACTGGATCTCAGCGCAGACGGCCCTGATGAGCAATGACAGCAGTGCTTCACGAAAGCCGGTCGTGGTGAGCTTCCATACGATCGGGGCGGTGAAAAACCGCGACACGGGAACCAGCCTGGAACCTGCCCAACGCCTCGAGGCCGAAGCTCAGATTGCCCGCGACGCTCACCTGCTGGTGGCGAACACTCCGCTGGAAGCTCGCGCCATGCGTGAACTGTTGGACCCGAACGCACGCATTGTGGCTGCCCAACCTGGCGTGAACCACAAGATTTTCACGCCCGGTGAAACGTGTGAAACAGGGGAGCCGGGTGACGCTCGCCTGCCCAGCGCGCCTGCCAGCCCTCACACCCTGGTGTGTGTGGGCCGCATGCAATACATCAAAGGCACCGACATCATGATGCGCGCGCTCGCCGAACTGCGCCAAACCGGCATAAACGTGCGCGTGGAGTTCTTAGGGGGTGGCTCCGGAGGCCCTGACACCCAGGATTTTGAGCGCCTCGCCACTGAGCTGGGTGTGTCTGACGGTGTCGACATCACCCCGCCCGTGCCTCCCCACGAACTCGTCACGTGGTACCGCCGGGCTGATCTGGTGATTGTCCCGTCGCGCTCGGAGTCGTTTGGGTTCGTTGCCGCCGAGGCGGCAGCCAGTGGGGCGTGTGTTGTCGCCTCCCGGGTGGGTGGGTTGCCCAGTGTGGTGGTCGACGGTGAAACCGGGGTGTTGTTCGAACCTGGAGATCACGTTGGGTTGGCACGCGCAATCACGGAACTGTTCAGTGACCCGGACGAACGTGAACGCATGGGACAAGCCGGCGTGCTACACGCACAGAGCTTTACGTGGGATACGTGCGTGCGTAACGTGTTGAATCAGCTGTGAGAGGAGATCAATGCCAGCTATTGACGTGCTCCACACGTGGGCCACACAGAGTGACGTCGACATCGACACGGTGAACGACCACCACGCGGTTGTCGTTTTGCCGGGGGAGAAGAAACTCAAAACAGCGGTGTCGGTTAAAGAGAACCACCACAGCCTCGACTGCCAAGCCTTTATCATTCGTCACCCCGACGAAAACCACCTCACCTTCGCCACCTACCTCTTACGGAAGAACCTGGAACTGTCCATGACAGCGTTCGCCGTCGACCACCTCGGCGACGTGTACCTACGCGCGGCCATTCCCCGTGAAGCGGTGACCGAAGACCTTATTGACCGGCTCATGGGCGAATTTCTTACGGTCGCTGACTCATCTTTTAACGAGCTTTTGGTGCGCGGGTTCATCACCTCGATGAAGAAGGAATGGGAATGGCGGGTGTCGCGAGGCGAATCCACGCGGAACCTCGAAGCGTTCAGGAAAATCCTGGATCCGGAAGCCAAGAAGAACAACGGCTGCATGTCAGAATAGAAGTATGACGTACAATCTCGTGCTCTTGCGCCACGGCCAGAGCGAATGGAACCAGAAAAACCTCTTCACCGGATGGGTCGACGTCCCTCTCACCGAACAGGGACGCACGGAAGCGGCACGAGCAGGCGAACTGCTCATCGACGCCGGACTCCTCCCCGACGTTTTGCACACCTCGCGCCTGCGCCGTGCGATTGTGACTGCAAACCTCGCACTCGACGCAGCTGACCGCCATTGGATCGATGTGAAGCGTTCGTGGCGCCTCAACGAACGCCACTACGGTGCGTTGCAGGGCAAGAACAAGAAAGAGATTCGCGACGAATACGGCGAAGAACAGTTCATGACGTGGCGTCGATCCTTTGACACGCCACCACCTGTGCTGGATGACTCCAGCGAATGGTCGCAGACAGGCGACGCTCGTTACGCCAACTTGGGCGACTCGATTCCACGCACCGAATGCCTCAAAGACGTGATCGCGCGTCTACTCCCGTACTGGTACGACGCTGTAATCCCTGATCTGCGCGAAGGCAAGACCGTCCTGGTCACCGCGCACGGCAACTCACTGCGCGCGCTCGTAAAGCACCTCGACGGGATCAGCGACGAAGACATCGCCGGACTCAACATTCCAACGGGAATCCCACTGCACTACGAACTGGACGACAACTTTGCGCCAGTGAAGCCCGGTGGCACCTACCTTGACCCAGAAGCTGCTAAGGAAGCGGCTGCTGCGGTCGCAAACCAAGGCAAGTAAGAGCCAGGGCTGTTAGGCCGGAAAACAATGGCCCGCCAGTGTGAAACTGGCGGGCCATCGTGTTGTCATGAGTAAGCCTCTGAGCGAGGCTCGCACTGAGGCTGGGGAGTGTGGTTACTCCGCTGAGGAAGCGTCTGAGTCCAGGTTTCCGGACAGCATGTAGTCAACGCGCTGTGCCACGTTGACGGCCTGGTCACCGAAACGCTCGTAGTAGCGAGCCAGCAGGGTCACGTCAGCGATCTGGCTAGGAGTGATCTGGTCGTTGCCCAGGGAAGCGATTACGGTGAACACTTCCAGGTGCAGCGCGTCGAGTTCTTCGTCCAGAGCCGAAATCATTGGGACGGCTGCAAGACCTGGTGTCGAAAGAAGTTCGACCATGCCTTCACCAATGCGTTCAGCAACCGAACCCATGCGCTCGAAAATGCGAGTGAAGGCTTCTGGGATAGCGTGTTCTGGGTAGCGGATGCGGACCTGCGCGGAAATGTGGCGGGCAAGGTCACCCATGCGCTCAAGCGCAACGCTCATTTTCAGAGCGGCAACAACGATGCGGAGGTCGGCCGCAACAGGTGCCTGGAGTGCAAGGATTTCAACAGCGCGACGGTCAATTTCGACCTGGTTCGCGTTGACCTGGGCGTCGTCGGTGATGACCTGCTCAGCAAGCTGGAGGTCGTTGGTAGCGAGTGCCTTGTTGGACTGTTTGATAGCGTCAACGGCAAGGTTTCCGAGGTCAACGAGACCATCAGCAAGTGCTTCAAGTTCTTTGGTAAAGACTTCGCGCATTGCGGTCCTTTCAGAGTAAGTCGCGGGCATGCCAAAGGGCATGGACTGTTTTACGTTCCCACTTGTCTGTGAACGACCACTGACACCAAGGTGAATTCATGCTGACATGTGCGCACAATCTCAGTGCCGGTGTTAGACCAGGTGGCACGTACTACTAGGCTAACAACGTGGACGTGTTGATTATTTCCCTGCTGACCGGTGTAGTGGGTCTGGGGTTGGGTATTTCCGGCATTTTGGCGTTCCGCCTGTCGGAAAAGAGCCGTAATAGTGCTGATCTTCACTCCGACGAAGAACTTCCCGAAGGTATTGCTGAAGTCCTAGCTGTCTTGCCGTCTGCAGCCATCGTTGTCGACGCGGGTGACGATGTCGTCAAAGCTTCTCCCGCTGCCTACACTTACGGCCTTGTCCGTGGCCACTCGCTTTCGTCCGATGAGCTTCTAGAAGTTGTTGTGCGCGTGCGAGCGCGTGGCCTCATTGAGGAAGTGAACTTCAAGAAGGAGCGAGGAGGCGACCGCGGGTTTGTGCGTCACCTCCACGCCCGCGTGGCGCCTCTGGGTTCGGCGTATGTGGTGGTGTTGGCTGACGACCAGACGGAAGCGAAGCGGGTCCACGAAGTGCGCCGGGATTTCGTGGCGAATGTGTCCCACGAATTAAAGACTCCCGTGGGTGCGCTGTCGTTGCTGGCCGAGGCGGTCACGGACTGTGCTGACGATCCCGAGGCGGTCGCCCGGTTTGGGGGTCGCATTCAGCAGGAGTCGAAACGGCTCACGCAGCTGGTTCAGGAGATCATCGACCTTTCGCGCGTTCAGGATCACGAAGCCCCTGGGGCTACGGAAGACGTGAGTATCGCGAAGGTCATCGAAGAGGCGGTTGATCGCGCCAAAACCCGTGCCGAGGCGAAAAACATCTCAATCGACATGGTCCCTACGGGTGAGTGGACCGTTTTGGGAAGCCACGACTTGCTGGTGAATGCCGTGCGTAACCTCATTGACAACGCCATTAGCTATTCCAACGACGGAACAAAAGTGGGCGTGGGCGCAAAAGAAGACGGTGGCAATGTCTTGATTTCGGTGACTGACCAAGGGATAGGGCTGTCGACTGAAGACACTCAACGTGTTTTTGAACGCTTCTACCGGGTCGACCCTGCGCGCTCACGCATGACCGGTGGTACGGGGCTGGGCCTAAGCATTGTGAAGCACATCGTCGCTACGCACGGCGGTGAAGTTCGCGTATGGTCGAAGCTGGATCAAGGTTCTACCTTTACTATTGTTTTACCTCTTGCTCACTCTGAGGTTGATTTGTCTCAGGCTAAGCAGGAAGGAATTTTGCTCAGCGATTCCAACGGCCAACCGTTGACAGTCGCACAGACACAAATGCAGACACAAAAGGAGAAGTCGTGACGCGGATTCTGCTCGTCGAAGACGAAGAATCAATTTCGGACCCACTTGCGTACCTGTTGGGTAAAGAGGGTTATGACGTGACAGTCGCCGCGGACGGCTTGCAGGCTCTTGCGGAGTTCGACGCGCATGGTGCTGATCTGGTTCTTCTGGACCTGATGTTGCCTGGGGCGTCCGGCACCGAGGTGTGCCGTCAGTTGCGCTCTAAGTCCAAGGTGCCCATCATCATGCTGACGGCCAAAGACTCAGAGATCGACAAGGTTGTGGGTCTGGAACTAGGCGCAGACGACTACGTGACAAAGCCATATTCGTCTCGCGAGTTGTTGGCGCGTATTCGTGCAGTGATGCGTCGTAACACGGAGTCCTCAGACATCGACGACGGTGTTCTTGAAGCTGGGGGAGTGCGTATCGACGTTGAACGTCACGTGGCAAGCGTTCGTGGAGCCGAACTTGCGCTCCCGCTCAAAGAGTTCGAGCTTCTTGAAATGCTGGTACGTAACGCTGGTCGTGTGATGACACGTGGCCAGCTCATCGACCGAATCTGGGGACAGGACTACGTGGGCGACACCAAGACCCTGGATGTTCACGTCAAGCGTTTGCGTGCCAAGATCGAAGAAACTCCGTCTGAACCTAAGCTACTGGTCACTGTGCGTGGCCTGGGGTACAAGTTCGAAGCGTAAAACACCGGTGGCCTAGGTAAGCAATCTTTGCCTTACCTAGGCCACCGGAGTTTGAACCGTCTGCAGTTGTGTACTTATGTGTACTTACTGTCCTTCGGTTTCTTCGGGAGCTGGGGTGGCTTCACCTTGGGCAGGAGCTTGGGTAGCGCCTTCTTCGGGTGATGCGGTTGCGCCTTCAGCTGGAGCACCGGTTGATGAGCTTCCTTTAGGCTGGGCGTCTTCGTAGTACCAGTGTTCGGCGTTCAGCACCTGTGCGCGCACAGTCTTTTCCATGCCGTTTGCGCTGACTTCAACCTCAACCTGTTCGCCAACCTTGGCGTTGAGACCCTTGACAACCGCTTCTTCGCCATTCGAGTCAGGCGACTGCGGGTTCTGAACGATGCGTGCGCCCTTCTTGAGCTTGATCTGCTTCTGGTAGTCGCCAACCTTGAGGGTGATCTTTGCTGGGCCATTGGAGTTGTTCACAATGGTGTAGAAGAGCTGTGCTTGGGAGTTGTCTTCGTTTGCGATGAGCAGAATGCCACGGAATTCGACTCCGCCAATTGATGCCCACGCGCCGTCACCGCCATGGTAGATGTAATTGTGAGTCTGCTGGTTCGACAACAGGGCCGCGCAACCGCTGACAGGGACAACAAGGGCAATCGCTGCGGCTGCGACAGCGGCGCGGGTTAGCCGTTTCACGTTCACATACTCCTCAAAGTGGTACGCAACAAATTCTTAAGGAACACCGTGTATGTTACCTGTTTTTCATCGCGCGTAGAAACTATGGGTCACTTTCCGAGTTGCGTGCGCCGCTGATACAACCGGGCAACCTATCACAGGAGATGAGCTTTGTTGCGCATTTCGGACATCACTTCGCGGTTGTGTTGTGCGTCATGCTAAACTGAAAGTCCGCGAAAGGGGAAAAAATAAGATGAGTTTTCAGGTCGGCGACACTGTTGTTTATCCGCATCACGGAGCGGCGACAATCCAAGAAATTAAGACCCGCACGATCAAGGGCGAAGACAAACTTTACTTGAAACTGCAGGTCTCACACGGCGACCTAACGATTGAAGTCCCCGCTGAAAATTGCGACCTCGTGGGTGTCCGCGATGTTGTGGGCGAAGAAGGTTTGGAAAAAGTCTTCCAGGTCTTGCGTGCTGAAGTTACTGAAGAACCAACCAACTGGTCACGTCGCTACAAAGCGAACCTCGAAAAATTCCAGTCCGGTGACGTTATTAAGGTAGCCGAGGTCGTTCGTGACCTGTGGCGTCGCGAACAGGACCGCGGTCTTTCCACAGGTGAAAAGCGCATGCTTGCCAAGGCTCGTCAGGTGCTCGTGTCGGAGCTGGCTCTGGCAGAAGAAAAAGAAGAGACCGAAGCCGAAGCAATGCTGGAAAAGGTTCTCGCTTCATAAAAGTGAAGAAGTAAATGGGGGTGACGTGACGTCGCCCCCATTTTTGTATGTACACGTGGACTAGAGTTGCGCATATGGAGACGGTGGCGATCATTCCAGCGGCAGGGTCTGGAACTCGATTGGGGTTAGAAACCCCCAAAGCATTTGTTCCTTTAGGGGGTCGCACTCTCCTCGAACACGCTGTTGCTGGTGTATTCAACGCAGGTATCGAGCTGGTTGTCATCGCGGTGCCACGAGACCTTAAAGCCCGCGCGCTAGACATGTTCCGCACGCAGCCAAACGTTCAGACGGTGATCGGCGGAACGGAACGCACAGAGTCAGTACGGAATGCACTCGCAGCTATCGACGGCAAACCCACATACGCGCTGGTTCATGACGCCGCCAGGCCTCTGACACCTCGGCGTGTGTTTGACCGCGTGCTCACCGCGCTCTGTGCCGGACACCGGAACGTGGTCCCGGTGCTCCCGGTATCTGACACCGTGCGAATGCTAACGTCACAACAGCGTGAGGAAGTCGCGCCCTTGGGAGCTCCCGTAGAGCGCGCCCGGTTGCGGGCCGTGCAAACACCGCAAGGATTCACGTTTGATGACTTGGTGGCAGCGCACGACCGGTTTGCACGCGGCACGTCAACGCAAATGACCGACGATGCAAGCTTGCTTGAAACGATGGGGATCCCCTCGGTAGGCGTCGAGGGGTCCCATGAAGCGTTTAAAATCACCCACCCGCTGGACCTTGAACTCGCGCGTATGTTGTGCGGACGGAAGGAAGACACGTGATTGTTCCCCAGGTAGGAATCGGTGTAGACGTCCACGCTATAAGCGACAACCCCGACCGGCCCATGTGGCTGGCAGGTCTATTGTGGGAAGGTGTCGTGGGGCTGGAAGGTCACTCCGACTCCGATGCGGTAGCTCACGCGTGTTGCGACGCCATCTTTTCTGCAGCCGGCGTCGGTGACTTGGGCGCACACTTTGGCACAGACCGCCCCGAGTTTGCCGGCGCCAGCGGATGCACTCTCTTGCGCGAAGCCGCGCGAATCGTCAGGCTTGCTGATTTTGAGATTGGCAATATCAGCGTGCAGGCAGTGTGCAACCGACCCAAAATTGGTACGCGGCGGGTCGAAGCGCAACGTGTGCTCAGTGAAGCCGCAGGGGCCACCGTTCATGTTTCCGGGACAACGACTGACCGCTTGGGTTTAACCGGCCGAGGTGAGGGCGTGGCTGCCATTGCTACCGCCCTGGTCTACCGGGCTCAGTAATTCCCTATTTAAGCCCTGCGAGGTAGCGCCACCCTAAAGCGCACCTCATTAAGAGCGTGTAAAGAATTTCTGGCCAGGTGTAAAGAAAGCGTAAGGACCCGCAGTGCCCAACGTGCGGGTGCGTTTTGATATTCACTGTCACTCAACTGAGTGGCTTCGCGCCGAGGTGAATCGACGCGGATTCTGAAATGCCTCAGAAAGCTGAATCGTGTTAGACATCCTCTTCATTGCACTCACCGTGGCGTTTTTCGCTGCCGTCGGTGTGTTCGGTTGGGCGGTGAACAAACTATGAGCCTCGTAGACATCGTCTGGTTAGCGTTTTGTTCCGTCACAACGGCTTACGTTTTTTACTCTCTCATCCGTCCTGAAAGGTTCGACTGACAGTGGAACTTTTGCAACTTCCGTTGATGGTCGCCCTGCTTGCCGTTGTGCATGTACCAATGGGCAACTACATGGCGCACACATTCACGAGTGCGAAACACTTGAAGATTGAACGCTTCATTTACCGCCTTGCAGGTGTGAACCCTGAGGCACAACACACGTGGAAGATGTACCTGCGAAATATTCTGGTGCTCTCCGCACTTTCCGTTCTGGGAATGTACATTCTCCAGCGGATTCAGCAGTGGCTCCCCATGAACATGGGACTGGGGCCAGTGTCTGCGGATCAAGCGTGGAACACAGCCACGTCATTTGTGACTAACACCAACTGGCAGTCGTACGGTGGCGAAACCACCATGAGCCATCTGACCCAGATGCTGGCTCAGAACTTCCAGAACTTCATTTCGGCAGCCGTTGGAATCGTCGTGGCTATCGTGCTTATTCGTGCGATCGCATACCGCGAAACCGATAAATTGGGGAACTTCTGGGTTGACCTCGTTCGCTGTTGCCTCCGTATTCTTTTGCCCATCGCTTTTATAGGTGCAGTGCTTTTGATTCTGGGTGGGGCAATCCAGAACTTCAACGGCTCGCAAGTCGTACAGACACTGGCTGGTGGCCAACAAACCATTCCAGGTGGACCGGTCGCGAGCCAAGAAGCCATTAAAGAATTGGGCACCAACGGTGGTGGTTTCTTCAACGCGAACTCCGCCCACCCCTTTGAGAACCCTAACGGTTGGACCAACCTCCTTGAGGTGTTCCTCATTCTGTTGATCCCGTTTGCACTCCCACGCACCTACGGCGTCATGGTTGGTGACAAGCGTCAGGGCTATACGGTACTTGGTGCGATGGCGATTCTGGCCATCGGTTCACTTGTGAGCCTCACTGCCCTTCAGATGAGCTTCGCAGACAACAACCTGGCTGCAATGGAAGGAAAAGAAACCCGCTTCGGAATTCTGGGATCGACGCTTTTTGCTACAGCCACCACGCTGACGTCAACCGGCGCAGTAGACTCTATGCACTCGTCATACGAACCGCTTTCCGGTGGTCTTTTGATCTTCAACATGCTTTTGGGTGAAATTTCCCCTGGTGGCGTGGGATCGGGCCTGTATGGAATGCTTGTTGTCGCGATCATCGGAGTCTTCATCAGCGGACTCATGGTGGGCCGTAGCCCGGAATATATGGGCAAACGAATCGGGCCCACCGAAGTCAAGCTCATCAGCATGTACGCGCTCGTCGTGCCTGTTGTTGTACTGCTTGGTACGGGTCTCGCAATCGCGCTTCCATCAACCCGTGACTCATTGGCCAACTTTGGCCCACACGGCTTGAGCGAAGTTCTCTACGCGTTCACGTCGGCAGGTAACAACAATGGGTCAGCGTTTGCTGGTCTCAACGCAAACACCCCGTTCTTTAACGTTGCGCTTGGTTTCGCAATGCTCTTGGGTCGCTTCGTCCCAATTGCGCTGGTGCTTTGCCTTGCCGGACGTTTGTCTGTTCAAGCCCCAGTGGCAAAAACCAAGGGAACACTACCCACCGATACTCCTCTTTTCTCGGTTGTCATGGCCGGAACAGCTTTACTGATTACCGGCCTGTCCTTCCTTCCGACACTTGCTCTCGGACCTCTTGCTGAAAGGTTCATGTCATGACCACTCAGATTCAGGAAACTGAAACTGAAACCCGGAATACCGCCTCGGCACACTCTGGAATCAGTGGAAAGCTGATTCTGGCATCGTTGCCCCAGGCGCTCCGCAAACTCAACCCCGCGACCATGGTTCGAACCCCCGTGATGTTCATCGTGGAGGTTGGTGCGGCCATCACTCTCGTCCTCGGGTTCATTCACCCCAGCCTGTTCACGTTTACGTTGGCAATCTGGCTGTTCCTGACCGTGGTTTTTGCGAACCTGGCCGAGGCGGTTGCCGAAGGGCGGGGTAAAGCCCAAGCCGACGCGCTTCGAAAGACCCAGACGGCATCGACTGGACGTGTGCGACGCCCCAGTGGAGAGATCGAAGAAGTTCCATCTTCGTCCTTGCGACCCGGTGACGTTGTCATCGTCTCTGCAGGTGAAACAATCCCAGGCGACGGCGATGTAATCGCAGGGGCGGCAACCGTGGACGAATCGGCGGTCACGGGGGAGTCGGCGCCAGTGATTCGCGAATCCGGCGGTGACCGCTCGGCCGTTACAGGTGGTACACGCGTACTGTCCGACACCATTGAGGTGAGAATCACCTCGGAACCGGGAAACACGTTCATCGACCGCATGATTGGTTTGGTGGAAGGTGCAAGCCGTCAGAAGACGCCAAATGAACTTGCTCTGAGCGCGTTCCTGTCCGTGCTGACGCTGATTTTCGTCCTTGTTGTTCTCACCTTGGTTCCAATGGCGAACTACTCGAACGCTCAGCAACCGATCACCGTGCTGATTGCGTTGCTGGTGTGTCTGATCCCAACGACGATTGGTGCTCTTTTGTCTGCAATTGGGATTGCGGGTATGGACCGGTTGATCAAGCGCAACGTCCTTGCCACCTCGGGAAAAGCCGTGGAAGCTGCCGGCGACGTGACAACGTTGCTGTTGGACAAGACCGGAACCATCACGGTCGGTAACCGAAAAGCCACAGCCTTTGTCGCAGCAGAAGGAGTCTCGGAGATCGAGTTGGCACGCAAGGCTCAGCTGTCCTCACTTGCCGACGAAACTCCCGAAGGGCGTTCGATCGTGGTACTGGCCCAGGACGGTCTTGGGTTAAAAGAAGTTCCGGAAGCTGATTTTGCTCAAGCGGAGTTCATTCCGTTCAGTGCAGAAACTCGAATGAGTGGTGTCAAACTGTCGAAAAATCACCAAGTCGTCAAGGGTGCTGCTACTGAAATGGTCAAATGGGTCGAGCAGTCTGGCGTGAAGGTTGGTGACGATGTCAAGCAAGCGATTGACCGCATTTCGAATGACGGTGGTACAGCACTCGTCGTAGCAGAAGAAGAAAACGGGAAACGCCAAGTCCTGGGGACCATTCATCTGAAAGACATCATCAAAGAGGGTATGGTCGAACGCTTCAAAACCTTGCGCTCGATGGGTATCCGCACCGTGATGATCACAGGTGACAACGAACTGACAGCTCGAGCAATTGCACGTGAAGCTGGCGTCGACGACTTTCTGGCTCAAGCTAAACCGGAAGACAAGCTGGCACTGATCCGTCGCGAACAAAAAGGCGGAAACATGGTGGCGATGACCGGTGACGGAACGAATGACGCTCCCGCACTGGCCCAAGCTGACGTGGGTGTAGCCATGAATACCGGTACTCAGGCCGCGAAAGAAGCCGGAAACATGGTTGATCTGGACTCCGACCCTACCAAGCTCATTGAGATCGTGGAGATCGGTAAACAGCTCTTGATCACCCGCGGTGCCCTTACGACGTTCTCGATCGCGAACGACATCGCAAAATACTTTGCAATCGTGCCGGCTATGTTCGTGGTGGCATTCCCCGGCCTCGATGTTCTGAACATCATGCGCCTGTCCTCGCCAGAGTCAGCAATCACATCTGCGGTGATCTTCAACGCGATCATCATTGTGTTGCTAATTCCTCTAGCGCTCCGCGGTGTGAAATACGTTCCCGGAACATCGCACCAGCTATTACGCCGCAATCTCGTTGTGTACGGACTGGGCGGATTTGTCGTTCCCTTTATCGGCATCAAGATCATCGACATGATTGTTTCGCTTCTACCTGGTTTCTAAAGGAAAGTCTCATGGCACAGAAAACCGCAGGGGTAGTTTCGGCTACCGTTCAAGCAACCCGCACATTACTGGTCTTGCTGGTCTTTCTGGGGCTCATCTACCCCGGAGCGACCTGGCTAGTAGGGCGACTTAACGCCAACGGTGCGGACGGTTCTTTTTTGGAGTACAACGGCCAGGCTGTCGGTTCAAAACTCATTGGACAAGACACCTCGGATGACCCAAGTCTGTTTCACCCTCGTCTATCATCCGGTGACTACGACGGAATGTCCTCCGGTGGTTCCAACCTCAGCCCAGTAGGCGACGAGTTGCAGAAAACCATCGAAGAAACCAAGAAGTCGATCGCTGCAGAAAATAATGTCGATCCGGCCGAGGTTCCAGCCGACGCCGTAACAGCGAGCAGCTCAGGTCTAGATCCACATATCAGCAAGGAGTATGCTCACATTCAGATTGAACGTGTTGCGAAAAACTCGGGACTATCGGTCGACAAAGTCGAAGAACTTGTTGAGAAGAACTCATACGGGTCGATCTTCGGATTTATAGGTAGTCCACGAGTGAACGTCAACACCCTCAACCTGGACGTGGTTAAGGCAAAGGGCTGAAATGAACGGACGCCGCGGATCGCTCAAGGTTTTCTTGGGTGCCGCTCCGGGAGTGGGCAAAACCTACGCAATGTTGGAGGAAGCCCACTCCTTGTCGAAGTCTGGAACCGACGTGGTTGTTGGCGTTGTCCACACGCACGGACGCGCCGGGACAGCTGCCAAGGTTGAAGGCTTGGAACTTATCCCAACTAAAAAGGTTCTCTATCGAGGATCTGAATATGACGAGCTCGACGTTGACGCGATCCTGGAACGGCGCCCGGAAGTAGTGCTCGTCGATGAGCTTGCACACACGATCGTGGGAGCGGAAAGCTCACGCAAGCGTTGGCAGGACGTGGAAAGGATTCTCAACGCCGGAATCGACGTGATTTCGACGGTAAACATCCAGCACGTGGAATCGCTTAACGACGTTGTCGCTGACATTACGGGGCATGTCCAGAACGAAACCATTCCCGACGCGGTTTTGCGCGATGCTGACGACATCGAACTCATCGACTTAAGTCCGGACGCCCTGCGCATCCGCCTACGCCGAGGTCAGATCTACAAGCCAGCCGCTGCTGATGCTGCCCTTTCGCGGTTTTTCCGGAAAGGGAACCTCACAGCGCTTCGCGAACTCGCGCTGCTGTGGCTTGCCGATCAAGTCGATGAGGGTCTAGCGAAGTACCGGAACGAAGAAGGCATCCACTCCACCTGGCCTGCACGTGAACGCATCCTGGTCGCAGTTGCTGGAGGACCACACGTGCCCACTTTGATTCGCCGAGGTATGCGAATCGTGGGACGTATGGCTGGGCGTGAACTTGTGGTTGTTCACATCGTTCCCACGGATGGTGCGCCTCTCATGGCTGATACAGAGATTCAACAGGCGAGAGCGTTGACGGAATCCCTTGGAGGTACGTGGCACACTCTATCGGGTGAAGACTACGCGGAAACTCTTTTGGAGTTTGCCAATACCATCAACGCCACCCAGCTGGTCATCGGATCTTCGCGAACGCCGTGGTACAAGAAGCTACTATCGCGGCCAACGAGCTCACGCATCATCGACGGTGCGGGAGACATCGACGTCCATATCGTGACGAACCACGGAGCCGGTGAACCACAACCACCGCGACGACGACCTCGGCGAAACCTGTCTGTAGCACGCACGGTCAGCGCATGGATTTTGGCCGGTGTGTGTATCGCAGGCATTACAGCGATGGGAATTTCAGAGGCTCATGAAGTGGTCGCGTTTTCCACCTTGAGCATGGCTTATGTCCTGGTGGTTGTGGTTGTTGCCCTTGTCGGGGGACTGTGGCCGGCGCTCGCATCCGCTGTTGTGGGAACCGGATTACTCAACTGGTTCTTCACTGAGCCTTTGCACACCATGTCGATCGCTGAACCGGAAAACATCTTCTTGTTGTTCGTGTTCATCGTGGTTGCAGCTCTCGTGGCACGTGTTGTTGACGGGGCCGCGCGGAGGACGCAAGAAGCACGAACGGCTCGTGCTAACGCACAGCTCATGACCGAACTGGCAGGATCAGTGATTCGCGAAGGTGTTGATATCCAGGCCATTCTGGACAAGATCTCTCAAGCATTTGGCCAATACAGCGTCACCTTGGGCTACTTCGACGACAACAAGAGTCTTGTAACGGAATACCGTTCGGGGAAGGAGCTCACGTCAGCAAACGAAGCCGATGAGACGTTTACTCTGGATGACCACCACGTACTTCTGTTGGCAGGGCGCCCGCTCAATGCGAGTGAACAGAGAGTATTGGACGCGTACACGGGACGTCTCGTTGGTCTCATGACTCAGACGCAGCTGACTGAAGCGCGCTTGCAAGCCCGCCAGTTGGAAGCTGCGAACGCGATTCGTACAGCATTACTCAGTGCCGTTTCACACGATCTGCGGACGCCGCTGGCAACGATTAAAACCTCAGTTTCCGGTCTACTTCTCGATGATGTGGACCTGCCAAAAGATCTGCAAGCTGAGCTGTTGCGTTCGATTGAAGCATCCTCTGATCGGCTCGACAGGATCGTGGCTGACCTTTTGGACATGTCACGAGTGCAAACGAACACACTCAGTATCAACGAATCCGTTATTGGGCCCAACGAACTGGTGGCCCGCACTGTCGATCACATGGACCCCACTTTGAAACCTGAACCGCTTGAAATTGCGGTTCCCCACGACCTGCCGCTGGTCAAAACCGACGCAAGTTTGGTGGAGCGCATTCTGGAAAACCTGTTGTCGAACGCCACTAAACATACAGGAAATGGAGTGAAGATCGATGCGGCGCGAGAGGGAGACCGAGTAGCAATTCGTGTCATTGACTTTGGCCCGGGTCTCAGCGATGAAGCGAAACAACAACTGTTTACCCCGTTTACTCGGCTGGGTGACACCACCAACTCGCGTGGACTTGGGCTAGGCGCTGCCGTCGCGAAAGGGCTAGCCGAAGGAATCGGTGGCGAACTTGTCGCCGATGACACCCCTGGAGGTGGACTCACGATGGTTCTGTCTCTGCCCATCGGAAAAGTCACTCCCGCACCGTTTGTATCAGATCACATGACGACAAGGAGTACGCTGTGATTCTCATTGTTGAGGACGACCCGACCCTGTCTCGTGCAATGGCAGTAAATCTCATTGCGCGTGGCTACAAGGTGCTTACTGCTAACACGGGGGAGCAGGCGCTTACCTTGGCGTCAGATCACCCGATCGAAGCTATTTTGCTTGACCTTGGACTTCCGAACATGAGCGGTTTAGACGTCATTGACGGAATCCGAGGTTGGTCACAAGTTCCGATCATCGTGGTGACAGCGCGACATGAAACGCAATCAAAAATCGAGGCTTTAGACCGCGGTGCTGACGACTACGTCACTAAGCCATTCGCGTTAGGTGAGTTGTTGGCCAGACTGCGAGCAAACTTGCGTCGTGTTCCGCAAGAAACGGCCGAACCGGTCGTCGTCACCTCCGACGGCCGGTTGTCGATTGACCTGGCCCGCAACATCGTGGCGGTGTCAGGAGAACAGGTGAGTCTGACCCCACACGAGTGGAAGATCGTCGGCTACTTGGCACGCCACCCTAATCGTTTGGTCCGCCGGGAAGAACTACTGACACACGTATGGGGAAAGGGCTATGAAAAGGAAAGCAACTACGCGCGCGTCTACATGTCACAAATTAGGCAGAAGCTCGAAGTTGATTCTGCAACGCCAAAGTACTTCATTACGGAACCGGGCATGGGGTACCGCTTTGTTCAAGGCGACGACTGACCAGGTATAACCGGGACCAATGACGTGAAGGCGGGGCTGATCTCTGATCAGCCCCGCCTATGCTATTCAGTTTTTCGTGGTTGCTTAGTTCTTGCGACGAGTAGCTACCGAGATCACGGCACCTGCTGCAAGGAGGGCAACACCGACGCCCAACGCAACACCGATCTGCGCACCTGTACGTGGCAGCGGGTTCGAGGAATCATTGCCAGCTTCGTTGTCAGAGCCGTCAGAATCGTTGGAGTCGTCACCCGGCTTCTGCGAAGGAGCGTCCTCGGAAGGCTTGTCAGTTGGTGAGCCTTCAGTTGGGTCCTCGCTTGGCTTGTCTTCACCAGGCTTGTCCTCACCTGGTTTTTCTTCGCCAGGCTTTTCCTCACCTGGTTTTTCTTCGCCAGGTTCGTCTTCAACTGGGCGGGTCGACGAGGTCAGCCACCAGCTTTCGACAAAGAAGTCCTTGGGGTCGATGGTCTTGTTCTTCACAGTCCAGTCGACGATCGCCTCGCGGATCGCAATCTGGTCGTTGTACACCTCGGGCAGGTCACTTACCGGGTAACCCGAACCACCGGACGCGCGGTAATTGTTGATCGCCATGATGAACTCGTCGGAGTCCTTGAGCTCAGAGCCATCTTCCAAACGCAGGTTCTCGATGCGCTCGCCAACCGGCTTGGAAATGTTGATGTCGTACTTCAAACCGGTGACAGCGTCGTATGAGTAGTCTGGAATGTCACGTCCGCGTTCCGTGTCTGGCGCGTTGGTGACTTCTTCAGGGTTGAACTCGGCGCCTTCGTCGACCTGCTTGAAGTAGCGCGCCGACCATTCGAGGTATTCACGCAGCTGCTTACCGTTGATCTTCACACCCGACAGCGTGTTGTCGTACACGTACAGGCCGGCAACGTCGCGGATCGTGACATCGCCCTTCTTGAACTCTGCGGTACGGCTAAATGGTGACGCCTGCGAAATCACCGGCAAGTCCTTGTATTCGCTGTCCTTGAGGGCATTGCGAACAGTGTCGGCCTGCACGTGGGAAATGAAGTCCACGATTGCGGTGTCTTCGTAACGCGAGGTCTTTGCGCTCATGGTTTCGGTCGCCTGACCAACCACTTTGTTCACGTGCTTGATGGTCTTTTCGTGTGGAACCTTCAGCGCGTCCTTGAGTTCCTGGTCCTCAGGCGCTTCTCCCGAGTAGTGCGGGGTGACTTTGGGCTTGTTGTCTTCCGACCAGTCAACCTCGAAGCCTCCCTTGTCGTTTGGCACCAGGGAGAGGCCCACCTCGGAGACGGAACGAGCCCAGAACTTAGGCTGCGTCACCAGTGCCTGAGTGCCGTCTACCTGCTTGACGTACTCTTCAGGCTCATCCTGGTGAGAGTGACCTGCGATCACAATGTCAATGTCGGGTACCTCGCGGGCGACCGAGGTGGCAAGGTCGTCCGTCTTTGCCTTGGGGTTCCATGTGGAACCTTCCGGGTCCTTACCGGAGTGGGCGAGGGCGACCACGACGTCAGCGCCGGCTTCTTTCGCCTTAGGAGCCCACTTCTTCGCAGAGGACACGATGTCATCGAAGTGCGCCTTGCCGTCTAGGTGCTGCTTGTCCCACACTGCAGAGCCGGGAGGCGTCACACCAACGACACCCACCTTGACGGTCTTCCCGTCAATTTCACGTTCAACGATGGTGTACGGGTCAAACATCGGTTCGCCGGTCGCGTCGTCAATGACGTTTGCGCCCACAAGTGGGAAGTCGACCTGACTCTGGTAACGCTCAAGGAACTCGAGCCCGTAGTTAAATTCGTGGTTACCGACAACCTGAGCGTCATAGCCGATCATGTTGTTCGCGGTAGCCATGGGGTGCTCTTTGCCAGTCTTCAGGATGTTTTCCTGGTTGGCGTAGTAGCTGGTGAGCGGGCTGCCCTGGATGCTGTCACCGTTGTCGAAGACGAAAACCTTGTCGGCTCCACGGTCAGCGCGGACCTTCTTCACGATTGAGTTCACGTGGGTCAGGCCAAGTGAGTCGTCGGAAGGGTACGGCTGGTCTGTGAAGTAGTCGAAGTCGTAAATGTGTCCGTGCACGTCGGTTGTTGCAAGGAAACTCAGGTCAAGGTTTTCCGGTGCCGGCTGCGCCAGTGCAACTACCGGGCTTCCAGTGATCGCGCACGCTGTAACAGCGGCGGCAAGGGTGCGAATTCGCATCTCAGAGGCTCTTTTCGTAGAGATTTTGAGGACTCTATGAGTCTAAAATGTGAAAACGGTGATTCTGGTTACACGTTGTTTAATCCGTGGTTAAGGATCGTTACCGACGCCTCTCACACAGACTCGCTCACAAAAGTCGAGCGCGAAAAACCTTGACCTCTTTATTACCCTTGCCGCACGTTGCAGGACGCGCGGGTAAGTCGCTCACTGTCTGCACAACCTCAACCGAGTGGGCGTTTCCATCTGCGCACACGACCCGGAACACCGACTCGCTCGTGTTCTCCACCGCAACCACATCGGCAACCCCGGTGAGGTGAAAGCGAGACCGCACTGCCACCTCGGCGGCCTGCCCCGGCTTCGAAAACGCACTGCGCCCACGCAGCAGATCCAACTCAACCTGACCATCAACCGCCAGATCCCAGATCTGGCGTGCCGCTTGCGCGCTCGCCCGCCCGTACGTGAATCCCCAAGGGAGGACGATCATGGCAGGTGCGAACCGGTGCCCGCCCGTGTGGCTGGTTTCCCATACCCGGGCCGAGGTGGTTTCCGGCGCGTCTGCACCGTCCGTTGACCCGCTGGCGTGCTGCGAAAGGAGCGCTGCAACCGGGCGACCTTTGAGTGCACAGCACACGTCGCGCTTGCCATGCGTGCAGATCAGGGCGACGGGGGAGGCGAGGGCAGTTGCGCCCGGAATCGATTCCGGATGGGACAGGTTCAAGGATAAAAGGTCCTCGACGCTGCCGATAGTGGTGGAGTACAGAGCTTCCCGGCCCGGAGCCGACTCGGCGATGAGGACGCGGTGACCGCCTGAGTCTTGACCGCCAGCGCCAGGTTCGCGAATGAACTGGAACCGCGCGTTGTGCGCGTTCATGTGGGCTTTGATTCGGGAAGCAAGTTCCTCGCCCAAGGCATGGCCGTCCAAAGCATCATGCCCCCAGCCGTGGCTGAACTCCACACATACCCACCGGGTCGCCTCAAGGGCAGTCCCAGGAAGAGGCTCATCAAAAAAGTCAGAGCACGCTGTCATGCACTAGTCCTTTACGTGAAACTATGCTTCGCTCGCTTCGGAGGCCATAGGTTCTTCATCAAGTTCGAAGCCGTGAATCTTTTCCAAACGCGTCCATCGCCACACACCAGCTAGGATCAGGCCGGTGAGAACCACAAGCGTGACGATCATACCTACCCACACCTGGTGCGTGAGCGCTACGGAGACATAACCCAGAAGAGCGGCCACTGCCGTTGCCAGGGCGTATGGAAGCTGCGTTTGCACGTGAGTGACCACTTCACAGCCGGCACCCGTGGACGACAAAATGGTGGTGTCAGAAATAGGTGAGCAGTGGTCACCCATGACCGCACCGGCAAGAACGGCGCCCAGGGCAGGGATCACCATGTCGGTTGCCCCCACTGCCAGCAGGATGTCACCGGCAAGTGGAATCAGCAGACCAAACGAACCCCAGGACGTTCCAGTAGCAAACGCCATCGCTGCCGCAATGACAAACATGAGCGGAACCAGCCACTGGGTGGGGATTCCCGCATTCTCAACGAGCCCGCCCAGGTACTCACCGGTTCCCAAAGCTTCGACCACAGTTCCCAACATCCACGCGAGGATCAAGATGTAGATTGCCGGAAGCATGGACTTGGTGCCCTCGGCTATTCCTTGGAACAGCGTTCCAGCGTTGAACTTGTCGTGGTTACGTGTGTAGCGGAAGTAGTAGAACACGGCAGCGATCAGACCCGCAATGCCTCCGTAGAGAAGCGAGTTAGGCACCAGGGTTGAGGCAAGCATGTCCATGGGGTTGGCGCTTCCGCTTTCCATGTACCCGGTCACGAACATGGCGCCGATTACACCAACAACCAAGAACACAAACGGAACAATCAAAGAACGGAGCGCCCCGGGGCGGTAGACCGGGAGATCTTCGGAAAGTTCACCGGGGATCTCGGCGTCTTTTGCGAACATTTCACCCTTGGCCAGTGCCCTGCGCTCTTCACGTCGCATGGGTCCGGCTTCCAGGCTGAACAGGATGACCAGGAACACCGCCACAATCGCGCCTATCGCGTAATAGTTAGCGGCCGCGGCTCCCAAGAAGCCCATGACACCGTTGGGCGCTACCGCGGCCGCCGCGATGATGGGGGCCATGAGTCCAATAATCGACGCGCCCCAACTGGAAAACGGCGCAAGGACCGAAACAGGCGCAGCAGTCGAGTCGATGATGTACGCGAGTTTCGCGCGCGAAACCTTGAACCGGTCAGATACCGGGCGGGCGACCTGTCCCACGGCCAACGCGTTGAAATAGTCATCGATGAAGATGGCGATTCCTAAGAACGCGGCGAGCAGTTTGGCTCCACGGCGCGATTTGATGTGTTTAACTGCCCAGTCCGAAAACGCCTCGGTACCCCCGGCCATGAGCACCAAAGCCGTGATGACGCCTAAGACCACCAAGAAGATCAGGTTGAATACCTGGTCGGTGTTCACACGACCCGCTTCTGAGTCCCAAAAGATAACGGCGAATGCTGACCAAATTTGTGACAGCGTGCCAAGCGGATTGAAGTTCTCGACGAGAAGAGCAGCGAGAACCACACCCAACCCGAGACTTACAAGGACCCGCCGAGTGATGATCGCACTGAGAATTGCGATGACGGGCGGAAGGATGGTGAGGATTGGATATTGGTCAACCACGGACGCTAACTCCCTTGTTCATGAAAGTCGATATAGACAGTTTAGTGGGGTTAGTGCCCGCGGGCGATCCATTCGCTCAGGTGAGGGCGTTCAGCACCGATTGTGGTGGCGTCGCCGTGACCTGTCAGAACCACCGTTGAGTCCGGGAGCTCAAACAGTGTGGAACGGATCGAATCAATGATGGTTTCAAAGGACGAATACGACCGTCCCGTGGCTCCCGGGCCGCCAGCGAACAGCGTGTCGCCGGACAGTAGAACCGGAGCGCTGGCGTTCTCACCTAGCTCCTCGCGAAGTTGGTCTACAGCCTGCCCGAGGTCGTTTGGCAACTGGGCGAGCGTGAGTCCGTTTTCGATGAAGAAGCACGTGGATCCGGGGGAGTGGCCCGGAGTGTGCAGGGCTTGTAACTCGAGCCCGGCGATGCTGAACGTGTTGCCGCTGGAGATGTTTTCATCGGGCTCAACGTCGGGGAAAACAGCGTCCCACAACATGGAGTCTTCCGAGTTCAGACATACGGGGATTCCACCCAACGCGTCCTTTGTCTCAAGCGCGTAGCGGATATGGTCGTCGTGGCCGTGCGTGAGCAGAATACGTTCACAAAAACGCGTTCCCACCTGGTCAGACACGCGCTCAGGGTCGTGGGCAGGATCGACGACAACGACCTCGGCATCATCCCCCACAACCCACACATTGTTGTCCACGTCCCACGTTCCGCCGTCAAGCGAAAACGTGCCGGACGTGATGAGGCGTTCAATTCGTGCTGTCATTGATAACCACCGATCGTAGGACTTCTCCGCGTCCCATTTTGGCAAATGCGTCTTCTACTTGGTCAATGGTGATGCGTTCAGAGACGAATTTGTCCAGTGGCAGGCGTCCTTGTTTGAAAAGGTCGATGTACATGGGGAAGTCGCGTTCAGGAAGGCAGTCGCCATACCAGCTGGACTTCAGCGAACCACCTCGGCCAAAGACGTCGAGCAGTGGCACGGTGAGTTCCATTTCAGGGGTAGGAACACCCACGAGAACCACAGTTCCCGCGAGGTCACGGGCATAGAATGCCTGGCGCCACGTGTCTGGCACACCGACCGCGTCGATGACGACGTCGGCACCAAAGCCACCGGTGAGTTCTTGGACGGCTTTGACTATGTCATCCTCGCCGAGGTCGCTCGAGTTGATCGTGTGAGTGGCGCCCAGGTCTTTTGCCCACTGGAGTTTCCGGTCGTCAAAGTCGAGCGCGATGATGGGGGAAGCGCCGGCTAGACGTGCTCCTGCAACAGCGGCTGCTCCCACGCCTCCGCAACCGATCACTGCGACCGATTTGCCGCGGGTGACTCCGCCGGTGTTAATGGCCGCTCCCAGGCCGGCCATGACGCCGCAGCCCAGGAGACCCGCGACTGCCGGATCGGTTTCTTCGACTTTGGTGCATTGGCCAGCGGCGACCAAGGTCTTGTCTGCGAAACTGCCGATCCCCAGAGCGGCTTCGAGTTCGGTTCCGTCAGTGAGAGTCATCTTCTGCGTTGCGTTGTGGGTGTCGAAGCAATACCACGGTTCGCCTCGCTTGCACGCGCGACACTCACCACAGATCGCACGCCAGTTGAGAACAACGAAGTCGCCGGGCTTCACATTTGTGACACCTTCGCCTACCTGGGCTACGACTCCTGCGGATTCGTGGCCCAACAGGTACGGGTAGTTGTCACCGATCCCGCCTTCGCGATAGTGGAAGTCTGTGTGGCACACACCGCACGACTTCACGTCGACTACGACTTCGCCTGGTCCAGGGTCCGGAATCACAATGTCAACGAGTTCGACCGGCTGTCCTTTGGCTTTAGCAACAACGCCTTTAACTGTCGTGGGCACGTCATCTCCTATGCGTGATCGACTATGTGTCTAAAGCCAGTCTATGTAGGAATCGCGTTCAGCTTCCAGAAGCGTCTGGATGTCTCATCAAATGTACGATCGCAGCTCCCAAGCCACCCCACAGCGTAGCGATGGCCAGAACCATCATGATGATTGCAGGTGTGCTCATGCGGGGTCTCCTTGATTGTCTGCGCTACTGATTTCTTTTTGAGCTTCATCGTGGTGCGCACGTGCTGCCTCAACCGTTCCCTTTCGCCATGGGATCAGCGACAGGACGACTGCGAAAACCACGAGCCCGGCGACCATGCCCCAGCCGAATACGCCCACGAACCATCCGGGGTATTCGCCGTAGCCGTTAGTGGCCATGTCATATGTGGACGAAATGAACATGTAACCCAATACCAGCGGGGTGACAACACCTAGCAAGGCCATCCAGGTCCAGCCCACTTTGAAGCTGCTGACTTTGTTGAGGTGATCGCGCAACATGGGCAGGGTGCGGATCACCCATGCCAGGCAAATGAGAACAACCAAAGCAATTCCCACGATGCCCAAGTTGTTGATGAACGCATCAACCACGTCCAACACACTCATACCCGTGACTGTGGGGTAGAGGACGCATGACGCCACTGCCATCACACCACCAAAAACAATGGTTGAGGTTTTGGGTGAAATGCCAAGTTTGTCTGCAACCGCCGCTGTGACGACCTGAACCAGCGAGATCAGGGATGTCAGGCCGGCGAACACCAAGGACAAGAAGAACAGGATTCCGAAGATAGATCCGCCGGGCATTTGCGAAATGAGGGATGGGAAGGCAACAAACGCAAGTCCCGGCCCACCTGCAACCGCGTCGCTGACAGGAGTTCCCGTCTGGTGGGCCATGAAGCCCAGAGCCGCGAAAACCCCAATTCCTGCCAAGATCTCGAAGCTGGAGTTAGCGAATCCAACGACCATCCCAGAGCCGGTTAGGTTCGTGCGCGGTTTGAGGTACGACGCGTAGGTGATCATGATCCCAAACGCCACTGATAGTGAAAAGAAGATCTGACCGTACGCGGCAATCCACACATGAGGGTCCGTCAGCGCGCTGAAGTTAGGGGTAAAGAACGCGTCGAGCCCTTCAGCTGCCCCCGGCAGCATGAGTGAACGAACGACCAATGCTAAAAACAGCACCATCAGGACGGGCAAGAAAATCTTGCTCACACGCGCAATTCCGTTTTGCACACCACCCACAAGGATGAGAAGCGTGATGACCCACACCGCAATAAGCGGGAGCAAAACTCCCAGCACCGGTTGCAGACTGAACGTGGACTCCGTCGACTGTTGAAGGAATGTGGAGCCAAAGAACGTTTCCGCGTCGTCACCCCAGGTCTGATTGATAGAGAAGAAGGTGTAGCAAATAGCCCACGCAATAATGACCGCGTAATAAACGGCAATCACAAAAGCGATTCCCACATGAACCCAGCCGATCGGCTCGGTTCCGCGATTCAAAAGACGAAAGTTCAGAGGCGAGGACGAACGGAACTTGTGACCGATCGAATAGTCCAAGAACAAAAACGGGATTCCCACGGTGAGGAGCGCGATCAAATAAGGCAGAATAAACGCGCCGCCACCGTTTTCATATGCGACGTATGGGAAGCGCCAAATGTTTCCCAACCCTACGGCCGATCCAATCGCAGCCATGATGAACGCCGACTGTGAGTTAAACACCTGGCGCGGCTGAGAGGAAGTTTCTTGTTTCATCGACTGTCCTTTTAAACCTGTGTTGTCCGTAAAACTGCACAGAAATGTGCAATGCACGTGATTAAACCCCGCGAACTTCGCGGGGCCAACAGAACGTGAAATATATAGTGTGAATCACGTCCTTGTAATTCAATCCCACATCGTAGACAAGTTCAGTGTTTAAGTACACTTGATGCGTGACGATTCAGCTGTATAACTCGAAGACCCGCAAGCTAGAGCCTTTCGCTCCCGTGAACCCAGGGCGTGCCAGCCTCTACGTATGTGGTGCCACTGTTCAGGGGGCTCCTCACATTGGGCACATGCGTTCAGCAGTTGTTTTCGATCAGTTGCGTCGCTGGATGACCTTCCGGAATTTTGACGTCACCCTGGTTCGGAACGTCACCGATATTGACGACAAGATCCTCTCCAAGTCCGTTGATGAGGGTCGCCCGTGGTGGGCCCACGCGTTCCTTTACGAACAAGTGTTTACGGATGCATACGCTCGAATCGGAGTCGCACCACCTACCTACGAACCACGCGCAACCGGGCACATTCCCGAGATGATTGCCCTGATCGCCCGCCTCATCGAAGCAGGCCATGCGTATCCCGCGCAAGACGGCTCTGGGGATGTGTACTTCGACACCGCCTCGTGGCCCGAATACGGATCGCTGACCCGCCAAGACCGAGACAGCATGGAAGATGCAGCTGACGCGCCCGTGCGTGGCAAGCGCGACCCGCGTGACTTCGCGGTCTGGAAGGGCCACAAGGATTCGGACCCCGTGACAGCGTCATGGGAAACGCCATGGGGCCGAGGTCGTCCCGGCTGGCATATTGAATGCTCGGCAATGAGCACCAAATACTTGGGTGCGCAGTTCGATATCCACGGAGGCGGACGCGATCTGCGTTTCCCCCACCACGAAAACGAAATGGCACAGTCCAACGCGGCGGGAGACCCGTTCGCAAACCTGTGGATGCACTCCGGGTTGGTGAGCGTCGATGGCAACAAGATGTCCAAGTCCTTGGGCAACTCAATTTTTGCCCACGACCTGTTTGACGAATACTCGCCACTACTCGTGCGCTTCTTTCTCACCTCGGGCCACTACCGATCTCAACTGGAGTTCACCCGGGAGAACGTGGCACAACAACAGGCGGCGGTCACACGCATCTCAAACTTCCTCACGCGGGCCCGAACCGAACTTGGGGACGCGGCACCTGCCGTCGTGTCCTTCGAGACCGGCTACGAATCCGGCCACGTGGCACCAGAGTTCGCTCAGGCCATGGACGATGACTTGAGTACACCTCGGGCGCTCGCGGTGGTTTTTGAGTATGTCAGCCAGGGATACAAACTTTTGGAAGCCGGCGCGTCAGCCAACCGCGAAGAACTTTCGCACACACTGGTGGCGGTCGAAACGATGCTCGACACGTTGGGAATCAACCCCACCGGGCCAGCGTGGGCAGAAACCGGTGACAGTGCAGACGCCGCCGCCCAGGCGCTGGACGTGCTTGTATCCGAACTCGCCACACGCAGGCTCGAAGCCAAAAAGGAAAAAGACTTCGCAACCGCTGACGCGATTCGCGATCAGCTCACGCAAGCAGGCATTGTCATCGAAGACACCGCGGATGGATTCCGCTACCACTTAAAGGACTAGTCATGTCGAAACCAGGATCACGCGCTCGCAAAGGAACCGGAGGGCACGGACGCCGTGCGCTCGCCGGTAAGGGCCCCACGCCCAAGGCCGAAGACCGCGTCTACCACAAGGCGTACAAGGCAAAGCAAGAACGACTCAAGCGGGCGGCACAGCAGCAAGCACGCAAAAAGAAGAAGGAGCACGGCTCCGATATGGTGGCCGGGCGTAACTCCGTTCTCGAGGCCCTACGTGAAGGAATTCCCGCTACCACCCTGTACGTGGCTCGCCGGATTGACGCCGACGAGCGGGTCCGCGCCATCATCGAAGCCGCGTCAGACCGGGGTATCCCCATGCTTGAAGCCGGGAAACCCGACCTCGATCGGATCACTGACGGCGCCATCCACCAGGGTGTCGCCCTTCACATTCCACCGTACGAGTACTCGCACCCGGACGACCTGCTGGCCCTTGCCCGCGACCGTGCGGAACACCCGATCGTCGTAGCGTTGGACGGAATCACCGACCCTCGCAACCTCGGAGCCATCGTCCGTTCCACGGCAGCGTTTGGCGGACACGGCGTCATCATCACAGAACGCCGCGCAGCCGCCATGACAGCGGCAGCGTGGAAGACCTCGGCGGGGGCAGCTTCCCGAATCCCGGTAGCGCAGGTTGTGAACTTGTCCCGGGCTATTGACGACCTCAAGAAGAACGGCGTGTTCGTTCTTGGCCTGGACATGGGCGGGGACGTACAACTGCCCAAACTGGAGCTCGCTCGCGAACCTGTGTGTCTGGTCGTGGGGTCAGAAGGTAAAGGCCTTTCGCGTCTGGTGCGTGAAAAGTGCGACCAGATTGTGTCGATCCCCATCAGCGCAAGCACCGAATCGCTCAACGCGGGAGTTGCGGCAGGAGTCGCCCTGTACGAGGTGGCGCGAACGCGCATGCTCTGAGGTGCGCCTGTGCGCTGAGGTCAGACGCGCGGCGAAAAACGCCCGTCGTGGGCCATCCAGCCACCGTCTACCAGCAGGGGCGTACCAGTGACATACGTCGACGCGTCAGACGCCAAGAACAAAACGGGGCCTGCCATTTCGTGCAAGTGACCCCATCGGCCCACTGCAGTCTTGTTGGCATACGCGTCCCACCATTCGGTGTCGGATTTGATCTGGGCGGTCAACGGTGTGTCGAACGGGCCGGGCAGAATCGTATTCACGCGGACCCCCGAACCACCGAGTTCGCTCGCAAGCGTCTTGGTCAACTGAACAACCCCTGCCTTCGCCGCGGCGTACAGACCCTGCCCAGGTTCAACGACCTCGGCACGGAACGACGCAAAGGTGACGATCGAACCCCGGCCGCGTTCGCGCATGTTGTCACCGAACGCGCGCATCAGACGATAGGTTCCTTTGAGGTTGATGTCGATCACGCGATCGAACTCGTCATCCGTGGTGTCCAGCAGGCGCTTACGGACGTTTGCCCCTGGCGTGATCACCAATGCGTGAGCATCGGCAAACGACTGGGCGAGCGCGTCGACACTGCTCGTATCGGTGATGTCCACGGTAAACGATTCAGCCGAACCTCCGCGCTCTGCAATGATCTGAGCGGTGGCCTGGGCGGCTTCAGTGTTGAGGTCCGCGCAGATAACGTGCGCACCGGCATCGGCTAGGCCCAGCGCTGAAACCTGTCCCAGACCGGAACCA
Organism: Brevibacterium sp. ACRRH; assembly: GCF_022346365.1. Classification (NCBI taxonomy): domain Bacteria; kingdom Bacillati; phylum Actinomycetota; class Actinomycetes; order Micrococcales; family Brevibacteriaceae; genus Brevibacterium; species Brevibacterium sp. ACRRH. The sequence continues at coordinate 260,584 of NZ_JAKRMN010000001.1, forward strand.
CTGCCCACGACAACGGCCGTGCGGTCGCTCATACTGAATAGGTTCGGAATGTTGGGGACGTGTGTCATGACTGGGGCCTTTCGCATGTGATCGGTGCTATCGATGAAACAACACTACGTTTAGTGACTAGGCTCACGGAAGAGTGTCCACATGCCGTTCCGTGCATCCGTGTCATAGGCAGTGCGGTTACATGACCATGCAAACGGCGATCTCGTAGACTACGCGTATGACAGTGCGCATCCAGGACGTGGCCCACGCTGCCGGTGTTTCTGTCACGACCGTTTCTCGCGTGCTGTCTGACCGTGGCACTGTCGCCGAATCAACACGCCAAAAGGTTCTCGACGCTGCGCACAAAGTGGGATACTCGCGTTCCACGTTCCTCCCGCGCAATGACGCACGCTTCATCGCTGTGGCCACCCCACAGGGCCCCGAACACTGGCAGCTCGAAGTCAGCCGACTGGTCAACGCGGAACTGCAGTCGCACGGGATCCTCACCATGACTCCGCTCATCGACACCCACCTGGGATCCTTGGAAACTTCGATTCGCGCTGGTGCCGGACTCGTCGTTACCCCCACGTTCACACACCTCGATGTAGGTGTGCCCGTGGTCCGGTTCGATGAAACGTCGTTTGCCAGCCCCAGTACGTCTGCTAACGAAACCATTGCCGCCAAACTCGATCTGGCTACCGGCCTGAGCTTGGCTTTTGAACACTTAACCGACCTGGGGCACCGCAAGATCGGCCTGGTGTGTAAAGACACGGGCGAACTCGCGGACCTGCTCGCAGCACGGTTCCTCGCCGAACACCCCATGCGCCACTTAGGTGATGCCAACGACTGGATCGTCCGAGTATCCAAGTCATACTCCGGCGGAATCCACGCGGCTCTGCGCCTCAAAGACGCGGGCGGAACAGCCGTTATTGTGCAAGGACAGCTACAACTTTTTGGTGTTCTGGATGCAATCCGCAAGCGCGGGCTCACCGTGCCACGTGACCTTTCCGTGGTGGGGATCGGCGACAGCCTGACGACCCAGTACACGGGCCCACCTGCAACTGTCCTTTCGCTGGATACTGTAGCCATGGCACAAGCGCTCGCGGCAGCCACACGCACCGTTTTACATATTCCCGGCGAACACATGATGTCAGTACCCCCCAATTTCCGCCCCAAACTCATTGCCCGCGGATCAACCTCGGCAGGTCGCTCATGAGCCGACCCACTCTCAAACACATCGCTGAACTTTCCGGTCTTTCCGTCGCTACAGTGAGCCGCGTCCTTCGTGGGAAGTCGTCGGTGAGTGAGTCTGCTGTTCGGGCGGTGGAAACCGCTGTTCGCACGCTGGGCTATGGAACAACGCCCGAGTCGTCTTCTGCAATTGCGGTGGTACAAGCAGTTCCTGTGGGAAGCGACATCGACCCGTACGAAACCCTGTTTCTTCACGTCTCGGAACGCTTGTTTGACGTGGGTCGGGCAGCGGTCAGGGTTCTCGCCGGCCCTGGAATTCCCTCGGCTACTCCTTTGCTGACCCGGTCTGGGATCCAAGGCGCTCTGGTGTTGGGTGGTAGCTCTGCCGGGCCCGAGGCGGTCCGCATGCAAGAAGAGGGCATCCGGGTTTTGCGCATTGCCCAGTCCACCTACGCTGAAACCGCGCAGATTGTTTTGGACCCCACGACGTCCTTGGACACGGCACTGAGCCATTTAGTGAACTTGGGGCACACCAGGATTGGGCTGGCGGTTCCACGAAACAGCGCGGCGGCTGCCCGTATTTCGACATTCCGTAAACGCCTCGCTGAACTCCTGCACATTTCGGCGACCCGCGACCAAGCCCCGGTCGCCATGGCTGAACCTGGCCTCCCCGCGGGTATTCATGCGGCACAAAAACTGCTGACGGCCAACTGCACCGCAGTGATCGCGACATCGCCGTCGTTGACCTTTGGGCTCCTCGAAGCTGCCCGGCGTGAACGTCTGAGCGTCCCCGAACACGTGTCGCTCTTGACGGTGGGAGACATCCGTGACGCCGATGTTCTGGACCCACCCATCTCCCAAGTCACCTACGACTGGCAGGCTGTCGCCGAAACAGCTGTAGGCATGCTCGAAACCATGCTCAGCCGCCCCGGTTACATGCCGGCCTACTCCATGTCGCCTGAGCTTGTTTTGCGCAGTTCAGAAAAACCGATCCGCAAGCGCTAAGGCTACTGAGCTTGATGTTGTGCGCGGGCTACTCGCAGGTGGAACAACAGGTCGGTGACATCGGCCGGTGAACTCACGCGGTAGGTAGCGCGCGTTTCCCCGTCGCCTACCTTGACCGTGACCGCGTTGGGGTTCTGCGCAAGTGCGGCGAACGCGTCTTCGTCCGTGACGTCGTCACCAACGTACAGGATTTCCGGCGACGAGGTGGTTAATTCGTTGACAGCGTCCCCTTTGGTGACGTGGCGGACAGTGAGCTCCAGAATGTCGTGACCACTGACTTGCCGCACGTGGCTGAAGCGTTCTTGGGCCTCTTGGACGTGGGCCAGAACGTTTTCGCGGAACTCGGGTTGTACGGTTCGCCAGTGGAATGTGCGACCAAACGGTTTGCGTTCGATCCACGCGCCAGAGTCAGCGAACTTCTCTTCAAACTCCTTCACGTAGTTTTCCAAGTCGGTGAGCGTCGCTTCTTCAGCGTCCGTAAGGTTCACCTGTGTGGCTTCCATTCCACGCTTACCAGGCAGAACGTGGGCAGTTTCGGACCCGTGAGAACCGTACATGAGCGTTCCGGTGGGTGGTTCGTACACGTTGAACAGGTTCTCCAAATTCCGCCCCGACACCAGTGCCACCCGGGTTCCGTTCATGGCAGACAGGGCCCTCACCTCGGCGGCGGAACCCGGCAGGGGAGCGGACGTGTAGGGGTCGTCGACAAGCGGGGCCAGAACCCCGTCAAAATCCAACGCAACGGTCAACTGCGGCGCTTGGGCCAGCCGGTTCAGGGCGTCTTGCAGGTCGTGGGGGAGCCCGTGGGCGCGGTGGGCGGCCGCGTCGTCGAGCGCGTCGAGGAAACTACGCGACCACACATGCACGGTGTCCTTTTCTAAGCGCTTACGCATGAGGCGCATGCGGTGGCGCTGTTCCTTGGCCGACAGTTCGCACGCGCGCATGATGGTGTTTTTCATGTTGTCGATGTCGTGCGGATTCACCTTGAGAGCTTGGGTCAGTTGGTCGGCAGCACCCGTGAACTCGCTTAAGACGAGCGCACCCGTGTCGTCGAGCCTGCACGCGACATATTCTTTTGCGACCAGGTTCATGCCGTCGCGCAGGGCTGTCACCAGGCACACGTCGGCGGCGAGGAACAGGGCAACCATTTGGTCGCGCGGATACGAGTGGTGCAGGTAGTGGACCACTTGGTTGTTGAGGTCGGAAAATTCTCCGTTGATTCGGCCCACGGCCAATTCGACGTCGTGGCGAATCTGCTTGTACTGCTCTACGCGTTCACGACTGGGCGTGGCAACTTGAACCAGTGTCACGGACTCCGGGTTGAGGCGTTTGTCGCGAAGGAGTTCTTCGAACGCTTTAATGCGGTGTCTGATTCCCTTTGTGTAATCGAGCCGGTCCACTCCGAGCATGAGAATTTCCGGGTTGCCCAGGTCACGTCTGATTTGGGCAGCACGCTCAATGATGTGGGGATCCGCCGCAAGTTCTTGGAGGGACTCCGTGTCGACAGAGATAGGGAAGTGTCGGGCAATCGACGTGTGTCCTGGAACGCCGAGGTCGTCCTGAGCTGGCACGGTGAGTCGCTCCGCGCGCGTGGAAGTACCGCAGAGAATGCGTACAGCGGAGCGGAAGTTCGCGGCATCGGAGGGACGCTGGAACCCGATCAGGTCAGCACCTTGGAGACCGGTCAGAATTTCTACACGCCACGGTAACTGTGAAAAAAGTTCCCATGCAGGAAACGGTATGTGGTTGAAGAACCCGATCTTGAGGTCCGGGCGCTTAGCTCTCAAGAGAAGAGGGACTAAGAGTAACTGGTAGTCGTTGACCCATACGGTGGCTCCTTCGGCTGCGACCTCAGCTGCGCGGTGGGCGAACCGTTCGTTGACTTCGCGGTACGCGTCCCACCATGTGCGGTGGTATTCAGGAGGCACAATCACGTCGTGAAACAGGGGCCACAGTGTGGCGTTAGAGAAACCTTCGTAATAACGGCGGACTTCAGTTGCTGAAAGAGTGACGGGCACGATGTGGATACCGTCTTTATCAAAAGGTTCGAGTTCTTCATCTGGCTGACCTGTCCAACCGACCCACGCGCCGTCCGTGCGTGACATGACGGGGTCAAGGGCTGTGACGAGACCGCCGGGGGAGGTACGCCAAGCAGGTGGGTCGACCGAGGTGTCCCGGTCAACCGGAAGACGGTTGGCAATGACGACAAAATCGGGGCCCGACTGTGGCGGATCGATCCGCTTCGATTGATACTTACCCTCAGCTAACCGTTTCATGTGTCCCTTTCGGAAAGTACGCTCAAAACATATTTTAAGGTGTTGGCATAGGCTGGTACGGATGGCTGTTGAACAGTTGGGCAATTATCGCCTCATAGAAGAACTTGGTTCAGGCGGCATGGGTGTGGTCTACCTGGCGGTGGACCCGAACAACAAACCCGTAGCCGTCAAGGTGTTGCACCCTTCTATCGCCAATGATCAAACAGCGCGGATGCGCCTAGCGCGTGAGGTGCGAACCCTTCGACGCATTCAACACCCACGCATTGCCGCAGTCCTCGATGCGGAACTCGAAACCGATACCCCGTATGTGGTGACCGAATTCGTCGATGGCCTCACGCTTTCCGATGACGTACGTGAAAACGGCCCGTTTGCAGAAGACGAACTCGTCCACTTTGGCCACGCACTTTTGGACGCGCTGACAGCAGTTCACAACGCCGGTGTTGTTCACCGTGACCTCAAACCAGCAAACGTGATGATCATGGACGGCGAGCCCATGGTGATCGACTTTGGTATTGCGCAGGCAGCCGACGAAGTCAAGGTCACAGTTACCGGCCTGGTCATGGGAACTCCGGGATACTTGAGCCCTGAAATTGTGGACGGAAAACAGTCCAACGAAAAGACTGACTGGTGGGGATGGGCCGCCACCATGGCGTTTGCGGCAACGGGGCACAACCCGTATGGGGCGGGCGGAATCGAAGCTGTAATTGCTCGTGTCGCCTCAGGGCGAGCCAATCTGCAAGGTGTTCCCGAACGCTTCGTTCCCCTTCTGAGGGCATGCCTGGACCCTAAACCGGAACGCCGTCCTTCTGGTCAAATGATTTTGGAAGCACTCGTTGAGATCGAGTCTGGCCAGATGCCAAGTCTGGGCGGTGCCGTTCCAGCGCCACCACCTGCTCCCAACCTCGGCGACACCATGGTGGGTGGGCCCGCAATTCCAGCGCCACCGGACGCAAACGCGGGTTTTGCCGGACAACCAGCGTTCGACAACGGGCCCGCGTTGCCAAACAACGACCTCGGCGCACACAGCCAGGACCGTCATTCTGCCATGGGACTCATGGGGAGCCCACGGCCGGGAGGCCACCCGGTTCAGCAACACGTACCGCCGGCCAACATTCAGCCACCCCCGCAGGATTTCACTCAGCAACCGGCCTACGCGTCTGCGCCTGTTGGGACCCCGCACCCCCAATACAGTTCGCAAAACCACTACGAACAGCCGGCGGTGCTGGGACCCCCTGCCTGGGCGTCGAAGCTGTCGGCCTTGACTGTGCTTGCGCTCGTATTGTTGTCGATCGCGCTCACCGCACTGGCACCGATGATCACTTTGGGTGTGGTAATTGTGTGGCAAGTTCTTGCGCGGACGGTAGGAACCATGGTGAAAAGTCACCGCGATCGAATCATGGCAACCGGAAAGGCGAGCGCATCCGGCACTGTGGCACGCACGCCTGTTGCACTTCTGACTGCGGGGCTTTTGACGGCCGTGGGGCTCATTTTGCCGCTCATTGCGGCATGCGCCGTGGCGCTCATGATGTGGTTGGACGTCGCCGGGATCGTGCCACGAGGGTACGCCGAGGAGACCGCGCTGATCGCTGCCGCGAGCGCTGGCGCGGTTGTCATGTGGTTTGGCCCCACTTCGTCGAATCTGCGCCGAGGTTCGCGCCAGATTGCGGCAGTGGCAGTTGGTAAGTCGGCAGTGGGGCATTGGTGTGCAATCGGCTTGGCGAGCGTGCTCGCGATACTGGCGTTGCTGACGGTTGCCAGTGGGGTCGGAGTGACCTGGTGGCCGGTGCAAGACAGCCCGTTTGAGCTTTTGCCGGTAAATGACGCATAGGGAAGTTGTGTCTTCAACCGTTGTGATAATGTGCCCACGAGCAAGCGAGTGCTCTTGGGTGAAACCGTAGAAGAGGAAAAATGGCCAAAGACCAAGTTGAACGCAGGCAAGCTGCGCGTGAAAAAGCTCGTCAGATTGCGCAAGCTCAGGCCAACAGAGAAAAGCGTGCCAAGACCATCCTGTGGTCGGGGATCGGCATCGTCGTTATCGCTGTTATTGCAGTGATTGTTGTGCTGATCGTTCAGTCATCGCGTCCTGCGGTTGGTCCGGTCTCCATGGTCAATGGTGGAATTACTTTGGCGAAGGGCGACAACGGCGACGTCGCCGTTGCTCACCCGTCGGATAAAGAAAACGTCCCCGAGGGACTGCCGGCATATGACACCGGTAAACAGAAGGACGACGCTGCACACGTAGACGTGTATTTGGACTTCCAGTGCCCTGCGTGCAAGAACTTTGAAGGCGCCAACGGTGCCAGCCTCGCGAAACTCATGGAAAGTGGCGACATCACTGTTACGTACCACCCGGTTTCGATCCTCGACGGAGCTTCGGGCGGAAACAAGTTCTCGACCCGCGCTGCCAACGCGTTCATGTGCGCTGCGGATGCGAAGAACGACGACAAACTGGTAGGTGTTCTGCAAGGATTCTTCGCGCAGCAGCCCGAAGAAGGCGGAAACGGCATGGAAGACGACCAGATTCTCGACATTCTCAAGAAAGCCGAAGTCGATCTGGACGCTAAGACTACCGCGCTTGACGAACAGCCAAGTGTGCGCGACTGCGTGACGAACACATCGTTTGAAAAGTACGTTCAGCAGTCCACCAAGGTGGCACAGGACAAAGACCTGAGCGGTACCCCACGCATCCAGGTCAACGGCAAGGACATCGAGCCTAAAGTGTGGGCGAACCCGCAAGCGTTTGGACGGACCTTGCTTGAAGCGACCGGTCAGATCGGTGGCGAAAAGAAGAACTAAGCCGGGTAGGCAACCAAATGTGACTTTGGTGCCGGAATTCGGCTAAACTGAACTGGCTTCAGATCAGCTAGGTCTGAAGCAACGCCTCCTTAGCTCAGTTGGCCAGAGCATCCGCCTTGTAAGCGGAGGGTCGTCGGTTCGAATCCGACAGGGGGCTCACATGGCCCTTCACCAGACAACCCTCACTGGTGAAGGGCCTTTGCATTCCGTGAAATGAGGGCGTCAGAAAGCGAACCGTTACAGAACCGGCACACGTTTATTCCCAGGTCACAGGGCGAAATCGGTAGGATAGAAACTGAACTCATTCGCTCATGAAAGGCCCGAATCACATGGAGTGGCTCGCAGGATTGGGAACGGTATTCGTCGTCTTCCTTTTTATCGTTATCGTTATCGTGGCGCTTCTTTTTGGCGGTCTACGCACCAGCATTTTCTTTACCGTGCGAACCCAGGAAGCCGTCATCGTTGAACGCTTTGGGCGGTTCAAGAAGGTGTGCAACGCAGGTCTGAACACCAAGATGCCGTTCATTGAAACCACAACAAAACCCGTTTCATTGCGCGTCCAGCAGCTGGAAGTCAACATTGAAACGAAGACCCAAGACAACGTGTTCGTCATGGTGCCAGTAGCTGTGCAATACGTGGTGAGCCCCGAATCAGTACGCGATGCCTACTACAGCCTGGCCAACCCAGAAGAGCAGATCCGGTCGTACGTGTTCGACACCGTGCGCTCAGCGCTTTCAACTCTGACCCTGGACTCCGCATTCGAATCCAAAGACGACATTGCCTACAGCGTCGAACAGCGTCTGTCCGAATCCATGGCCCGTTACGGATTCCGCATCGTGAACACGCTGGTCACGGACATCTCGCCAGACTCCCGTGTGCGTGACTCGATGAACTCCATTAACGCGGCACAGCGTGACCGCGAAGCAGCCCAGGCCCTCGCCGAAGCTGACAAGATCAAGCTCGTCACACAGGCAGAAGCCGAAGCTGAGTCCAAGCGCCTCCAAGGTGTGGGTATCGCAGCTCAGCGTAAAGCGATTGCAACTGGTATTGCTGAACAGTACGAACTTCTGCGCGAGGTGGGTATTGAAGAGACTGCAGAACAACTTCTGCTCATGACCCAGTACTTCGACACCATGCAGGACGTGGCACGCAACGGGCGCTCCAACGTGCTCCTCCTCCCTAACAACCCAGGGCAGTTGGGCAACCTGAGCGAAGAAATCCGCACCACGCTTCTGCAGGTCAACGCAGTACGCGAAGCCAACGAAAATGCAGAGAAGCAAAAACCTCGGACGCGGAAGGAAGCCCGCCAGAAGTGGGACAACTACTCTGAGGACCTTCCAGACATCCCTCCCTACAAACCAGGGTCATAGATCACATTAGACTGATCCAGTGACTATTCCACTGGACTCTGGGAGGGACGTTGGCCCGCGACACGATTGACCGATTCTTTGAGATCTCAGCTCGCGGGTCAACGGTAGGCCGCGAAGTGCGCGGAGGGCTCTCCACGTTCTTCGCAATGAGCTACATCGTAGTGCTCAACCCACTCATCATCGGAGCAGCCGCCGACTCCACCGGCAAGTTCCTAGGCGGGGGAACCGAACCCAATTTCGCAGCAATCGCAGCTGCCACATCGCTCATATCCGGTATTTTGACCATCCTCATGGGGCTCATTGGTAACTTCCCCATGGCAGTGTCGTCATCACTGGGTATGAGCGCTTTTATTACCTTCGGAATCGTCGTGATTCCCGGCATGACATGGGCCGATGCGATGGGGCTCGTTGTCATCGAGGGGATCATTCTTCTGATCTTAGTTCTCACCGGTTTCCGACAAGCCATCTTCAACGCCGTTCCCGATCAACTGAAGACCGCTATTTCGGTGGGTATCGGAATGTTCATCGCGCTGATCGGAATGATCAACGCAGGGTTTATCGCTAACGCAGGCGGAAACGCTCTAGAGCTTGGTAACAACGGTTACCTGGTGGGATGGCCCATGCTGGTGTTCATCGCCACCCTTTTAGTGCTGTTCGTTCTGCACAGCAAGAAGGTACGTTCAGCGATCCTGGTGTCGATTCTGGGAGCCACCGCGCTCGCCCTCATCGTCGAAGCCATCTTCAAGCCCGGACCCAAAGTATCCGGCGGCGAGGTGGTTAACCCCAACGGCTGGCAGCTCACCGTTCCCACGCTCAATCAAGAGTGGCTGAGCCTTCCCGACCTTTCGACTTTGGGTAACTTCAACCTGCTTGGTTCCTTCAGCTCCGTGGGCATTATTACAGGCGTGCTCATCGTGTTCACGTTGCTTCTTACCAACTTCTTTGACCTGCTGGGCACCATGATGGCCGTGGCAAACACCAGCGGGCTCGCTGACAAACACGGGCAGATTCCACACTCCAAGCGCATCATGATTGCCGACGCGGCAGGCGCGATCGGAGGTGGACTGGGTGCCACCTCGGCGAACTCCGGGTTTATCGAGTCAACTGTGGGTGCCGGGGACGGCGCCCGCACCGGGCTGGCAAACGTGGTGACCGGGGTGCTGTTTCTGGCCACGATCGTGCTCTCGCCACTGGCCTCAGTGATCCCGTCCGAAGCCGCTGCGCCCACCTTGATCCTCGTGGGATTCCTCATGATGCAACAGGTGGTCAAGATCGACTGGGCCAACCCCGAGATCGCGATTCCAGCATTCCTCACGATCGTTCTCATGCCGTTTTCGTACTCGATCACCAACGGGATCGGGGCCGGATTCGTGACGTACGTGGTGCTGAAAATGGCGCGCGGAAAGTTCCAAGACATTCACCCGCTCATGTATCTAACTGCCGGGATGTTTGTTCTGTACTTCGTTTCCGGACCCCTGCAAAACGCACTAGGTGGTGCGTAGGGTCGACCAAAGCGCGTCGCCTCCGCGCTTACCTGATCTGCGAGACCGGAATGTAGTCAGGGTATTTAGGATTGATCGAATCCCCAGAGCTCACCCCTTGGATGCGCCTACCCACCCACGGCACAAAGTGTTCCCGAACCCACAAAGCTTCGTGGGCAAGCTTTTCACGTACGGGCTTCGCCGGTTGCTTGAGGATCTTGAAACCGCTCTTTTCGGCTGACCGGTTCAGCAGGGTGGACAATGCCTTCTCAGCGACAACATCGTGCCCCTCGCTACTCAAATGGATACGGTCTTGGGCCCACATCTGCGGGCGGTAGAGTCGGCGCGTTCCCCACAGATCCAGCATGTAGCACCCGTGGCGTTGCGAAATGGTCCACAAGTGTGAGTTGTAGATGGCGACGCGTGACCGCAGCGCGCGTAACAGAGGTGAAAACGCCGAGGTGTCGTACCCGTTGCCCATGAGAACCTGGATGCCTTCCCTGCGAAGGGCGATGATCGAGTTCTCAATCACCGACGCGAGGTGGTCAACCTTAGCTCCCGGCCGCATGCAGTCGTTTCCACCTGCGACGAATGACACCAGGTCGGGCTTGGTGTCGAGGGCAAACGCCAGTTGTTCGTCGATGACCTGGTGAAGGACCTTTCCGCGCACCGCCAGATTCGCGTACTCCAACTCTGGAGTAGAAAGCGGAGTCTCGCTCAGTGCGATTGCGAACCGGTCGGCCCACCCTTTGAACGTGTCGCCTTGACCGTCCATGAGGCCTTCGGTAAACGAATCGCCTAAGGCCGCGTAGCGATGGATGCGTTCGGCTTGTGGTTCGAGTTCCTGTTGCTCAGCGTCATGGGTGGAATCTGACATTTTTCCTTCGACCTGATCGGGTGCGTACTGTGACCTCATAATACGACTTTTCAGGCGTAATCGGCCCCCTTCAGACCTCCTCACATTCGACCTTCACGCTATGCCCACCGTGCGTGTAGAAGTCGCCCAGAATGCGGGTAACGTAGGAGTGTACGATTCTGACGCGAAGACGCTCACACACCCCACACGTCCACGAAAGGAGCACAGTGAACGTTTACCGTCCGCGCACAATGGGACACCTACATTCATTGAGCTTCAACGGTGCAGAAGGTTTGATGTCAGCGTGAGCGAGCAGAAGCCAACAACGCAACCAACAACCCGCGGTGCGGCCCTTCCTCAGTCGGCGCTGAAAACCGAACCTGCGCCGCAACCCAAGCGTCAGTCGCGGGCCAGGAAACTCCTGGCGACCACCTCGGCACCTTTACGCAAGTCCACGCGCAAACGCGCAGAAGACATTGCCCGCCGCACGGTAGAGAAGATCGTCTCTGACCCTTCGCCGCCCACTCAGCCGGTTCCTATTGTGGCGATGCTCAAAGGAACCCCTTTTCAGGAGCCTGTCGAAGCCCGTGCAAAAACCGAGTCCGAAGCCCGCCTCATCTTGGACCTTTCTGTGGACCTGGGGGCGATCATGTTGCGCGCGGGTGCCTCGAGTGCCGAAACTGAACTCGCTGTTATCGCCACGTGTTCAGCCATGGGACTTCCTAATGCCGAAGTCGACCTGACGTCTACGTCGCTCACCGTTCACTACTCCGACCCCGACGGCAAACTCCTCACGGTTGTGCGTGTGGTGCGCGCACTGTCTCTTCACTTCGCCAAACTGTCTTCCGTTCATTCGCTCGTCGCTGACATGGTCGACGGCAAGATCGACTACGACGAAGCACGCTCCAGGCTCGACGCGATTCGCCGGCAGAAACGGCCGTACGCTGAATGGGTCGTCACCCTGGCGTGGGGTGTTCTTGTCATGTGCTTCATCAACCTGGTCGGTGGAAACGGCGTAGCTTCGATTCTGGGTTTTGTGATCGCAATTGCGTCCGACTGGTTCGGCAAGGTCCTCTACCGCGTCAGCGTGCCGCCATTCTTCGTGATCATGGCGCAGACGGTCGTGGTGACGTTGGTCGCGATGGTCACGTACTCGTTCGGACTGATCGCCAGTCCGCAATACATGATTGCCGGGGGAATCGTGCTCCTGCTCCCCACGGTGACATTGGTGTCTGCGGTACAGGATGCGCTCACGGACTTCCCGCTCACGGCGGCGGGCAGGTCGATCACGCTGTTTATGTCCTTTGCCGGGATTGTGTCCGGCATTGCGTTTGGCTTGTACGTTGGGCGCCTTATGCACCTGCGCGAAATTGACGTGATTGTCCGCTCGAGCGGGATTGACGCCCTGACCACAATCGTTGCCTTGTTCGCCGCGTTCTTGGTGGCGGCCTGTGGCGCTATTGGGTATCAAGCCGCCAAACGAACCGTGATGATCGCTGGGGTCATTGGGCTGATCGGTTTTGTGGTTCTCGTTGGGCTCATGGTGCTGGGTGTAGGAAACGTTCTGGCGTGTTTCGTTTCGTCGACCGTGGTGGGTTTCTTGTGTCGCCCCGCGGCTTTTAAACGTGGCACGCCGGTCATCGTGCTCATGATCCCCACCATTTTCCCGCTCCTCCAAGGTCTGTCGATCTTCTCGTCGGTGTACAAAATCGTTGAACCGGAAGAATTCGTGAGCCTTGCAAACGGTCTGTCTGCCCTGTTCGCAGCCCTGACTGCTAACGCTGCTATTGGTGTGGGAGCAATCCTGGGTGACTTTATTGTGCGCCCGTTTATGAAGCGTCGGGTAAACGCCAAACAACAGGCTCAGAACCCTGATCCTGAAGAATCTGATTCGCTCGACTGAACGGCCGCGACCCAAAGAACCCGCGGGAAGCCGACAAAGGTGACGGGTGCGCCGACTCGATGGTGGGCACGTCCCCTAATTCGCGAGCCAGAGACTGCGCCTGCCGGCCCCACAAGATCGCAACCAGCGGACCACCTCGGCGAGCCAATACCCGGATTGCGTGATCAGTGATGTCCTCCCAGCCCGCGCCCCTGTGCGACCCTGGGGCTCCTGGCGAAACGGTGAGAACCCGGTTGAGGAGCATAACGCCTTGGCGCTGCCACGCTTGCAGGTCTCCGTGTTGGGCAGGTTCAACGCCGAGGTCGTCGTACAGTTCGCGGTAAATGTTGGCGAGGGAGCGGGGGAGAGGGCGGACGTGCGGGTCGACGGCGAACGACAGTCCAATGGGGTGGCCAACTGTGGGGTAGGGGTCTTGTCCCACAATGAGAACCTTGACGTTGGCCAGGGGCTCTTCAAAGGCACGGAAAACCGCGTTCCCGGCGGGCAGATAGCCACGGTCTTGGGCGATCTCAGTGCGCAAGAAGTCGCCCATGCGGGCGATCTTGTCTGCTACAGGTTCCATTGCGTGGGCCCAGTCGGGGGCCATGATGTCAGTCAGAGCCATATTCTCGAGCCTAATGCAGGGCGCACAGCCCGTGTGCAAATTTTGCGTGTGTGAAGATCGCGGGCTGATGTGTCGCGCGTCACTCAGTGTCGCTATGCTGGCTGGGAGGTTTATCCAACGAAAGGATCGACATGGCTGATTTCCCTCAGGCACAAGACTGGCAGATGTTCATTGGTGGCGAATGGGTTGAAGCGGTTGACGGAAGCCGTTCAAACGTCATCACCCCCATTGACCGCAACCAGGTCATTGCAACCGTTCCTAGCGGAAAAGCTGAAGACGCTGATGTGGCGGTCAAAGCAGCCCGCGCCGCGTTCCCCGCATGGTCACAGTTGCACTTCAAGGAACGCCAGAAGTTGCTCACCCAGTGTGCCGATGCACTGGAAGAAGCGTCGGAGGACCTTGCTCAGCTCACTGCCCTGGACACCGGTAATGCGGTTCGCACGCAGGCCCGCCCGGAAACCAACATCCTCGTGGACCTGTTCCGCTACTTTGGTGGAGTTGCAGGCGAAGTGAAAGGCAACACCCTGCCAACGGGGCCAGACCAGTTACAGTTCACCAAGCGTGTGCCACTCGGTGTTGTTGCCGGTATTCTTCCGTGGAACTCGCCACTCATGATCGCCGCGTTCAAAACCCCCGCAGCTTTGGCTGCTGGAAACACGATTGTTCTTAAGTGTGCAGAAGACGCCCCACTGACTATTCTGCGGATGGCTCAGGTGATCGGCGACATCCTCCCAGCTGGTGTTCTCAACGTTGTTACGGGTAAGGGGTCGGTCATTGGTGAAGCGCTCACGCAACACCCTGACGTCGACAAGGTGTCCTTCACCGGTTCCACTGGTGTGGGTCGCCATGTTGCCGAGGTGGCAGGCTCCCGGCTCGCTCACTCGTCTATGGAGTTGGGCGGTAAGAGCCCCAACATCGTGTTCCCCGACGCACTGTCGGACGAGGTTCTGGATCAGGTATTGCTGTCGACACGTTTTGCACGTCAGGGGCAGTCTTGCACCATGGGCTCGCGTCTGTTCATCCACGCAGACATCTACGACGAATTCTTGGGCAAGCTCGTTGAACGCATCAAGGGCATGAAGGTCGGTGACCCACGTGACGAGTCGTCCGACATCGGATGTGTGATCAACGAAAAGCAGTATGACCAGATCGCGCAGTACATTGAAATCGGTCGCTCTATGGAGGGTGTGGACGTCGCATATGACGGCAGCGACTCTTTGGAGGCTGGTGAGCCTGGTTTCTACCACGCACCTGTTGTGTTCGCGAACGCCAAGAACGACTGGCAGACCAGCCGCGAAGAGATTTTTGGCCCGGTTCTTTCGGTCATCCGATTCGAAACCGAAGAAGAAGTCATTGCTATGGCAAACGACTCCGACTACGGACTTGCAGCATACGTGTTCACCAAGGACATCGACCGTGCGTTGCGCGTAGCTAACGCAATTGAATCCGGTTGGGTCCAGGTCAACCAGGGTGGTGGCCAGCAGGTCGGTCAGTCCTACGGTGGTATGAAGACCTCTGGATTTGGACGCGAGGCTTCGCTAGAGGGAATGCTTGAAGGCTTCACCCAGATCAAGCAGATCAACGTAGCGATTCGCTGAACTTCACCCGCGGACACTCACTGTGCCAATGGTGGGTGAGAACGACCTCGGCGAGACAGAAACGGGAGTGCATAGCACTCCCGTTTCTTCTTCCCTCGAAGTGTCTGAAATGCGTGCCGGTCAATGGTGGGTAGAATAGCGCGCAGTGAAGGAAGGTGACATGGAGTCTGAGAAGCTTAGTGAGCTCGAGCAGAAGGTGCTCGAATTCGAGCGGCAGTGGCACACTCTGGGTGGTGTTAAGGAGCACGCGATCCGAGAACAGTTCAACATGAGCTCTACCGGATACTTCCAGATTCTGAACTCACTTTTGGATAACCCGCACGCGTATGAGCAAGACCCTATTTTGATCAAACGTCTCCGTCGAATCCGCGACGGACGCCAGCGTGATCGAGCACAGAGGATGGCCCGTTAGAACATGACAAAGTACCCACGAGACGAATTCGACTCCATCGTTCCTTCGGGGCGAAAGGGAGCGCACCGTCGCCAATCGAGTGGTATGAGTCAGACGGCGGCGATTTCGCTTATTGCCGTTCTGGCGGTCGTCGCTCTTGTACTCGTGATCGGCGCTGTTCGGATTATCGGTTCTTCTGCGGTTGATCCGGAGGAGCAGACGGCTGAGCCTGCAAACAGTGAAACCGAAACACCGGCACCTACCGAAACTACGGTCGATGTCAAGGAGCACTCGGGTACTGTGCAGGTGCTCAACGCATCTGGTGTGACTGGTGCTGAAAAAGAGATCGCAAAGAAGATCGAAGACGCCGGGTGGAAGGATGTCAAGACGGAGCCTGGACGGTCAGCTTCGTCGACGTCGGTGGTGTACTACGCGGACGATTTTGAGGAAGAAGCCAAAGAGCTGGCCGAACTCATCGGAGTAGAAGAAGTCGAGTCCAGCTCCGAATACAGCACGGACATCACGCTGTTGCTGAACTCGGATATTGCCAAGAACGCGGGTTCGGAAGAGCCCTCTGACGAGGCTAGTAGTGGATCTGGCGAGGGCGCCGGTGAAGACACTGATGGGGTGGCCAATAGTCGCACAGGTGGCGGGTCGGGAAGTGGATCCAGCGGTCGTTCTGGCGACAGGTCCGGTGGGGCTGGTCGCGACTCTGGTGATCGCTCTGGCGGCAAATCCCGTAGCGGGTCTGGTCGCGACTCCGGTGGTCGTACTGGCGACAGGTCCGGTGGGGCTGGTCGTGAGTCCGGTGGTGGAGGAAGCGACCAATCTGACGGCTCTGACGGTGGAGCTGGTGACCAGTCCGGTGGTGGATCCGACGGTGGTGGCGGTGATGGGAGCGACGCTGGCGATGGGTCTGATGGTGGATCCGACGGCGGCGCTGGTGACCCGTCTGGTGAAGAAGTCGGCGTTAGCGAATAAACAAGTGGAGCATGTTCGGTTATTGCACACGCCGTGTTGAAAAATTTTTTCTGTGCATTTTCCTACGAGGATCGACGCTACGTGTCGCATCTGCGTAAAAAATTAGGGCCTTTGTGTTGTTTTGCGTTTTTGTCGATATTTCCTTTGGATATATGGGTGCGAATGTGTGGAGCTAACAGGGCATACATACGCTGCGACCTGCAAAAACATTGGTTAAACCTCTGTAGTATCGGGAGTGCTACACGTACGTAACGAAGCAATACACAGTTGGAGATGACAATGACGCAGGGAACGGTCAAGTGGTTCAACGCTGAAAAGGGCTACGGGTTTATCACCGTTGACGACAGCGACCAAGACATCTTCGTGCACTACTCGGAGATCCAGATGGATGGATACCGTTCACTGCAAGAAGGGCAGCAGGTTGAGTTCAATGTAGGACAGGGTGACAAGGGCCCGCAGGCTGAAGCTGTTACGCCCCTCTAAACGCGATTTTCATAGACTTTCGGGCGCCTCAGGCGTTCTGCATTTGCACTCGATGGTGGAGAGTGCTAAATCTAGACGTGGCAAGCACTGAGTGCAGATGAGGGTTTGTTAAACCGAAGAAGGGAATCGGTTAGATAAACCCCGCCGTCGCGGGCTCTGTATGACGTGAACATAAGCCACCCGCACAGGGAGGATGCTCGCCACTATGGCAAAGCTCATTGCATTTGACGAAGAAGCTCGTCGTGGCCTCGAGACTGGTTTGAACACCCTGGCTGATGCAGTCAAGGTGACGCTGGGACCTCGCGGTCGCAACGTTGTGCTGGAAAAGAAGTGGGGCGCACCGACGATTACCAACGACGGTGTCTCCATTGCTAAGGAAATCGAGCTCGAAGACGCTTACGAAAAGATCGGCGCCGAGCTGGTTAAGGAAGTAGCGAAGAAGACTGACGACATCGCTGGTGACGGTACGACTACCGCTACGGTTCTCGCTCAGGCTCTGGTGCGTGAAGGTCTGCGTAACGTTGCAGCCGGTGCTGACCCACTGAGCCTCAAGCGCGGAATCGAAAAGGCTGTCGAAGCAGTCACCAAGGTTCTTCTCGAAACCGCTAAGGACGTCGAAACCAAGGAGCAGATCGCTGCTACCGCTGGTATTTCGGCTGGTGACCCTGCAATTGGTGAACTGATCGCCGAAGCTATCGACAAGGTCGGTAAAGAAGGCGTTGTCACCGTTGAAGAATCCAACACCTTTGGTCTTGAGCTTGAGCTCACTGAAGGTATGCGCTTCGACAAGGGCTACATCTCCGGATACTTCGTCACCGACGCCGAGCGTCAGGAAACGGTTCTCGAAGACCCATACATCCTGATCGTCAACTCCAAGATCTCGAACGTGAAGGACCTTCTGCCGGTTCTGGAGAAGATCCAGCAGTCCGGTAAGCCTCTTCTGATCATCGCAGAAGACGTTGAAGGTGAAGCACTCGCAGTTCTGGTTGTCAACAAGATCCGCGGAACCTTCAAATCGGTTGCTGTTAAGGCTCCTGGCTTTGGTGACCGCCGTAAGGCTCAGCTGGCTGACATCGCGATCCTCACCGGTGGTCAGGTCATCGCGGAAGAAGTTGGCCTCAAGCTCGAGAACGCGACCCTGGACCTTCTGGGTACCGCACGCAAGGTTGTTGTCACCAAGGACGAAACCACGATCGTGGAAGGTGCTGGAGACTCCGACGAGATTGCGGGTCGCGTAGCTCAGATCCGCCAGGAGATCGAAAACTCCGACTCCGACTACGACCGCGAGAAGCTCCAGGAGCGTCTGGCGAAGCTCGCTGGTGGTGTCGCAGTCATCAAGGCTGGTGCTGCTACCGAGGTTGAGCTCAAGGAACGGAAGCACCGTATTGAGGACGCTGTCCGCAACGCTAAGGCAGCCGTTGACGAAGGTATCGTCGCCGGTGGTGGTGTTGCTCTGATCCAGGCAGGCAAGAAGGCATTCGACACCCTCTCGCTTGAAGGTGACGAAGCAACCGGTGCCAACATTGTGAAGGTCGCGATCGACGCGCCTCTCAAGCAGATCGCAACGAACGCAGGTCTGGAGCCTGGCGTCGTAGCTGAAAAGGTCCGCGGTCTGGAAGACGGCCACGGCCTGAACGCAGCAACCGGCGAATACGTCGACCTGCTTGCTGAAGGAATTAACGACCCTGTTAAGGTGACGCGTTCAGCACTGCAGAACGCTGCATCGATTGCAGGTTTGTTCCTCACCACCGAAGCAGTTGTGGCTGACAAGCCTGAGCCTGCACCTGCGGCTCCTGCTGACCCAACTGGTGGTATGGGTGGCATGGACTTCTAGTCCGTAACCGCTCGTCTCAGATGTGGCCCTCTACCGTTCGGTAGAGGGCCACATTGGGTTACAGTGGGCGAATGACTCTTGCCGTTCTTGTGATCTGTAGCACCGCCTTTGTGGGCGCGCTCTTACAGCGGATGGCAGGCATGGGGTTTGCGTTGGTTTCGGGGCCATTCATTGTTCTTGTTCTCGCCCCAATTCCGGGCGTTGTGCTGGTGAATATCTTGGGCGCGTTGTCGTCCGTCATTGTGTTCGCTCGAACGTGGCGAAATGTCCACTGGAAGCAGTCGGGTGTGCTCATAGCGGGCGCTCTTGCTGGTACGTTCCCGGGTGCCTTGCTCGCAAACAGTATGCCCAGCTCCTGGCTCCACGTGTTCATCGGTGTGTTGATTGTGGGCTCACTTGCGACGTCGCTGTATCTGAGCCGAATCTTCGACCCCATCAAGTTTTGTTCGCGAAACGCCTTCCTGTTTGGTGCCGGTGCGGGTGTGATGAACGCGTCGGCCGGCATGGGCGGGCCGTTCTTGAGTTCCTACGCGGTGCTTACACGGTGGCAACAGATCGCTTTTGCTGCGTCCATCCAGCCGGTCTTCATCACGATTGGGATGGCGTCGGTTGCGAGCAAAATGGTTTTGGAGGAGTCGGCGTGGCCGCAGTTGGCTCCCGAGGTGTGGCTCGCCGTGGTTGCCGCGTTGTTAGTTGGCCAGGTGGTCGGTGATTTCGGTTCGCGTAAGGTTCCGGTGCAGTTTTCCCGTGTGGTCATGTTGTCTTTAGCAATGCTGGGTGGCGTTCTCACCATCATCAAGGGCTGCGCTGAACTCACAAGTTAGAAAGTACGCGCGGGCAAAGGCGTCGCTCGCATACCTCTTGCCCGCTCAAATAGTGGTGAAACACCTGGTAGAACTCAGCTTGTGCTCAGAGTGATTCGCGATAATAGTGGCACTCAATTAAGGTCTCATCCCCTGAAAGGGTTTGAATGCTTTACGTGTTTCTTGTTTTGCTCGCGGTGACGTTCGTGGGCGCGTTTATGATTCACCGATCAAATAAACAACAGGAACAGGCTCGTGCGCAGGCAGCCTTGGAAGCAGTGAAGAAAACCGCTCACGAAGATGTGACTGAGTTTGGCGAGGAAGTCGCGTACTTGGACACCATTACTGCAGGTGTTGAGCTGAACGAAGGTGGTCGTCAGGACTACCAGCGTGCTCTGAATGCGTATGAAACGGCAAAGGAAACCTTGGAGCGGGTCAAAGACCCGGAAGCCATTAAACATGTCACGGAGGCCCTGGAGGACGGCCGGTATGCGGCCAGTTGTGTCCGGGCTCGCGTTGACGGGAAGCCCCTACCCACTCGAACCCCGCCGTGCTTTTTTAACCCGCAACACGGCCCCAGTGTCGAAAACGTCGATTGGGCGCCCGTGGGAGGGCAACCTCGGCCGATTCCGGTGTGCGCAGCGGATGCGGAACGTGTTGCCGTGGGTGCAGAACCCGCCGCCCGCAAGGTCACTACAGTGGACGGCTACACGCGCCGGAACTACTGGGAAGCCGGACCTTCGTACGCCGCGTATAACCGGGGGTACTTCAATTCTTACGCAGGTTCCGGGTTGCTTCCGGGCATGCTCATGGGTGCCATGATGTTTGGTGGCGCGCACAATTTTGACGGCTCGTACGCGGACGGACACCACGACGCTTTGAACGGGGACGCCGGTGGCGACTTCGGCGGGGGAGACTTCGGTGGTGACTTTGGTGGCGGAGACTTTGGTGGGTTCGACTTCTGATGGAAAAACTCGAAATTCGCGACGAAACAATCAAGCTTGGCCAAGCTCTCAAACTTCACGGTGTAGCCGAAGACGGCTTCATGGCTAAAGAGATGATCCAGGGTGGGGAAGTGACCGTGAATGGTCAGGTTGATACCCGCCGAGGTGCCACCCTGCGGATCGGCGATGTGGTGAGTGTCGCTGGGGTTGAGTTCGAAATTTCAGGTCGCGGCTAACGGTCCGTCATGCCGGGGGCGTCCCACAGGGGTGACCACTTGGACGTGTCATCTTCCATGGGGAGGTCGGCGCCGATAGCGGCTTTGAGGTTGAACTCCACTGACGTGTCGCGTGTGTTCTTCCCCGTTTGAACGAACGGGTAGAAGGTCCCGCGCTTATACAGGTACACGATGGCGGCATTTTGCCCTTTTGAGTCACGGAAGTACGTGGCAGAGCACAAGAGCATGGGCCCGAAGCCCTGGTTTTCGAGCGCCGAGTTAATCGCGTGTACGTTTGTCATGAGCCGTGACATGTCTTTGTCTTGGTCGCGGATGACTTGCCACGTATATCCGAACTCGTCGGATTCTTGTCGAACACTGGTTGCGTCGTCCATCTTGATGAGATCGACACTTTCGCGCTCGGCCTGAGCAATCGCGGCACCCTCCATGGCGCGGAAGGCAACCGCGGCAACTCCCGTGGGCGTGAAATCAGTTGCCACCTCGAGCGTGAGGGTTGCGCCGGGAACTGCAAAAAGGTTGTCGAGTTTTGGTTTCTTGGGCTTGCTACGACCCATGAGCGCGTCAAAGAATCCCATTCTGTGCCTTCGTCATCGTTGCCATTGAGTGTGTGTCAGGTCTACTGCGGACGCGACAGTTGCGTCGAAATCTTGCTCAACTGTTCGAGGCGCTTTTCCAACGACGGGTGGGTTGAGAACAGTTGTTTGACTGACTTTCCGTTGACCGCGGGCAGGAATGCCAAGTGGTTTGCGGCCCCCTGCGCACGCAGGTCTTGCGTGGGAACGTTGGTCATTTGTCCGCTGAGTTTTGTCAGGGCCGAGGCGAGAGTCGAGGGGGCGCCGGTGAGAAGAGCGGCCGCGCGGTCGGCTGCGAGCTCACGATAGCGGGAAAGAACGCGAATCAAGAAGAAGCTGAGCACGTATACGATGGCGCCTACCGCCATGAGTCCAAGCAACACCAAGGCGCCGTTGTTGTTATTGCTTGAACCGCGGTAGCGCGTGTAGTAGCCCATGCGAACCATGAGCCCCGCAACGACACCGGAAACACCTGCGATTGTCATGACTGTGACGTCTCGGTGCGCAACGTGGGAGAGTTCGTGGGCGAGGACAACTTCGACTTCTTTGGGTTCAAGTGTTTGCAATAACCCTTGCGTCACACAGACCACGGAACGGTGCGGGGAACGTCCTGTCGCGAAGGCGTTTGGTACAGGTGAAGTCGAATATGCCACACGTGGTTTGGGGGAGTCTGCAAGTTGGCACAAGCGGTCGACGATTGCGTGAAGCTCCGGTGCTTCCTGCTCGGAGACCACCCGTGCGCGCATAGCGCGGAGCGCGAGAGAGTCGGAGAAGTACCACTGGAAAAAGAAAGCTCCCACGCTAATCACGAGGGCGATTGCAACACCTGCTGGGCTACGCCCCAGCACGAACCAGATACCCAAAATCAGAATGACGTAAATCAGCCCGTTGAGGAACAGGGCCATGCTCATTCGGAAGTTCAGGCCATGGTCTTTGACAAAGCGCCCACGCGCAGACACGGGAGCCTCCTTTTATGTGGTTTTATGAGAGGTCTGGGATGAACCCTTCGCCAGTCAGCAGTTCATCGATCTCTTCAAGGTTTGAGTCAGCGAAAGGAATCACGATATCTGACGGTCCCAGGTAGTCTTCGTCTACTGGTGTGGCGTGTTCCAGAACGAAGTCACGCAGGCGCGTAAGTGCATCCTGGACGTGTTCGAGGTCCTTGTCGGCGACTGCTTTCTCTACTTCGTTGTCATATGTTTGAAGCTGGTCTTCATCGACGTCGGCCACATTGAACTGGCCTTCGCCCATTACACGAATGATCACTTCTGTTCTCCCTCGACCTGTGCGTCCTGTGCTTCTTCCAACTGTGGGCGTGCCGCGTTGTTGGAAGCGGGCAGTGAGTCACGCATGCGAGCGAGCTCAGTTTCAACATCGGAGTCGCTCGACAACTGAGCGAGCTGGCGGTCGATGTCGTCGTTGGGCCCTGCGGAGACGTCTTCGAGAGCACCACTGGCGATCAGTTCGTCAACGGCTCCAGCACGAGCCTGCAAGGCAGCAGTCTTGTCTTCGGCGCGCTGAACTGCCAGTCCCACATCGCCGAACTCTTCGGAGATGCCACTGAACGCCTCACCGATCTTGCTCTGAGCCTCGGCAGCGTTGTAGTTCGCCTTGATGGTTTCTTTGCGAGTGCGGAAGGACTCAACCTTGCTCTGCAGACGCTGCGACGCGTTGACGAGCTTCTGTTCTTCAGCCTGCAGGTTCTGGTGCTGAGCCTGCAGGTCTGCGATTTGCTGGTTGAGGCCCGACTTGCGCGTCAAAGCTTCACGAGCAAGGTCTTCACGACCCATTTCCATTGCCTTCTGCGCCTGACCCTGCAGTTTGTCCTGCTGCTGTTCGAGCTGGCCAATCTGGAGTTCCAAACGTTTACGGCTTGTCGCCACATCAGCTACACCGCGACGAACCTTCTGAAGCAGTTCGAGCTGTTTTTGGTACGAGTAGTCGAGGGTTTCGTTGGGGTTTTCGGCCTTGTCCAAAGCCTTGTTGGCTTTTGCGCCGAAAAGCATGGCGATGCGCTTAAAGATGCTCATGAGCGGATGTCTCCTTGGTCACCTACTTGACCGTTCATTTGGTCGATACGTCCACACCTAACACTACTGTGTTCCGCTGTGAATTTCTTTAGTGAGACGACCACAGAGACATGCCACTCGCGGACATATGCGGGCTACGCGCTGAACATTCTCATGTTGGAGTTCTCAACATCTGAGTACTGGGTTCCTGCTGTCTGCAATGCGTCGCGGATCTTTCCAAGAGATTCGTGAACGCGCCGCTGGACGCCTTCCCATTCGTTTGCAACCGTTTGGAAGTTCTGCGCTGCGCCACCTTTCCAGCTGTCGGCAAGGGAGTTTAGCTGGGACATCAACGCGTCAGTTTCTGTACTGAGAGTTTCGACGCTCTTGTTGGCCATGCTGGCCGCGGAGATGACGCGCTCTGAATCGACTTCGAAGTATGACATTGCGTTCCTTTCTGGAGATATCACATCGTTTGAGTTGATGTGTTCTCACAGTGCATGCCTACGGGCGCAAATGAAACAGGCAAAACAGCGCTTGTGGAAAACTGTCCCACGTCCACAGGACGGAAGCCACGCAGTGGCTACCGTCATCCACAGAGTTCCTCCACCTATTTGGCGGCCAGGGTGACGTTCAGGTCGGTGGGTTGACCACCTCGGACGACTGTGAGTTTGACCGTGTCACCCTCCTTCTTTGAACGCGTGAGAGCTTGGAGGCTCACAGCTCCATTCACGGGGGTGTCGTTAAACGCCACGATGTGATCGCCCTTGTTGAGACCACCTTGGTCAGCTGGCGAACCGTTTTCCACATCGTCAACGACAGCTGAACCAACCGTCACACCACTTCTGGAGACGTCTCCAGAGACGATCTTCACGCCCAGATACGCGTGCTTTGCCTGCCCAGTATCAATGAGCTGGTCGGCAATCCATGTCGCCTGCGCAATCGGAATGGCGAACCCGATACCGATCGAACCAGCCTGACCGCTCTCGGCAGTGCCTGGCAGCGCGGCCGCAGAGCTGTTGACCCCAATCACTTTCCCGGCCCCGTTCACCAGCGGGCCACCGGAGTTACCGGGGTTGATCGCCGCGTCGGTTTGGATCGCGTTGGTGATCGTAGCGACTTCCGGCTGGTCGCTCTTGCCTGGGTTTGACGTGGCAACAGGGCGGTTCAGCGCGGAAACGATCCCTGTTGTCACGGTGTCGGCCAATCCCAGCGGGTTACCCAATGCCATGACGGGCTCGCCCACTTTAAGAGCATCCGAGTTACCCACGGGAAGAGCGTCGACACCTCGGGGGACATCCTTCATTTTCAAAACGGCGACGTCAGTTTCCGGGTCGCGGCCAACAATTTCGGTAGCCACGGTGGCGCCACTTCGGAAGACAGCTTTGACCTCGCCGCCGGCGGAATCCCCGCTTGCAACCACGTGGTTGTTGGTGACGATAAACAGGCTGTCGCTGTCCTTGTTCTTGTACACGAACCCGGACCCAAGTTCGCCTACTTTTCCGTCGCGCCCCACCTGGATGGCGACCACGCTCTTGGCCGCGTCGGAGGCGATGGTGGCCCAGTCGGGGACGTCGGCGGTCTTGATCTTCTCGTCTGCAGTCGAGGTCTCTTGTGCAGAAGAAGAGTTCTGTAGCGACTGCAGGGCAAAGGTGGCGCCGGCTCCTATTCCGCCGGCGAGAAGGGCCGCGACCGTTGCGATCGCAATGACGCCGCCCCATGATGGCCCCTTGCGTTCTTTGGGTGCCGAGGTGGCCCCAGGTTGGGGTGTCACGGCCGTTGGCGTGTGGTCGGGTGCGGGGGCTGAGCCAAATGAGTTTTGGTAGCCGTTGTTCCCGTATCCCGAATTCTGCTGAGGTGCCATGGGCTGCTGGGGTTGGGCGGGTTGCTGTGGTTGTTGTTCCGCCGGTGGAAACGTGCGAGGGAACGATTGATCGTCAGGGCCTGACCCTGGACCGAACGGGTTGTTACTCACTGTTGTTCCTTTCTGGGTTCTTCCGGCGGGATGGGCAGGTCGACGCGGAACGTTGCGCCACCTCCTGGTGTGGGCTGTACGGAAATTTTTCCGTGGTGCGACTCGACAATTGCTTTGACAATCGAGAGCCCTAGGCCGGAGCCTCCCGTGTCACGTGTTCGCGACGCGTCGAGGCGGTAGAAGCGTTCAAAAATGCGTGGGACGTCCTCAGGGTCGATTCCGTCACCGTGGTCGCGGACCTCAAACCTAACCCGGCCTGCGGGGAAGCCCTTGTAACTGTCCGACACCTGTACGCCCATGGTGTTGACGTCAGGGGTAATTGCGTGGTTGGACTGTTCGGTGAGAGGTTCGCGCTTGAGAATGCGACTGGTGAGCGACTTTGTGCGGGCGAGCTGGGTAGGTTTGTCCTTCCCACCTTTGTCTTTGCCAGCTTTGTCCTTGCCAACTTTTTCCTTGCCAACCCTGTCGTTCTCGGAGCCAGTGTCGCGAACGGGGACACCCACGGTGCCCACGGCAAACTCGATTGCGGTACCTGCTGGCGTGTGGCGGACAGCGTTGCCTGCGAGGTTGACGATGACCTGGCGGATTTTCGACTCCGCTCCGTAGATTCTTGGAACGGGTTTAGCATCAGTGCCGTCCAGGGCGATGAAACTGATGTCGCGGTCGGGTGCTTGTGCGGCTGCGTCGGCAGCCGCGTCGCGGACAACGGCGCCGAGGTCGATCCAACCGGTCTCGACCTGTCGCCTTTCGTCGAGGCGGGCCAAAGTGACCAAGTCTTCAACGAGGACTCCCATGCGTTTGGCTTCGGCTTCGATTCGGCTCATTGCCTGGCCAACCATTTCGGGGTCCTTAACTGCGCCTTGCCGGTACAGTTCGGCGTACCCGCGAATGGTGACAAGTGGAGTCCGCAGTTCGTGGGAGGCATCTGACACGAACTGACGAATCCGGTTTTCGCTTCGACGTCGACTGTCGAACGAATCCTCAATGTGCCCCAGCATGGTGTTCAGGGCAGCGGAAAGGCGCCCCACCTCGGTGTTGCGAGGGTACTCAGGAACACGTTGCGAGAGATCCCCGTCAGCGATCCGAGAGGCCGTTTCTTCAATCTCTTTCAGGGGACGGAACGTGTTGGTGATGGCGAAATAACCCACGCCCGCCACGATCGCCAGCGCCAGCATTCCGATGCCCACAATCGTGTTCTGGGTGTACTCGCTAATGCCGTCAATATCGCGGTCGAACGGCACGCCAATTGCGACCACAATGTCGGAGTCCTGGACATGCAGAGCTAGGACTCGCCACTGTGATTTGGTGCCCGGCACGCTAAACGGCTGCCCCTGCATATCGCTGACTTTTTGCTCATCGATTGTGGGCAAGATTGGCACATTGGTTTCAGAAGGTGCCAGAGGCGAGCCGATTTCCTGGCCGCCTTGGGTAAAGAACTGCACATAGTAGCTACCGGGCAAAAGTTTGCGAACGGATTCGCTCGTTTCTGACCGAGGCTTAATAGGAGAGGGCGTCAACACCTGTTCAGCCGCTTGAATAGCGAGTGCCTGCGAGGCGTTGACGAGCCTCTCATCTGTGCGTTCAATCAGGCTGGCGCGCAGGTTTTCTAGGGTCCACGCCCCGGTTCCGGTCAGAACCAGAGTCATGAGGGTCATCATGATGGTGAGCAGTTTGGTGGTGAGAGACCAACTGTCCCAGAGAGGCGCTTTGCCCGAGTTGCTGTGGCGTGCCGTGAGAGACGGAACCACGTTTACTTAGATTCGGGTGTCCGAAGCATGTAGCCGACCCCGCGCTTGGTTTGGATCATGGGGGTCCATTCCATCTCAATGGGGTTGCCAGCTTCGTCCGTTTCTGGAGCAACGTCGATTTTGCGACGCAGGTACGAAATGTAGGACTCGACGATACCGGTGTCTCCGCCGAAGTCGTATTCCCACACGTGGTCCAGGATCTGTGACTTGGACAGTACGCGGTTGGCGTTGAGCATGAGGTAACGCAACAGCTTGAATTCGGTGGGGGAGAGGTCGATGTAGATGCCTGCGCGACGTACTTCGTGCGTGTCGTCGTCGAGTTCGAGGTCTCCAGCGTTGAGAACAGCGTCGTCTTCTTCGTCGAGTGCGTGCGTGCGGCGAAGAACAGCACGGATACGCGCAACGACCTCTTCAAGGCTGAAAGGTTTGGTGACGTAGTCATCGCCACCAACCGTGAGGCCAGTGATCTTGTCCGAGGTGTCGTCGCGAGCGGTCAGGAACACTACAGGCATGTGCTTGCCTGCTTGGCGCAAACGGCGTGTGACAGTGAACCCGTCCATGTCGGGGAGCATGACGTCGAGGACCAAAAGGTCCGGGTCGTTCTGCTCGGCCAGGCGCAAGGCGTCGGCGCCGTTGGCGGCTGAGACAACGTCAAAGCCTGCAAAGCGCAGGCTGGTGGAAAGAAGTTCGCGAATGTTTGGTTCGTCGTCAACGACGAGCAGGGTAGCTTCGACGTCGGTGTTGTCGTGCTGAGTAGTCATGATTCCAGTGTGCGCTTTGATTCTGGACGTTTCCTGGATTTAACCTGCATATGAATGTGCGGTTCATCACATTCCGTTTGGCGCTGTTGCGAGACACTCTTGACCGCATAAATAGCGGTCTGCTCCAATATCGCTTGATGTGACTATCTGTTTGATACGTGAGGGGGGTACGCGATGACGACACGACCAACGCTGTGGGGTTTTGTTCTCACTTTAATTTCCGTTGTGGCTTTTGCTTTAGCCGCTCCAATTGCTAAGACGATGTATGCGTCGGATTGGTCGGCCGGTGGCGTGACGTTTGCGCGCCTGACCGGCTGCGCGACCCTCCTCATGGTCCCTGCCTTGTGGGCGATGCGCGGAAAGTGGGAAAGCCTCAAAGGCAACTACGTCCGTGTTTTCACTTACGGTGTTGTGACCATGGCTGGTGTTCAGCTGCTGTTCTTCTTGGCAGTCGAACGGCTCAAACCGTCCATCGCTCTGCTGTTGGAAATGATGGCACCCATCTTGATCGTGCTCTTCTTGTGGATCCGCACGCGCGTGAACCCTGCCGTTGCCACGTTGGTGGGAATGGTGGTGGCCATGGCCGGTGTGGTCATTGTTTTGGACCCCCGAGGTGCCACGTTGGACATGCTGGGTGTCCTGTATGCGATGGCTGCAGCAGGGTGCTTGGCAACGTTCTTTGTCATGTCTGCGCGTTCCGATATGGGTGTGTCTACAGTCCCCCTCCTGGCGTTTGGAATGGGGGTGGGCGCGGTTGTCGTCGCGTTGGTCTGCGCGGTGGGGCTGGTGCCGTTCAAAGTTTCGTATGAACCGGTGACGGTAGCGCACTTCACGATCCCGTGGTGGGCTGCCGTTGTCGCGATCGTACTAGTGACGATCTTTGCGTATGTGACTGGCGTGATTGGTCTGCAGCTTATCGGTGCCACAGTGGGAAGCTTCTTAAACCTGTTGGAAGTTCCGGCATCGGTTCTGGCGTCGTGGTGGATGCTGGGCGACCTCCCTACGTATGTGCAACTGTGCGGTGGGGTTGTCGTTTTGGCTGGAGTCGTCTTCGTCAAGCTGGGTGAATACGCGCAGATGAAGCGCGAGCGTGTGCGCATCGAAGATATCGACCCGGCAACTGGCCAGATTCCCGTCATCGTGGAGGAGCCAGACGAGGACGAACACACACTGGACGATCCTCCTTCACAGGCCCCTTCGCAGACCGACCCTGCGGACACCTCGGCCGAGGTGGTTTCCAAGGTACGCTCAGCGGAAGGTTAGGTCCCGGGGAAGTTTTCGATGGTGTAGGAGTACCCCTGTTCGGTGAGGAAGCGCCGGCGGTGCTGCGCGAAGTCTTCGTCGATGGTGTTCGACGTGACGATCGTGTAGAAGGTGGCCGGGAGCGCGTTTTCTTTTGGCCGTAGGATCCTGCCCAGCCGCTGCGCTTCTTCTTGCCTGGAGCCGAAGGATCCGGAGACCTGTATGGCGACGGATGCCTGCGGGAGGTCAACGGAGAAGTTGGCGACTTTGGACACGACGAGCACTCGTACGTCACCGTTGCGGAAGTCTTCGTAGAGGCGCTCGCGTTCCGCCTCCGGAGTCTTACCGGTCAGAACGGGAGCGTTGAGCGCGTCACCCAGTTCTTCGAGCTGATCCAAGTACTGCCCGATCACCAGGATTTGGGCATCGGGGTGCTTGTTCACGATGTGCGTGGTGGCCCGTACTTTGGCTTCGCAGCTGGCGGCTAAGCGGTACCGGTTTTCGCCTTCGGCATTGGCGTAGGTGGTGCGCAGGTCCCGGTCCAGTTTGACGCGAATTTCGTGGCACGTTGCTGTTGCGATATGCCCGGCTGCTTCGATTTCTTTCCACGGTACGTCGAACTGCTTGGGCCCAATGAGCGAGAAGACTTCTTCTTCGCGCCCGTCTTCGCGCACCAGGGTGGCGGTGAGCCCTAGTCTGCGCCTGGCTTGGAGTCCGGCGGTCAGCCGGAAAACAGGTGCGGGAAGCAGGTGGACTTCGTCGTAGATCACCAGTCCCCAGTTGCGCGCGTCCAGCAGTTCCAGGTGTAGATACGACCCTTTTCGGCGGGTGGTGAGGACCTGGTAGGTGGCAATCGTGACGGGGCGAATCTGTTTGAGGTTCCCGGAGTATTCGCCGATCTCCTCCGGCGTCAAACTGGTTCTGCGCAACAGTTCAGCTTTCCACTGTTTAGCCGAAACCGAGTTTGTCACCAGGATCAGCGTGGTGGTTTGCACCTGGGCCATGGTGGCTGCGCCCACCACGGTTTTGCCTGCGCCACACGGCAGGACCACGACCCCTGATTCGCCGTGAATAAACGCGTCGATGGCACGCTGTTGGTAATCGCGCAGGCTCCACGTATCGCTCAGCCCAATAGTGTGGGCTTCACCGCTGATGTAGCCGGCGCGGTCGGCGACGGGGTGGCCCAGTTTGAGGAGCCGGTGCTTGAGTTCACCGCGCTCTGACGGGTACACCTCGGTGGATTCTTCGTCGATTTTTTCGCCCAGGATTCCCTGCATGTCCGGGTGTGCGCGCAACCGCTCCAGTAGGGCGGGATCCGTGGACTGGAGAGTCAACCCGTGCGTGGGGTGGTCGATCAGCGTGAGGACACCAAACCGGTCCATCGTGTCGACAATGTCGACTAAAAGTTCGTGTGGCACGGGAAACTTGGCGTACTCCAGCAGCGTGTTCACGACTGATTCCGCGTCGTAACCGCTGGCGCGAGCATTCCACAACCCCAGTGGGGTGATCGTGTAGGTGTGAACGTATTCGGGAGTCTTGGCCAGTTGCGCAAACGGCGCGATCGCTAAGCCCGCCACCTGCGCGTCCGGGTGCCCTGACTCCAAAAGAAGCGTGCGGTCTGACTGAACAATTAGAGGCCCGCTCATGACACCTCCTTGCTGGGTTGCGCTGCGATCACTCTGACCAGCGGGACGGTCACTTCCCCGGAGCTGCGACGACCTCGCACCATTCCACCCGCGACCGCGACGGGAGTGAGCGTCACCGCTTTGCGGTCACCAGCCGCGGTCGCAACTGTGAGTGTGAGCGGGGTGCGTGAGTCGATCGCATCCCGGATCGTCCCCGCGATTGTGGTGGGTGCTCCTTGAGGTTCGCCGGGGTGGGACATGAGTGTGTCATAGAACGCGCCGAGGTCGTTCATCCGGGTGGTGCGTGTGCGCACTGGGCGCGTGTTTGAGGGGACGCGAGCCCGGGTGGGGGCCGGTGCCGAGGACTTCATGACGTCGATTCCGTGCGTGGACAGGAGTACGCTTAAGCGTTCCGGTCCCACGCTGGAAATTGCCACGGTGGGCGCGACCCGGGTGAGTTTCGCGGCTGCGAAGAGGGGGTCGGCGATGAGCGGGTCGAGTTCTTCGGGGTCGTTGACCACAATGACGCCGCGGGCAGCGGAAACGGCGACGCGACCCAGTTTGGCGGCAGTGTCGCGGATGAGGAAGTCCAACGGGCCGGGCACCTCGGTTGAGGAAACGCGTTCGATGAGCTCAAGAATCGCTGCTGTTGACAGCCCCGACTCCAGAGCGCGGGTGATCGATGCGGGGGTGAAACGGTACACGGTTCCTTGCCCGCGAGTTTCGACGGTTGCCACTTGGTCCAGGGCCGCTGCGGTTTCCGGGTGCAAGGGGCCCGTGGCTATAGCGGTGAGGTCGGACTGGGTGATCACCGTGCGTTCCAGCTCAGGGAGAAGCGGTGTGACCAGCTGTGCGAAGTCATCTGGGGCGGCCAAGCGGTCGCGGTCAAACCACAAGGGGCTGAGCTCAGAAGTCATGCGTGATGTCACATGTTCGGCAAGTGTTGCGCCTAGGTGCGTGAGTCCGCACGCGTCGGTGGCGTGGAACGGGGTGAACGCGAGCCCTAGGTGTTCAGCTTCGGTAAGTATGCGGCGAACAGTGGGTTCGTCGAAACCGCGCGTGAGCGGGTGGCGGAACTGCGCGTGTGCCACCAAGCCCGAGGCGGTAATCGCCTGCTGATCGGGCGCGAGCTCGTTGAGTAAGGTCAACACCCGGTACCGGGCGAACGGCATGACCGGGCGGGGTGCAGGTGGCGGCTGGTGGTTGCCCAAGACGTGGACTTTTTCGTCGTTCCAGGTGGTTCCTGCGGCCACGTGAAGCGGGTTGGGTATTAGGTTGAGCCAACTGTTGACGACCGACACATACGCCGCCGCACGGTCGTCGTGAAATGTATCCCAGGCAACTGTGGGCATCCACTGGGGGTCGTCGTGCGAATCGCCCACGCCAATGATCCCCAGCGCGCGTGCTACTTCCAGCAAGAACACCACGGTGGGAACCGCCGCCGAGGTGCGGGCCGCCAAAGTGGACGCATCTCGTTTGCCTATCCCACCTCGGACCAGTTGGGAAGGTTTGAGAGCCGCGAGCGCTTCCACGACAGCGCCGAGGTCTGTCAAGACTTGGTTGACCGCCGCCGCGGCGGCATTCGTGGGTACGTTCTGTGGAACTATAATCTGTTCCGGTTGGGCTGGGGAGGGGCGGTCTGCCCACGCGGGAGGCGTCGCCGTTGCCGAGGCGGTGGTGGGCAGGATTGCAATGGTCTCTGGTTGAATGCGGAAACCGTCGCCGGATGGCCAAGCGAGGGCCGTGTTGATGAGAGCTGTGAGCACGGGGCCTTCTTGCAGGTCCGTGATGACTGGCTGTGTGCGTGCGCTACGGGCCATTGCCCATGCCAACTGAAGCTGTTGCGCGTTGAGCGACTCCAGGCCCACGGCTACCGCGGCACGGGAAGAAGCGAGACCGGCTAAGCGTTGAAACGATGCGGTGTCAGAACGGACAAGGTCACGGCGGCACTGCAAAACAGCCATGAGTGATTCCTTGGGTGCGGAGCTGATCCACGACGCGAATGACACAGTAGACATCTCGACTCAGTCTAGTACCCGTGTGGGGGGAGGTGTCGGGAGATTGCGAAGCACGGTATAATATTCGAACAACACGCGTATTTACGGACTCGCTTGAAGCGGGTTCGCCACTGTATTTACGAACTGTATTTACCACCGGCCCAGCATCTGGGCCATTGTTTTTGCTGAAGGAAGGAGGCCGCATGACCGGTGACAGACAAGACCGCGTACCTCAACGACCGTCGACCATGACGGGGGCGGACTTCCTTCTGGCCGTGTTAGCGCTGGTCTTCTCGATCGCAGGAGCGTTAGCAGTAGCCGCGGTGGTTCTCATGGGAGTACGAGACCATACGCCGCCTACATTCCTGATGGCCATTGCATATGTCGCCTCGCCACTCGGAATTCTGTTACTGGGTGTGCTGTGGGTCCGCATGGTCATGAAGCGTCGCAAAGCGTAAATCTCTTCCTTCTGTATCTTCAAGATTCTTATCTCATCTCCGAAAGGAAACAATTATGCCTATTGGTCGTGTTAAATGGTTTGACCAAGAAAAAGGATTCGGCTTTGTCACAAGCGACGAAGGCGACATGTTCTTGCACCAGTCAGCTCTTCCAGACGGTGTGAAAGTAGCGCCCGGAACACGTCTCGAATTCGACGTTGTTGACGGGCGTCGCGGAAAGCAGGTTCTCAAGGCTCGCCTTGTGGACGGACCCAAGCGGAACCGTGACCCCAAGAAGTCTGCCGATATGATCGATGATGTCATTACACTGCTTGAAGACACTTCGGCGGGACTTCGTCAGGGCCGATTCCCTGACCCTGTGTTCTCGAATAAGGTCGCTGAAGTGCTCAGGCACATCGCAGACGACCTGGAGGGCTAATGAGCGGTCTGTTTACCGCATGGCTCGAATCTGTGGATCCTGGCTCCACGATGGAACTGGACCCAGTACTCGAGAACGCTGTCGACATTGCGCGGCGGGCACTTCTTGACGTTGTACCCGCCGAGGTCGTGGGTGAGCACATCGGTGTCACCTGCGAAGCGCGGTGTAGCGCCACCCACACGTTCGCGTGTTTGGATCCGGCGTACCCCGGGTGGGCGTGGACGGCCGTCATTGCGCGTGCCCCAGAAGAAGATGCTCCCGTCACCGTGTGTGAAACTGCTTTGTTGCCCGGTGACCAAGCCTTGACAGCGCCCAAGTGGGTCCCCTGGCAAGACCGTATCCAGCCAGGTGACCTGGGCGTGCGGGACGTCTTGCCAAAGAAAGACTTTGACGACAACTTAGAAGGTGGCTTCGAGCAGGTCGAGGTGGTCGCAGGCGACAACGTCGACCAGATTCCTAACTATGAACTGGGTCTGGGGCGTGTGCGCGTCCTGTCACCAACAGGTCTGACACGTGCCGCTTCCCGGTGGGAGCGTTCCGAGTCTGGTTCCGAGGGTGACTATGCGCGCCACGCGTCCGCGCACTGCTCCACGTGCGGGTACCTGTTGCCGATCGCGGGTTCGTTGCGTATGCAATTTGGTGTGTGTACCAACGAGTGGTCGCCGTTTGATGGGCGAGTGGTGTCGCTGGACGCAGGGTGTGGTGCGCACTCAGAAACTGATGCGCGTAAACGCCGCGATGAAACACCGCAAGCGGTTGTCGACGACAAGGTCGAACACTTCGACATGGTGGACACCTCGGGATCAGAAACTTCAACAGTCTCCGATGACACCGCCCAGGGCAACCAAACGGAACACTGACGTAGAGTACGTAAATAAACGGTTGTGGACGACCGCTTAAAGGGGAGCGGGTAGGAGGACACGCGCAATGGGGGCGGGCACATGAGCTCGACATTCCGCTCATTGAGCGAGCCCAATTACCGGAACTGGTTCGCAGCAGCTCTTACCTCTAACACCGGTATGTGGATGCAACGCACCGCCCAAGACTGGTTGGTGCTCACCGAACTTACGGACCACAACGCCACTGCCTTGGGTATTGGTATGGCGTTGCAACTGGGTCCCCAGCTTCTCTTATTCCCGTTTGCTGGGGCGATAGCCGACCGATTCAGTAAACGCGGGGTACTCATGATCACGCAGGCTCTTCTAGGGGCCAGCGGTTTTGTCTTGCTGACTCTGTACCTAACCGGTGCGCTGACCATCTGGTGGGTGTACGGCATGTCTCTGTTCTTGGGCTTGGTCATGTGCGTGGACGCCCCAACCCGCCAGTCTTTCGTTTCAGAACTCGTGGGCGACCGCCTGCTACCCAACGCCGTTTCACTGAACTCAGCGTCCTTCAACGGGGCCCGCTTATTGGGTCCCGGGGTCGCGGGACTTTTGACCGCCTCGGTAGGGGCAGGAGTCGTGTTTGCGATCAGTGGCGTGGGCTATATTGCCACCCTGGCAGTGCTCATCTCACTAGATAAGTCTCGCCTGCACCCTTCGCCCAGATCCAAGGTCCGCGGTCTGAAATCTGTAGTGGGTGGTTTCAAATACATCAAAACACGCCCCGACATTGTGGTGGTCTTGTCGATCCTGTTCGTGATTTCGAGCTTGGGATTCAACTTCAATATCTTTTCCGCCACGATGGCGCGCGTGGAGTTCGGAAAGGACGCCGCTGGTTTTGGGCTCTTGTCCTCGATCATTGCGATTGGGTCAGTCGCAGGTGCTCTACGCTCGGCTAGCCGCGAAAAACCCAGGCTGCGATACGTGTTTTGGGCTGCCGGCGGATTCGGTTTTGTGGGGATTCTGGCTTCGGTCGCACCCACATATGAACTGTTTGCGATCACGCTTGTGGGGGTTGGGTTTGTCACCATCACAATGCTGACGTCAGCCAATGGTTTTGTGCAGACCACAATTCCGGCACACGTGCGAGGTCGCGTCATGTCCATGTACACGGCAGTTCTCATGGGTGGGGGAGCCGTGGGTGCCCCGATCTCTGGGTTTATCGCAAACACATACGGGCCACGAATAGCGCTACTGGTAGCAGGGGCGTCGGGAGTCATCGGGATATCGATTGGTGCGATCTGGATGATGACGGCGAAGAACCTTCGCGTCCACCGGGCCCGTTCTCGCAGGCTGGTGTACTTCACGTACGACGGGCAACACCCTCACCCGTAGTCGCATTAGACTGTGTGCGACGAAAGGAACTCGAATGACCGCGATGATCATTGCGACCGTGCTGTGTGCCTTGGCCATTTGTGTGGGGCTGATGGGGATTGTGATCCCCGTTCTACCCGGCTCAATCCTCATTTGGATCGCCAGCCTGGTGTGGGCAATTTTTGCCAACACAGCTCCCACCTGGATCGTTTTTGCGGTCATCTCGCTGTGTATCGTTGCGGGAATGGCTTCATCGTGGGTGCTTACTGGTCGCAAACTCGCGAGCATGAAAATCCCCAAGTCCACCCTCCTCGTTTCGGGTGTCCTGGCTTTAGTGGGATTCTTTGTAATCCCGGTGGTAGGACTCCTGTTGGGCTTTGTCGTGGGCCTATTCGTGATGGAATATCAGCGTTTGAAAGACGCCTCGGCTGCGTGGTCGTCGTCGTGGGAGATCCTCAAAACAGCGGCACTGGGCATCGTCGTTGAGCTGAGCTTCGCATCGATCGCGGCGCTCGCCTTCGCTATTGGGTGCTTTGTCTACTTCACATAGCGCAGTCGCGCCCGGCTGCGTGTCTCTTAGCGGTTGTCCAGCACGTAATCGATGCACGCAAGAAGCGCCTTGACGTCTTCAGGCGGCACTGAGACGAACGTGGCGATGCGCAACTGATTGCGGCCTAGCTTCCGGTAAGGCTCGACATCGACAACTCCGGAGGCGCGCAAAGTCTTTGCCACCTCGGCGGCGTCTACCGAGTCATCGAAATCCACGGTACACACAACTGCGGAGCGGTCCTGCACCTCGGTCACAAACGGGGTGGTTTCACTGCGCTTCTCAGCCCAGTCGTACACCAGCTGCGATGACGTGCGGGTGCGCTCCGTAGCCCAGTCCAAGCCGCCGTGGGTGTTGATCCATTCGATCTGTTCGGCCAGGAGCAACAGAGTGGACACCGCGGGGGTGTTGTAGGTCTGGTTCTTCCGCGAATTATCGATGGCCGTCACCAGGTCCAGGGAAGCTGGAATCCAACGGCCGGACTCCTTGATTTCTTGTGCGCGCTGGAGGGCTCGCGGGCTCATGATCGCAACCCACAGGCCACCGTCGGAGCCCATGTTCTTTTGAGGTGCGAAGTAGTACACGTCGGTTTGGGAGATGTCTACGGGGAGGCCACCGGCGGCTGAAGTTGCGTCGACGACCACTAAAGCGTCGTCGTCAATTCCGTGGGGGCGGGCAATGTCGGTTGCCACACCCGTTGAGGTTTCGTTGTGGGGCCACGCGTACACGTCAACCCCGTCGGTTGCTTGCGGGATGGTTGCGGTGCCGGGCTGGGCGTCAAAAATGACGGAGTCTTCTAGGAATGGGGCCTGTGCTGTGGCTTTTGCGAACTTGGAACCGAACTCGCCAAACTGCGCGTGTGCGGCACGCGAACGTACCAGGCAGAACGTTGCGACGTCCCAAAAGCAGGTGGATCCGCCGTTGCCCAGGACTACTTCGTAACCTTCCGGGAGTGAGAACAGCCGGTGGAGACCCTCGCGGACGCGTTTGACCAGGTCCTTTACGGGGGCTTGCCGGTGCGAGGTGCCTAGGACTGTGCGTCCGGCTTGAGTGAGAGCGGTGATTTGTTCGTCGCGGATGCGAGCAGGTCCGGCGCCAAAGCGGCCGTCGCGGGGGAGCAGTTCAGGCGGGATGGGTTTAAAAGTAGTCTCAGTCACATTTTCAAGTGTAGGTCGCGTGGAAGGTGCGGGTGCGGGCGGGTCCGTATTTTGTGCTGGTGGCCGGGCGGTAGGGCGCAGGTGCCCCGGCGGTACTATTGGCCTATGAGTCATATTGAATCGCTTGCCACGACTCGAACCGAATACCAGGACAACGCATATGAGCTGGTGGGGGACAACCCGTTTGACCAGTTCAGCCGCTGGTATGAAGAAGTGGCCCAGCACGTGCACGAGCCCAACGCCATGGTGGTTTCGACTGTCGATGAAGACGGTCCGGATTCGCGCATTGTGTTGCTCAAGGAGTTCAGCCCGGACGGGTTCGTGTTCTTTACCAATTACGACTCGACGAAAGGACACCAGATCGCAGCAGACCCGCGGGTGGCGTTGGTGTTCCCGTGGCATTCGGCGCAGCGTCAGGTGCGCGTCCGAGGTGTAGCTGAGCGGGTTCCCGCCCAGCAGTCGGATGCGTACTTTGCGGTCAGGCCGCGGGGTTCGCAGATCGGTGCGATCGCGTCCCGGCAGTCCCAGCCGGTGGGTAGCCGCGCAGAGTTGGATGAGGCGTATGCCAGCGCCGAGGCGGCTGCTGGCGACCCGGTTACGCGGCCTGACAATTGGGGTGGGTACCTGGTGAAGGCGCACACGGTGGAATTTTGGCACGGGCGCGAAAGCCGGTTGCACGACCGCTTTCAGGTGAGGGCTTCACAGGTGACGCGTTTGGATGACCCGGAGGCGTGGACAGCGCAACGGCTGTTTCCATAAGTCGCAGAGTGTTCTGGCCGAATAAAAGATGCCTAGCGATTTATCGGTTTCTTAATAGAATGATGAAATGGACCACTGACCAAGTGGTAGTCATGAGCTGAGGGGTATTGTGAAGGACCTGATCGACACTACCGAGATGTACCTTAAGACCATTGTGGAGCTTGAGGAGCAAGGGATCAGGCCATTGCGTGCTCGTATTGCTGAACGTCTGGAACACTCTGGCCCCACGGTGTCTCAAACGGTTGCGCGTATGGAGCGTGACGAACTTCTGATTGTGGATTCTGACCGGAGTCTTGAACTCACGGACTCGGGGCGTCAGTTGGCTACTTCGGTGATGCGTAAACACCGGTTAGCTGAGCGGCTCTTGTTCGATGTGATCGGGTTGGATTGGGAACTCGTTCACGATGAAGCGTGCCGGTGGGAGCACGTGATGAGTCGACAGGTAGAAGAGCGCTTAGTGAAGATGTTGCCGTCAACTGCGACCAGTCCGTATGGCAATCCCATTCCGGGGTTGGAGGATCTGGGGGTCGAAACTGAAGCGGGTTCCCAGGCGCGTCCGCTGACGGACGTGGTCGCTAAAGATAAAGACGTGACGGTGAAGATTCAGTGGCTAGGCGAACCACTTCAGGTGGACACGTTTTTGTTGGGCCAGTTCAAACGCACGGGCATTGTGCCGGACGCAGTTGCATCCCTGCGGGTCAATGGCGAGTACTTGACGTTGAGCGTTGAAGGTGAACCGGAGGTCTTGGACTTGCCACCGGAGACCGCCGACAACGTGTTTGTCACCGTGGTGTGACAAGCGACGCGATCCATTCGCGTGTAAGCACCACTGCGGAATCAGGCAACGCTACGTGCGTCAGCTCAGTCCCACAGCGGTGCATACGACATAATTTCCTCTACTTCCGGTACTTCTTGAGTTCGTGGCGGGCAATGGTCATCTTGTGAACCTCGTCTGGTCCATCAGCAAGGCGCAAGGTACGCATGTGCGAGTACATCGAGGCCAGCGGGAAGTCGTTCGTGACACCGCCACCTCCGTGCACCTGGATCGCACGGTCAATGACCTTCAACGCCATGACAGGGGCTGCGACCTTAATCTCTGAAATGAGCGTGCGCGCCACCTTGTTACCCACCGTGTCCATCAAGTGCGCTGCGTGCAGGGTCAGCAGGCGCGCCTGGTCAATCTCAATACGCGACTCAGCAATCCAGTCCTGAATGTTCGCGCGCTGCGACAGCTTCTGACCAAAGGTCACACGCTCCTCAGCGCGCTTACACATGAGCTCAAGTGCGCGTTCGGCACACCCAATCGCACGCATGCAGTGGTGGATGCGGCCCGGTCCCAAACGAGCCTGGCTGATCGCGAACCCTTCACCCTCGCCCTTGAGAACGTCCTTAGCCGGCACGCGCACCTGGTCGAAAACCACCTCGGCGTGGCCCTCACGGTCGTCATACCCAAACACCGGCAGGTTGCGCACAATGGTGACGCCGGGAGCGTCAGCTGGCACGACCATCATGGACTGCTGGCGGTGAGTGTCAGCGTTAGGGTCAGTCTTGCCCATCACGATGAACACGCCCAGGTTGGGGTGCATCGCGTTGGACGCGAACCACTTGCGACCGTCCAGAATGTACTCGTCGCCGTCCTTCTTCATGAGCAACTCAATGTTGGTCGCATCCGAGCTGGCCACGGCAGGCTCCGTCATCGCGAAGGCCGACGCCATGGTCCCGTCCAGCAGCGGCTTCAGGTACTTTTCCTTGTGCTCATCGGTCCCAAACAGCGTGAACACTTCCATGTTCCCCGTGTCGGGAGCGTTACAGTTGATCGCTTCAGGCGCGATTTCAATCGAGCGGCCGGTGATCTCAGCTAGCGGCGCGTACTCCGAGTTGGTCAGGCCCGGCCCCCACTCCGGGTGCGGGTGAAACAGGTTCCACAGGCCCTGGGACTTCGCTTCAGCCTTGAGGTCCTCCAGAACCTGCGGCATGCCGTGCGGCCCAACTTCGCGCATCTGTTCGCGGTACACCGGTTCGGCAGGGTACACGAACTCGTCCATGAACGCGTTGAGGCGCCCTTCGTAGTCTTTTCCACGTTCGGTCTGTTCAAACATGTTTTACTCCTTGTGTTGGTTGGTGAGGGTGGTTTGGTAACGCTGCATTCCGCCGATCCAACGCTGGTAGTCAGACCCCTTCATGCGATACATGTCGAGAACTTCAGGGTGGGGCAGAACCAGGAACTCGTTGTTCTCAACCCCGTCGAGCACAATCTGTGCCACGTGCTGCGGTTCGTGGACTGGGCCCGCTTGCGTTACGGCCGCGGCTGCGACTTTTTCCGTGACGCTCTGTGCGGTTGTTCCAGCCTGGAGCATCGCGGTGTTGACTCCCATGGGGCACACACATGTGACGTTGATGCCGTCGTCGCCGTACGTGATGGCCAGCCATTCGGCGAATCCCACCGCCGCGTGCTTAGTAACGGAGTATTCCGCCTGCCCCAGTTGGGTGAGAAGCCCCGCCGCCGAGGCCGTCGACACAAAGTGCCCGCGTCCCCTTTCCTGCCACCCGGGGATCAGAAGCTTGGCCGCACGGATGTGCGCTCGCACGTTGACATCGATGGCGGTGTCCCAGCTTTCCTCGTCGCCGAGCCCTGACTGCCCCATGATTCCCGCGTTCGCGAAGAACAGGTCGACGGGGCCGTATTCTTTTTCGGTTTCAGCAATGAGTGCCTCGATTCCAGCGACTGTTGACACATCGCCGTGCCAACCGTGGCACCCTAGCTTTGCTGCCACCTCGGTCACCGCCTCGGAGGCGTCAGCTACAACCACGCGGGCACCCCGGCTGACGAGCTCCGCTGCCAGGGCCTGCCCAATCCCGCCGGCGCCCCCGGTCACGACCGCTACGTTTCCGTTTACTTCCATGTGATCTCCTCTTCGAGCCCAATGAAGTCTGTAGAAACATCTTCACCGATCGATCGCTCGGGAGCAAATATTGTTTTAGTATGTGAGTACCTAACCGCCATGCTTCAAAGGAGAATCGTGGAATTTGCACCGTTAAATCTCGCAACGCCGGTTTTCGACTTCGCGCGTAAAGACTCCGACCGCCTACAACTACGTGGGCCCTTGACGGAACCGCGCGTGGAAATCACCCGTGGACAGTTGGCCAGCTTGGTCGCGCGCCGCGCGCAGCAACTATCCACTGAGATGAACGAAGGGGACCGGTTGCTCCTCATCGCTCCCACCACACCAGAATTTGTGGTGGAATTCTTTGCCGCCCAATCAATTGGGCTAACAGTCGTGGCCGTCAACCCTCTGGCTACCTCGCGTGAAATCGACTACTTCATTGACGACTCCGGTGCTAATCGCGTCGTGGCGCACCCGGCCGTGGCGCAAGCAGGCCAGGAGTCCGCCGAAAAGGCCGGTATCGCGTTCGAACTCTGCCAACTGATCACACCGGCTGACCTCGCCGAACTTCCCCCGTTTGACGACTTCACCCCAGTCGAACGCAAGGGTGAGGACGTCGCGGTCCTGCTGTACACCTCGGGCACCACAGGACGCCCAAAGGGCGCCATGCTCACGGTGAGCAACCTGACCAACGCGGCCCGCATTGGTGGCATCGACTCGAAGATGACAGAAGACGACCGAGGTGGCACCTCCCTCCCGCTGTTCCACGTGTTCGGCTTGTCGTCCGTTCTCATGGTGGCGGTTGCGCACGGAACGCAGCTGACGCTGTTGCCCCGGTTTGACCCGGTTGAGCAGCTGAAGGTCATGAGTCACGACAAACTCACGGTGGTGTCCGGGGTCCCAACGATGTGGAACGCGATTGTGCACGCGCCAGAAGGTGACTACGACTTCTCCCATATGCGGTTCGCGCTCTCCGGAGGGGCGTCCGCGGCGGTTGAGCTCATTCGTAAGTTCGAGGAACGTTTTGGTGCGGTGCTCACGGAAGGGTATGGGTTGACGGAGACCTCGGCGATGGTGAGTATGAACCCGCTGGATGGTGTGCGTAAACCAGGGTCGGTGGGGTTGCCGTTGCCAGAACTCGAGTACTGCATTAAGGACCTGACCGGTGCCGAGGTGCCAGCAGGTGAGGTCGGTGAAGTGTGTTCGCGTGGCCCGGTGAATATGCCCGGCTACTGGAAACGAGAAGACGCTACGGCCCAAGCGATCGACGAAGACGGCTGGTTCCACACCGGGGACCTGGGGCGGGTCGATGAGGACGGATACCTATATATAGTGGACCGGCTCAAAGACCTGATCATCCACGGTGGATACAACGTGTACCCACGTGAGATCGAAGAAGCGATGTATGAACACCCTGGTGTTCTTGAGGCCGCGGTGCTGGGAACGGACGACGACCACTACGGCCAGATCGTCACGGCGGTTATTACGCCCATGCCGGGGGTCACGTTGACGGAAGAAGAAATCGAGAAGTTTGCCCGCGAGAGGCTTTCGGCGTACAAGATCCCGCGGATTATCAAGTTCGTGGACGCATTGCCTAAGGGACCAAGCGGGAAGATCCTCAAGCGCGCGATCGACGTGTCGCAGTTGTAAGGTGTGGAGGTCATAAAGGTGGCCGGTAGCAGTGTTGCTACCGGCCACGTTCTTGCTATGAAGCCACTGCTATGAGGCTATGACACGGGTTCGGTGTCCTCGCGCGAAACCTCCGGGTGGCGAGTTGCCTGCGCTGGTTTCTTTGCGTACAGGAACTCGCCCGGAACCGCGTGAGGGTCTTGCCTGACCCACTTGGGGTTGGTCTCTTTCAACAACACGGCGCTCACAACCGTGATGACCCCCATGATCATGACCATGACTGTCACGCCGTGCGTGGTTCCAGAAGACGCGATGAGTGAGGTCATGAGGATCGGTGTCGCACCGGAGATCAAAATCGCTGCGAGCTGGTAGGCAAGTGAAGCGCCAGAGAACCGCACCTCGGGTTCAAACAGCTCACCCAGGAACGCGGCCAGAGGCGCGTAGACCGCGCACTGGAACACCGACGAAACGCACACGGCTACTCCGAACAAGAAAATGTTTCCGGTGTTGATCAGCATGAAGTAAATCGGCACGAACAGGAAGATTCCTGCTCCACCAAAGATGATGACGGGTCGGCGACCGATTCGGTCTGACCACAGTGCCAAGAGCGGTGTGGTCGCGATCCCCACGACACACGCCAAAGCTCCGGCAATCAACATGTGAGTGCGGTCCAAGCCCAAGTAGTTCGCACCGTAGCTAAGAACACCAGCAATCGAAATGTAGAAAATGCAGTTGGTCGAAGCGAGAAGACCACAACCCAGCAGAATCGTTTTCCAGTGCTTCTTCACAGCGACCCACAGGGGTGCCTTGACGATTTGAGACTCAGTTTCGGAAGTCTTCTTCTCCAGCTCGCGGAACTCTGGGCTGTCTTCAACCTTGTGGTGGATAAACAAGACGACGGGGAAGAGAACTGCTGTGAACCAGAACGGAATGCGCCAGCCCCACGCGATGAACTGTTCTTGTGTGAGCGCATAGGTGGCAGTGATGAAAACGATGTTTCCCAGGAAAGCTCCTGCCGGAACGCCGATCTGGTTGAACGAGCCAGAGTATGCCCGGTTCTTAGGGCCAGCGGATTCGGTGAGGAGAAGGGCAAGCCCACCCCACTGACCGCCTGCGGCCAGACCTTGCGCAAACCGGCAAAGCCCAAGCGCGATCGGTGCGACCAAACCAATGTTCTCTGCGCCTGGCAAGCACCCGATGACAAATGTAGCTGCACCCATGACAAGGAGAGATACGACGACGATAGGTTTACGGCCGAATTTGTCGCC
The DNA here is from genome assembly GCF_022346365.1 of Brevibacterium sp. ACRRH. Classification (NCBI taxonomy): domain Bacteria; kingdom Bacillati; phylum Actinomycetota; class Actinomycetes; order Micrococcales; family Brevibacteriaceae; genus Brevibacterium; species Brevibacterium sp. ACRRH. Next base: position 304,569 of record NZ_JAKRMN010000001.1, read on the forward strand.
GTAGTGTCCGGCAATGACACCGCCAAGAGGTCGGGCGATAAAGCCTGCCCAGAATGTTGCGAAGCTCAGAAGGGTGGCAACCAGTGGACCTTCCGAGGGGAAGAACACATGTGGGAACACCAAAGCGGCTGCCGTTCCGTAGAGGAAGAAGTCGTACCACTCGATTGAGGATCCAACGACACCGGAGGCAAGAAGTTTTCGGTGCTTGAGGTGGTGTGCGTTAGGGGTGGCAGTTGCAGATGACGCGGTCATGGAAGCTCCTATCGCCTTTGATGAAAGCTCGTACCGATCGTTTGATCGGTTTGAATAAGTGTGACGCACGCCACCGAGTGAGTCAAGGGTTTGAAGTCGCGGCGTCGTGAAGTGTTGTTTTTCTGTGCGCTAGCGTCGGTGAGGGGGCGGTGATGATCCGCTTGAGGTAGAAAAGTAGAGCCGGATCACGCAAATATAACCACGGATCAAAATTCGTTATAAACTTTTTTATGTGCTCTGACCTGGAGTTATATAGAAAAATGCGTCCTATCTGTGCTCGGGTTGTAACTGAAATGTGACATTGGGGTTTCGTTCGGTTACAGTTTTCACTGTTGGATTTTGAACTGATCCACTCACGGGCTGCTACCGCTAGTCACACGGCCCAGTGAGAGTACCGATGAAAGTGGCGGCCTAGGGCTGGTAGATGGAGGAATCTCGTGGCTGGAAAGAAGATGGGACGTCACGGGTCTGACGCACGCGTCAAGACGCCGCTGACTGAACTCACTGAAGCACTGAACGCCAACTCAGGCGCAATGGGTAAGCGTGCAGCTGTTGTAGCTGCTGCTGGTGGTCTGCTCGTGACCGCTACTCTCCCTTCAACTGCTGACGCTAAAGACGATGCAACCGTTTCCGCGGATGCACCAAAGGCTGAAGAAGCTGAAACCTTCACCGCCCAGAAGGCAACTGCTGTAGCAGACGCTGACGTTGCTGACATCGCAACCGGTGTGGCTGCAAACGTCACCGCAAAGAAGGCTCCTGAACCAGTTGCTGAACCTTCCACCGATGACGCTGACGCTGACGCTAGTGCTCCTACCTCAAACAGCCGTTCCGGTGCCTCGGCTGCAGGTTCGTCGAGCTCGTCCTCCTCTTCCTCGAAGAAGAGCTCGAAGAGCTCCAAGTCCGAAGCTAACGAAGACGTTGCACTCCCAAGCGGATCAAAGGCACAGCAGGTTATCGCCCTGGCTCGCCAGTACGTCGGAACCCCTTACGTATCCGGCGGAACCAGCCCAAGCGGTTGGGACTGCTCCGGCTTCACCTCGTACGTATACGGCAAGGTGGGCGTGAAGTTGCCTCGCACCTCGGGTGCTCAGCGCGGCGCTGGAAAGACCGTGTCGCGTGCACAGGCCCAGCCTGGTGACATCATCTGGTCGCCTGGACACGTTGGTATCTACGCAGGTAACGGCATGATGTACGACGCAGGTAACCCACGCGTCAAGACCTCCTACCGCTCCATCGACTGGATGGTTCGCTCCGGAGCCACGTTCGTCCGCGTTCTCTAAGACTTCGCAGATGTGAAAGCGAAACCCCCGCGCAAATCGGTACAGCGCGGGGGTTTCGCGCATTCACGGTGAACTTTTGACAAACTGTTCGTAATTCTCTTCAAATCGGCGCCAACCGCAGGTAAATCGCGGTGCACGCCCGGTAATCTAGGTTCTGCTGAACATTTTCACTGCTCACGATGTAAGGAGGCCAGCATGCACAACCGCAGTGGTCGACTTATATCGTTTGCGGAACCCATACATTCGATAAGTGTGGAGCCCGTAAGTGGCTCCTGTCTGTCTTTAACGAGGCGTCGCGCTTTTGCGCGGCGCCTCGCGCGTTTTCCCATCCGCCTCAGGAGAAAAAAGTGAAAACACTGGTTCTTAACGCTGGCTATGAACCCATGTCGATCGTGTCCTTTAGGCGCGCGATTGTCCTGGTTTTGGCGGGCAAAGCCACCGTGCTGGCAAGCGAAGACATGCTCATTCGTAGCGCACACGTATCCATGGACCAGCCTTCGGTGATTCTGCTCAACCGGTATGTGCAACCACCTCGGGGGCGGACAACAGCGCTTTCCCGTAGGGGAGTGCTGCGACGTGACAAGAACCTGTGCGCGTACTGTGGCGAAGGCGCGAACACCGTGGACCACGTGCTTCCGCGTAGCCGAGGCGGCCAGAACTCGTGGACCAACCTGGTCGCATGCTGCCGCTCATGCAACAACGTGAAAGGAAACCGCACGCCAGAAGAGATGGGCTGGAAGCTCCTTTTCACTCCGGTGGCCCCACAAACCGGCCACTGGTGGTTGCGGGACATCGACAACCCGGCCGAACGCTGGTTGCCGTTCCTTGAACTGGCGCGCTCACCCGAGGTTGCAAAAACCGCCTAGACTGTCGCACCTCGGGCCCGGGGTGAGCCACGGGCGAACCCTCTTCGCTAGGGCACGTTTATCGACGCGCAACACATGTGCAACAGTCGTCGGGCAACCGTTGTCGTTTCGTAGCGGGTCGAACGCTGAGGAAAAAACCGGCAGGAGTAGACTGAAGGATAAGCGGTTTCGATCTGTAAGGAGTGCCCGTGTCGGAAGAGCAGATGACCACCGAAGTTGCCGATCCTGAAGCAATCATCGTTGGAATTGACGGTTCGAGTGCCAGCCGTAACGCGCTGACCTGGGCGATTGATGAAGCTCGGGCGCAGAAGAAGTCCATTCGACTTGTTGGCGCTTACACTGTCCCAAGCGTGGCTTCTGCGACCGTAGACGTATCGTATGTGCCCATCGACGACAGCGCGGTGCGCGCAACGGTTTCGGACTCGCTCAGAGAAGCGGCCTCGCTGGTCAAGGATGCAGGCGTCGAAGTTGAGGCGATCATCGAAATTGGTGACGCTGCCGGAGTTTTGGTTGAAGAATCAAAGCAGGGATCGCTGGCTGTGGTTGGGTCCCGCGGCCGAGGTGGTTTTGCCGGCCGTCTTTTGGGTACCGTGTCGTCGGCTTTGCCTGTTCACAGTCACTGCCCAACCGTAGTGATTCCGGTTTCGTGGTCGGACGACTCTGATCGCGCCCCTGAACAGACGGCTTCGCGTCCTATCCGCAATGCTGGCGGTGACTCGTTTGAAGAAACCATTGACGCCGACACGGTAACCGGGCCCGACTACACCGGCCAGGTAGTCGTAGGTATCGACTCGCTGGGCGCAGAGTCGCAAGCTCTGTGGGAAGCGGCTGAACTCGCTAATCGCCGAGGTAGCTCCCTGGTTTTGCTTGGCGTCATCACCACGACTGTTGTTGGGCCGGAATGGTTGCCTTCAACCGGTGACATGAAGCGTTACGTCGATAAAGGCGCTGACAAACTTGCGATCGCTGCGCAGGCTGTGCGCGAAAAGTACCCGGACCTTGACGTGAGCTGGTCGCTGTACGACGGTCAGCCGGCAGAAGCGCTGGTACGCGCCTCGGATACGGCGTCGGTTTTGGTTATTGGGTCCCGAGGTCGTGGCGGGTTTGCGGGTCTCCTTTTGGGATCGACTTCCCAGTCTGTTTTGCCGTACTCCAAGTGCCCCACCATGGTGGTTCGCGTTAAGCGCGAATCCTGAGGTTCGGTCCAGGTAACTCAAGAAGCTTTTATACATCGTCTGTATTGACGGAGGGTTTTCGTGCTGTTTAAAAAAGTGTTCGCATTGACGGCGCTTGTTGCGACCGTTCTTGCTGGTGGTGTTGCATGCACCTCCAACGTTAAGGAAGAGCGTGGTGAGCAAGGAGCCTCCACCTCATATGACGGTGTTCCCGAAAGTGTGAAGGAACGCTTGCAACGTTTGGCAATTGTGAAAAACAAAGAGGGTGTTTCCGTTGACGCTCAGCTAGTGGCGGTCAACGGCGCCGCGTCCCTGAACGAAGAGGTCGAGAAGTTCGCGCTCGACCAGCTTGAAGAAGGTGGCGCTTTCGCTGGTAAGAAGACCTTCACTCCAGCGCCCACACCTGCAAGCAAGCAGGCTGAGCTCGAGACGTTTATTCGTGAGCCTGACGAAAAGCCTGAAGGGTCCGATGACTCTACAGCGGAAGCCGGCGGTCTTACGGAACCAAATTCCACCTCGGAACCCGAGGGCGTAACAGGGGGCGCAACGGAAACTGACTCCACGTCGACAACGGAGCCTACCGAAAACGAAACCACTGCGCCGGGAGCTGAAGAAACAGCGGGGGCAGGCGACACCTCGGCCGATGGCGACGCCGACGTCACCCTGCGCAACGAGATCCTTTTTGCCGGCGGTAAATACGTGGTAAGCCGAGTTGAAGCACTGGTGAAGGGTGAACAGTCGGTGAAGTTGCTGGTCACGGACCTGGAAGCAGACAAGACTGTGCCGGCCAAAGACATGTTCACCGGTGAAACATTGCCAAGTGACGACGACCTGGATGACCTGACCTTTGGCAAGGACGCGTTGCCGTCCTATAAAGACCAGAAGAAAAAGTATGAAGAGCTTTCTGACCTGGGTAAAGAGGTCGCAGACAACGGGTCGAAGGATGTAGCGAAACTCGATGAGGACAGCGAAGAAGGTTCCGGCTTTTCATGTGCGCTGGCGGCCTGCGTGGCCTTGACCTACGATGACGGTCCTGGTGGAAACGACCTCACGGATCGTCTGATTAAGTCGTACAAGAAGCACAACGCGCGCGCCACGTTCTTTGTCATTGGCAAGAACGTGAAGGAATACCCTGAGGAAGTTAAACGAATGGTTGATGCGGGGCACGAAGTGGGTAACCACTCGTACACGCACCCGATTCTCAGCAAGATTGGTGCTAAGAAGGCAGATAAGGAGATCGCCGACACTGACGCAGCGCTTGAAGACGCAGGGCTCGAGAAGCCGACGCTCCTGCGACCACCGTACGGTGCCACCAATCGCAAGGTCGATGAGATTGCAGGCGATTATGACAAACGCGTGATCATGTGGGACGTTGATACGCTCGACTGGAAGACTAAGTCAACACCCAAGACGGTCGCGGCCGTCAAGAACAACGTACACCCTGGTTCGATTGTTCTTATGCACTCGATTCACCAGCCGAGCGTTGATGCGACAGATGACATTCTGAAGTTCCTGGAAAACCAGGGCTACTCGATGGTGACCGTGTCTGAGCTGTACCGTGGTTCGAAGTTTGATGCGGGGAAAGAATACTTCTGCAAGGGCTCTCACATGGAGATGTGTTCAACCCCGGACCACCCCTACGTCACGAAAAACTCGTAACCGTAGGGCCGAGCGTACGGTTTACGTGTGACAGAGATTATATTGACAGGTCCCCTTCATTTTAATTTGAATGTTTAGTGGACAAGTCACTGCTTATGTAGGGCGTGCCTACTAGGAAAGGACGATTATGGGACTTCTCTGGTCGATTATTTCGTGGATTATTATTGGTGGTCTGATTGGGCTTATCGCCCGTGCTGTTATGCCAGGTAAGCAGGGCATGGGCTTCATGATGACTGTGATTCTGGGTGTTGTTGGTGCCATCGTGGGTGGCTTCATCGGTGGCTTGCTCGGTGGTGACGGCGTTTCGGGAATCATGAACAACCCGTGGAGCCTGGGAACCATCCTGTTGGCTGTTATCGGTGCGCTAATCGTGATGGTTATTTACGGTTTCTTGGCGCGTAAAGCTAACGACTAATTCGCTAGCTAACGCTCAAAGTGGCTCCGGCATTGAATTGCCGGGGCCACTTTTGTGTTCGGGCTACGTGGGGTCCTTGTGATGCTCTTTAGCGGCAGTCCAAAAGGCGCAAAGCGAGCGAAACTACGCTATATAATGCGCCGTCTTGCTCGCTTTGCGCCGTCAAGACTTGGCTAAATCACCCTGAGTGCTTCACTCGGGCTGATCTACCGGGCGCACGTGACTCACCATGCAGGTGTAGCGACCACACAAAAAATCGTTTAGCCAACACAAGCCGAAATGCTGTGTTGACTAACTACCAATTTAGTTCGTTTTTTTCACGTTTTCGGCCCAAAATCTGTCCATTACCCACCACAACTAAAGAAAATCATCTGGCTTGTGGTGAGTAACTGGGCGTTATAGACCAACAAACACAAACGCCGCAAAGCTAGAACAGGGTTCTAGCCTTGCGGACTATTTGCGGACTGAGGGCGATTATTCGCGGGATACTGAATAGCTAAGTGAGCGTTTCCCCTGGTCAGATGGTGCGCCCCCGGCGTGATTCGAACACGCGACACCGGCTTTAGGAGAGCCGTGCTCTATCCCCTGAGCTACGGGGGCAACTAGACCAGGCAATACTACCAGGTCGTCGGATTTACGTATAAGTGCCGGTTGCGCAAAGTGAGTGTGACGGCGCAATATATTGCGCCGTCACGCTCACTTTGCGAGGTGTGGCTTTACAGCAGTTCCAGGATCGTGGCGTTGGCCTGGCCGCCACCCTCACACATCGACTGCAGGCCGTACTTAATGTTGTTGTTCACCATGTTGTGAATCATGGTGGACATGAGGCGGGCACCCGATCCACCCAGCGGGTGGCCCAGCGCAATTGCGCCACCGTGTGGGTTCAGCAAGTCAGGGTTAGCGCCCGTTTCCTTCAACCACGCCAGTGGAACAGGGGCGAATGCTTCGTTGATTTCAAACGTGCCAATGTCGTTGATCGACAGACCGGACTTCTTGAGTGCCTTCTCCGTTGCTGGGATAGGCGCGGTGAGCATCATGATTGGGTCGGCGCCGGCCAGCACAGCAGTGTGAACACGCACCAGTGGGGTGAGGCCCAGTTCCTTAGCGCGCTGCGAGCTCATGACCAGCATGGCTGCGGAGCCGTCGGAAATCTGCGACGCGTTACCAGCGTGAATAACACCGTCTTCCTTGAACACGGTCTGGAGCTTCGCCAGCTTCTCGACGCTACCACCTCGGCGGATGCCCTCATCAACGGATACGGTGCCGTTTTCAGTTTCCACCGGAATGATCTGGGACTCGAATGCACCGGCGTCAGTTGCGGCAGCTGCGAGTTCGTGTGAACGCACCGCAAACTCGTCCAGCTCGGTACGCGAGAAGCCCCACTTTTCAGCGATCATTTCCGCGCCGATTCCCTGGTTGGGGTCGTCTCCTTGGTAACGGTCCTTGAACTTGGTGCCGTAGGGCGACTTACCCATCGAGGACGAGAACATGGGGTTGCGTGACATGGACTCGACGCCACCGGCGATCGCGATGTCGTACTGACCAGAAGCCACTCCAGCGGCAGCAAAGTGCAGTGCCTGTTGCGACGATCCACACTGGCGGTCAACCGTCACACCCGTGACGGATTCGGGAAGTCCGGCGGACAGTGCTGCGGTGCGTGCGATGTCACCGGTCTGCTCGCCGGCCTGCGTGACACAGCCCCAGATAACGTCGTCAATGAGGTTGGGGTCAATGCCAGTGGTCGAAACGATATCTTCAATTACCAGGGCAGAAAGGTCTGCCGGGTGGATTCCACTGAGCATTCCTTCGCGCTTACCGGTGGGGGTGCGGCGAGCGGCAACAATAACTGCGTCGTTCATTTTTCTCCTCGTGCGGTAGAACCTATCCCGGCCAAGCTTATGCGCTAAGTCACATATTCATGAAACGTTGTCCAAGGTATGGAGATGGCGGTGTGGCACCACTAAGCAAGACTTGAAAACCGATAGTGTTGCGATGTGTCTATGAGCAATTCCTCTATCAACTCTGCAGTCGCCGAGTGGAACGAACGTGCCACAAAAATCGGTGGCCGAGACACGATGCTCAACTTCCGTGACTCGCGTGACGGCTCACTCGATCTCTCTGGCGCTCACCCTTCCGGCGTGGCACAGCTACTTGCCGGGCGTGCCACGCGCCTGTCCAGCCTCATTCGCAACGCGGAACAGCTTGCGGATGCACGTCGCCGGGTCAAATCAATCCGCCACAAAGCCGACCAGCTGTCCTATGAACGAGGAATCCACACCGCGCACTTAGCGATCGGTTTCGCTCAGTGGTCGCGTGACATCGACGGCACCCGCACCGACTTTTCCGCCCCTATTTTGTTGCGCCACGTTGAACTGGTGCCCCGCGGAACTAACGTCGAAGACTTCGAAATCACCCTGGCCAACGACACCGTCGTCAACCCGGCTTTGGTGGAGTACCTGCGCAAGCACCACGGTGTCCACATCGACACAGACGAATGGATCGCCTCCACGCAGGAGTCGCACGGTTTCGACCCCACCGGCGTGTACAAGCGACTGCGCACGGTAACCCGGTCGGTCCCGGGACTGCTCGTGGGCCAGCGCCTAGTGGTGTCCACATTCGCCAACATCACCACGCCGTTCGGACGCGACGACCTCCCCATGGACCACCCCGTCGTGCGCGCCCTGGCTGGTGACGCTGACGCTCGGGGCTCCCTGTCCCGAGGTCGTTCCAGTGACCCTGCACCTGCACCCGCTGCGGGGGAAGGGAAGGGAACCGCGGAGGCGGCGACGACCTCGGCGAAAAAACCACGACTGTCCGCAGGCGTTTCTGACGCCAACACGAAAAACCTCCCCACGCTGGGAGCGAACGCGGAGTCTGAAAACGCGGACGCGACGAAAGCGGCTGGCAGCAAGGCAGTTTCAGCGGCTAAGACCTCGGGTGAGAAAAAACAGAAGCGCTTGCGCAAGAGGCGCGAACTGCGCGCCTCGATGGCCGCGCAGACGACCCCGCGACTACCGGACCGTTCACCGTCCTCAGAATTCCTGGCACTTGACGTAGACGGCGACCAGCAAGCCGTTGTCGACGCGGCACTGGCGGGAGAGTCTCTCGTTGTCGACACGCCACCAGGAACGGGCAACACTCAGGTGGCCGCTGCGCTCGCCACCTCACTGGCTCACGCAGGCAAGAGCGTGCTTTACGTTGCGCAAAGCTCGGATGCGTTGGATGACCTCGCCACTCGACTCGACGACGCAGGTGTTCGTAACTTCGTCGTCGACGGTCGCGAACGCATGAGCGAGGTGAAGAAGCAACTCGTTTCACTCATCATTTCCGCGGAACGCAGCTCAAAACCCGAAAACACTGACCTGCTCAAGAAGCTCACCGACGCGCGCGACCGACTGAACGCGCACACAGCGTCACTGCACCAAGAGCGGCAGCCGTGGGGCACCTCGGTCTTTGCCACCCTGGAGCACCTTGCGGCGCTTACCGCCTCGGACCCGGGACCCTTGACCGACGTGCGGTTCGATGACCGTGTCATGAAGCTCAGCTCGGCTGCGCGCGACGCACTCAGAGACGAGTTGCTCAAACTATCCGACCTGGGCGCGTTCACGATGGATGTGGAAGACACCGTGTGGTTCGGGGCGCGATTCGCTAACAACGAAGACGCCGAAACCGCACGCGCTACCGCCGAACGAGCCGCCCGCCTGGTCACAGACCTGACGAAGCAAACTGAACCCGTTTTGCGCGCGGCTGGAATGAACCCGGCACGCAACGTCGACGAATGGGGCGCGTGCCTCAAGACGATCGTTGACGTGTCGCGCCTGCTCAAACGGTTCAAAGAGCAGGTGTTCGATGCCAACCTGGAAGAGCTCATCGCAGCGACTGGTTCAGGGCAGTACCGCAGGGAACATAACATCGACCAGGGCATGTTTGAACGTGGTCGTTTGAAGAAAGAAGCTGCGTCACTCACGCGCGGACCCGTTGCCGACCTGCACGAAGAACTTCAGAACGTGCGCGAACTGCGCGACCAGTGGTACCGGCTCACGCGCGACACGTCCCAGGCGCCGCGGGCCGTTGACGGTGCAGTTGAAGCGTTCGACGTGTACCAGGAACTCGAGATCAAGTTGCGGCAACTCGACCCCATCATGGACGACACCCCTGACGGTGGCGACCTGGGACGCATGCTGGTCGAGGAACTCCAAGCCCGCTTGAGTGCGATGGGTGAAGACCGGGCGGCGCTGGCAGATTTGCCGGCGCGCACCTCGGCGGATGACAAGCTGCGAGAGGCCGGACTGGGTGACCTTCTGGATGACCTGCGCGCACGCAAGGTGCGTCACGCGGGAGTGGGAGCCGAATTCGACCTGGCCTACTGGGCAACCGTGTTGCAGCAGATGGCCGCGGCTGACACACAGATCAGTGGCCACGACACCCGTGCGTTGGACAGTTTGGCTCGAGAATTCCGCGAAGCCGACCGTGAGTTCGTGAAATCCGGTGGCGAACGCCTCATGTACGCTCACGCTGCGGGGTGGCGTCGCGCTATCGCAAGCTTCAAGGCCGAAGCAGAAAGCGTGCGCACAGCGCTACGCGCTCCTCACCTGCACATTCGACAGCTCGCGCTTGAAGCGCCTCGCGTGCTGTCGGCGTTGGCACCAGTGTGGATGATGAGCCCGTTTGAAGTGCCAAACGTGTTTGCGACTCAAGACTTTTTCGACGTGGTCATCATTGCCGACGCGGCTCGTCTGTCGGTGCCCGAGGCACTGCCGTCAATTGTGCGAGCACGCCAAGTTGTGGCTCTAGGGGACCCGAGGTTGCCTGGTCCTAAGCCGTTCTCGGTGAGTGTGAATAGGCACGCTGTTCCTGCAGAGCCCAGCTCATCGAGCGTGTTCACCGAATTGGCTGAGTTCCTTCCGCTGAAGGGGCTGCGCACGTACCACCGATCTGCCCCACAAGGGTTGCTGGACCTGGTCAATGGGCACTTCTATGAGTCGGCTATTTCGTCTTTGCCTACTGCACGTACCAGCGAAGGCAGCGGTCTGGAGTTTGCTTACGTTCCCGATGCGACGGGTGTACCGGATTCGGTGACCGGCCAAGTGGAGAGCCCTGACCAGGAAGTTTCGCGTGTTGTTGACCTGGTTTTGCGTCACGCGCGAACCAAACCACGCCAGTCGCTTGCAGTCATCACCTTGACACCGTGGCACGCGCAACGTGTTGCGTCGGCGGTTCAGTCTGCGATCAGACAGTACCCGTACGTGGCGTCGTTCTTTACCGACACCACAAAGGAACCGTTTGTTGTCACCGATGTTGAGCGTGTTCAAGGTTTTGCACGCGACGCAGTGATTTTCTCCGTGGGTTACGGACGCACCTTGCAGGGTCGTGTCCTGTATAACTTTGGGTCGCTCGAACAGCCGGACAGCGAAAAGCTCTTGGCTTCAATTGTCACTCGTGCGCGCCAGAAACTGACGTTGGTGTCCAGCTACGGACCTACAGACTTAGAACGTTCGCGCCTCAAGCACGGCGCACGGTATTTGCTTGAGTTGATTTCGACGGTCGTGGCGACGTCGCGCAGTGAAGCGACACGCACCGGCGAACAGGAATCGGCTGGTGCGCGTGGCATGCGAGACGCGGGTGGTGCCACAGGTGCGACGAATGCGCAAAACCCACTTGTCAACGACATTGCTGAACGTATGCGCAAGCTGGGCGCGCACCCTATTGTGAACTACCACGGGATTGATATTGCAGTGCCGGTTGGCAAGACCGTGGATCAGGGCATGGTGCTGGCGATCGAAACCGACGGCCCTGCTTACGCATCGACGCCAAGCGTGCGCGAACGTGAACGCCTACGCCGTGACTCGCTTGAACGCCGTGGCTGGACCTGTGCGCGCATGTGGTCGATGGACGCATTTGCCAATCCGCAAGCGGTCGCCAAGCGCATGTATGACCTGTGGCGTGATTCCGTGGAAGCACACTCGCCACAGTCGGTTTTGGACGCCGCGCGTGCGGCTTCAGTTGTCACCGGGCGTCGCGGGTCCCGACCCAAAGTGACCCCGGGGTTGCCCCTGCACGCGTACTCTGAGACCGAGCTCCACCAGATGCTCGAGTGGATTCAGTCGGATAACCAGTTCCGTGATGATGCTGAACTTGAACACCAGTTGCAGACGGCTCTGGCTTACCGTGGGCACACTGATCTCAACGACACGATTGCTAGGGCTGTGCGCCGCTACCGTGAGGCGCAGGCACGTGCCAAGGCCGTGTTTGAAGAGCAGTCGCAGGAGGGTGCTGCAACCAGCCCAGGTGACGAGGGCCGGGAGCTTGACCAGGACGAGGTCATGCCCACATATGACACGGGCGTATTGCGGGACGAGGACTTGATCGACGCCGGGCTTCGCGAAGAAGAGCGAGAAAACGAGCGTGACGACTCGTAACGGAAATTCGGACGAACAGTCAGAGGCACAGCGCCGGAAACGAGCTCAACTAGCCAAAGAAAGGTACCGGCGACTGTTGGGTAACCGGTCGGGAGAAACCGCTGCGAGTGACTCTGGTTTGTCGCACGAGAAGCCACCTCACTGGGGCGACCAGTTGTTTACGCGCCCCGATCGTGGGTAAACAAAAAGAAGCAGGCGCCCCGAACATCAATGCGGAGCGCCTACTGCGAAAACTTATTCAGCTCTTACAGATTAGTGCTTCCCGGCGTCGCCAAAGTCGCTGTCAACGTTGTCAGATGCAACGGTGTTGACCTTAGCATCAGCAGGAAGGCCAGCGTCTACGTTCTGAGCAACCAAAAGGTCGCGGATTTCGGTGAGCAGTTCTTCGCTGGTAGCTGGAACGTCTTCTTCTTCAGCGTTGCGGTTACGCCATTCGTTGAGGCGGTTCATTGGCATGATGATGATGAAGTAAACAACTGCAGCAATGATGAGGAAGTTGATTGCTGCGGTGATAACGGCACCGAAGTCAACAAACGTTTCCGGGACTTCTGGGCGGATACGGAATCCGAGTCCACCAACTTCAGGTGAACCAATAGCCGCGATCAGTGGGTTGATGATTTTGTCCGAAACAGCGGTAACGATTGCGGTGAACGCGCCACCGATAATAACGGCGGTCGCCAATTCGATGACGTTTCCGCGCAGAATGAAATCCCTAAATCCTTTGAACATGTCTGCCTTTCAACGGGCACGCCAGATTGGTGCCGAAAATACTGAAGTGGATTTTGCGCTCAATTGAGCATTAATAATTTATCAAAGTTTAAGGGTCAACTTCTTGTCGGTCTCTCGTTTAGTAACTAAAAACACATCATGAGGTGTTCTGCGTCTCACTGCTTCCCAGCAGCCCAAAACTCAGCCCTGCATTCCCCGCTAACTTGGGCGCGTCCTCCTGTTTCACAGCTATGGTCACCACACTTGTTTGTCCGGTGAACTGGTCGTTCGCAGTCGTCACGGCTATCACCAACGCGTTGTCCACCAGCGAACTGGCCTGCTCAGCTGTTGCGGAATACACCTGGATTCGGTGGCCGGGTTTGAGTACCGAGGTGGTTGCCGGGTCGCTCACACTGATGGGCACCCGCACGTGCCCTTCAGGGATGTTCGCGGGCGCGGCATCCAGCAGTGCTGTTGTGGTCACCGGTGTGCCTGCGTCCAAGGAAGATGCCGAGGTCGTTCCCACTACCTGCGAAGGGTCAGTAACTGCGTTTTCCGGTATGAGTTGAGGAGGAAAGACTTTGGTTGTGACCTGGCGAGATGCGATGACGGTGCCGGGGTCGATGTGCGTGTTCGCAACCACGATGCGATCACCGTGGGAGCGGGGGATAAGCACCATGACGAGGGTTACTGTTGCGAGCCCCGCGCACACTGCTGCCAGGAGTCGACGTTGCGTGTGCGTGAGTCGACGGGGCGGTGCGTGGGGGCGTTTCTTGTCCGTGGAGCCTGTCAGGCGCTTCAACCATGCGTTCATACTTCAAGTGTGTGAGCGCGAACCGGCTACGGGAAGGGCTCTGGCGAATCTGTGGAAAACTCGTTCACCTGTGCCATTTAGTTGAAGGGGCTTATGACCCAGAAGACCCTGACGAGCTCGAACCGGATGAGCTTGAGGAGGAAGGTGAGGTCGACGACGAAGAACTTGAAGACGATCCTGATTCAGATGACCCAGATCCGGCTGAATTGCCAGATTTAGACCCGCCGGACTCAGAGCTACGCGAGTCAGTGCGGTAGAAACCGGAGCCTTTAAACGTGACACCCACTGAACCGTAGACTTTGCGCAGTGACTCCTTGCCACATTCGGGGCACGTGGTCAGTGAGTCGTCGCTGAAGCTTTGGTGGATATCGAACGAGTGATCGCATTCGCGGCATGCGTAGGAGTAAGTGGGCATCATCAACCTTTCTGACCGCCCAATTATATGCACACATGCACGCGCCCGAATGTGTCGCGCCATGCGCCGTGCCCCTACACCATGTGCAACCCGTTCTCAGTAACAACGCCATCAACCGTCAGATCCCATGGGGCAATTGGAAACTCGGCGCCGTACTCGGAGTCAAAACACACGCCTACGCTCAACAACGTCCCACCCCGTGACACCTCACCTAGTGGTGCCACTCCCTGCGGCCCAAACGTCCGGTCGTAAAATCCGCCACCGTTGCCCAACCGGCCACCTTGGGTGGAAAAGCTCAGGCCGGGAATCAGCGCAAGGCCGAGGTCGTCGATCAGCTGTTCTGGCCCCATAGTTGGGTGTGGCTCGCGAATGCCCCACTTGCCAACCGGGGCAAGGCCACGCAAGGGACTCGTCACCTCCCCAAACATCAACGGCTCACCCGGTTCAGTGACAACAGGCAGGAACACGCGCGCACCATCGAGGCGCGCCTGGTCCAAGGCACCGTCAATCGACGGTTCGTGGGCAATGCTGGCGTACGCCAGGATATTGGGGTGCGCACCTTTACGCATGACAGATTGGATGAGTGCGCCCACCTGAGTATTCAGGTCCAAACGCGCAGAGTGATCCGCGGGGAGAGCCTCCCGGCGAGACCGAATTTGTTGACGCAACTCTTTCTTACGGGCGTGTGCCACAGAACCTTCCATATCATCACCTTAGAATGAGGGCATGAGTAACTCGAAGTCTGTTAAGAAAGCCGTCATTCCCGTTGCTGGTCTGGGAACCCGTTTCCTGCCCGCAACCAAGGCGACTCCAAAGGAAATGTTGCCGGTTGTCGACAAGCCGGCCATCCAGTACGTGGTTGAAGAAGCGGTCAACGCCGGTATTCAGGACGTACTCATGGTGACCGGGCGTAACAAGCGCCCGCTGGAGGACCACTTTGACCGGGTTGACGGTTTGGAAGCAGCGCTTAAAGCAAAGGGTGACGACAAGAAGTTGCGCTCGGTTCAGCACGCTTCTGAACTTGCAGACATTCACTACGTGCGCCAGGGTGACCCGCTGGGTCTGGGACACGCCGTGCTCAAAGGTGAACAGCACGTGGGTGACGAACCGTTCGCGGTTCTCTTGGGTGATGACCTCATCGATGAAAATAACCCAATCCTGCCCACCATGATGGCGGTACAGGAAGCGACCGGTGGTTCAGTTGTGGCCCTCATGGAGGTGCCCGCTGACAGCATCAACCTTTACGGTTGCGCGGCCGTGGAAGACACAGACGTTGAGAATGCCGTGAAGATCACTGACCTGGTTGAAAAGCCTGCCGTTGATGAGGCTCCGTCGAACCTGGCAATCATTGGGCGTTATGTTTTGGCTCCCGAGGTGTTCGAAGTCTTGCGTAACACCCCACCCGGCCGTGGAAACGAGATCCAGCTGACTGACGCTCTCAAGACCTTGGCCGAAGACCCCAACTCAAACGGTGTGTACGGCGTGGTCTTCAGCGGAGACCGCTACGACACCGGTGACAAACTCAGCTACCTCAAAGCTGTGGTGACGTTGGCTGGGCGCAGGGACGACCTCGGCGAGGATCTGAACGCGTGGCTGACCGAATACGTTGCGGGTCTTAAGTGACAGCTGGCCAGTTTGAACCACCGCAGTTCAGCGCGGTAATCGCGTATGATCCTGCGGTGGTCGCGCCTAAAGCACTCAAACAAGCGACGTACGTGTGCTTGATTAATGAGTTCAACGCGGTAGAGCATCCGGTTGAAAACGCTGAGGATGTCAGTGCTCTGCTCACGAAGGCCAGGACCACGTTGGATTTGGTCGTGTATTTGGGCGATTTGCCAGTGCGGTCCATTGACCCGGTATGCCACACGATTGAATTGGAACTCGACTCCCGAACGCCTGGTGTTGTGAACGTGGCACGTGATGTGCTCATGGAATCCGGGCACAACCGGGCCATGTTTGAACACATGGTGGCTGGTTGGGTGGGTCGGACCCTTGTGATGACATTGCCGGCGAATTCGGGTGCGCTCACCGAAACGCTCATTGAGATTTTGCCGGCGTATGCGGAACTCATGGACCCCAACCCCCAGCCACCCAAACCACGTTTGACCGCAGCCGGTAGTGCAGATGACCAGGGGCAGGGGAGCGACACTGCCACAATTCTTCGGATGCCTAAGCGTTCGCGCGATTAGCCATGGTGGATTGGTGGCCGTCTCGGCTGGTCGATACTGACCTGACTTTGCGTCCGCTTGAGCGAGCGGACAAGCGTCAGTATGTGGAGGTTCGGTCCGTCAACTCGCAGTGGTTGGAACCGTGGGAGGCCACCACGCCAGGTGCTGTGGGGGAGCTGCCCACGTTTTCGCGTTTGCGCAAACTGCTGAACAGTGCTGGAAAGCGGGGTGAACTACTTCCGTACGCAATTGTTGTGGACGGTCGTTTCCGAGGTCAGCTCACCGTCAGTGGGATCAGTTGGGGATCGCTGAGGTCGGCGTCGCTGGGGTACTGGATCGACTCACGGGTCGCAGGCAGGGGGTATACACCTCGGGCCGTTGCCCTTGCGACAGATTTCTGTTTCTTTGAACTTGGGCTTCACCGCATGGAGATCAACATTCGACCGGAAAACTCAGCCAGCTTGCGCGTTGTCGAAAAACTGGGATTCAGGGACGAAGGCGTGCGCAAGGAGTACATGCACATCAATGGTGAATGGGCAGACCACCGTACGTTTGCGTTGCTTTCCACTGAGGTGCCAGAAGGTGTATTGAACCGGTACCGCAGGAACGCTCAGTCGCGCGTATCACGCGAATAATACAGAGGCTTTCGCAACACTCCGCACGTTGTCCTCAGCGGTGAATCACATTGCTCATAAGGTAAGAATGTGGACACGAGTATCGTCATTCTTATCATCATCGGAGTGCTTGTGTTCGCGTTACCATCCCTGGCAAAAGGGGCGGCAAAGACAGGTGACGCGGACACGGTTCCGCCGTCTGCCCGCGCCCCACGAACTGGCTCGCGAACACATTGTGACGGCCAGGCATCTCAGCCGAACATGTTGCTTCAAGGCGCTATCGCTGACATCCCTGAAACTGGTGTCCCACTCGCAGCTCAGCCGCCAAACATTTCTTTGCGACGCCCTGAACCTCATCTCACCGTGGTCTCCGGTGGGCGGGACACAGCCGAAATGGCGCAAGAAGACACCCACGACCACATATACCTAGCCCCGGCATCCGGGATGGAAACCGTCGCTGTTTCACACCGACCATTGGACACTCACATGACCGCACAGACTCCTAAGAACCACGCACCTCAGAACCACACGCGCAAAACCACTGCTCCAACGGCCGCTACACAGGCACGCATGGCCCACACCAGGGCAACCGGGGGATCGCAGGGTAGCGTGACCGTCTCCGCGCCAGGACAGCACGAAACCAACAAGCTCAAGCGGTTGCTGGCGTTGGGCTTCGCAGGCTTCTTCGTGGCGGCAGTGGTCACGGGAGCGTTTTCGATCTTTGGTCCTTTGAGTTTTGCAGCGCCGGTACTCACGATGGCTGCTTCGCTTGCGTGCCTCACCGGAGTGGTCGCACTCAACGGTGTGCACGAACCTGAAACGCCACGCGCCAAGCAGGCTTCACGCGCCCAGAAGACTGTGCGCACTCAGCAGACCGTGCGGGCTGAAAAAGCACAGCCTGTTGCGCGTACAACCGCCCCGAAACTGCGAGTTTCCGAGCCCGAGGCGATCACCTCGGAAATCCCTGCCGTCAAGGAAGAAAACGGCAAGGTGGACGTCGCCGCGGCTCGCGAGCCAGAGCAGAAACTCAGCGTGACAGATGCTTCTGAAGCCCCGGAACTTCACTTGGGCGAAAAGTTCGAAGAACTCAGCCAGGGCAAGGGCTGGTTCCCCAAGGACATGCCTGTCCCCACGTACGTCACAAAGGCGCAAGCGGAGCCGGCAACCACCTCGGGCAAGATGGAGGCAGCGCAGACCTCTTACGGCGACTCCCCATCTGACCGTGAAGAGTTGGCACGTGCGTTTGCCGCCGAGGTGGGCGCGCGCCCAGAACTCGAAGACGCGGCAAAGGACGCGGCGGCTTTGCGTCACGGCAAGGCGGCGATCCGCTCAGACAAGAAGCTGGCGAACGACAACGCCCGTGCCGTGGTCGACGACGTTCTGGCGCGTCGTCGCGCGTAGTTTTAGCTACGCGGCGTGGCCACGTACTTAACTTCGAGGTACTCGTCGATTCCGACGTTGGAACCTTCACGGCCCAGGCCGGACTGTTTGACGCCTCCGAACGGTGCGGCCGGGTTGGACACCAGGCCGGTGTTCAGACCCACCATGCCAACCTGCAGCTCTTCTGACAGGCGCAGTCCACGGTCCAGGGATTGCGTGAAAATGTAGCCGGCTAGTCCAAAGTCGGTGGAGTTGGCCTGCTCAATCGCTTCGTCGTCGGTGGTGAAGGTGAAGATCGGGGCTACTGGGCCAAAGATCTCTTCAACTGCGATGTCAGCGTCGCGGGGGACATCGGTCAGAACGGTGGGCTGGTAGAAGTAGCCGGGGCCGTCGATCTTTTTGCCGCCCGTTGCGACCTTCGCACCCTTGGCAACAGCGTCGCTCACCAGGCTGTCGACCTTTTCGCGTGCGGACTCTTCGACCAATGGCCCAATGTCCACGCCTTCTTCAATTCCGTTGCCCACGGTGAGCGCTTCCATCCGCTCGACCATCTTCGCAGCGAAGTCTTGGGCTAGGGATTCGTGGACGTAGAAACGGTTGGCAGCCGTACACGCTTCACCAATGTTGCGCATCTTGGCAAGCATGGCGCCTTCGACGGCTGCGTCCAGATCGGCGTCTTCGCATACGACAAACGGAGCGTTTCCACCCAGTTCCATGGATGACTTCATGACGTTTTGGGCCGCCTGCTCCAAAAGCCCGATTCCCACACCGGTGGACCCGGTAAAGGACACTTTGCGCGCAATCCCGGATTCCATCCACGGGGTGACAACGCGACTCGCTGACTTTGAGGTCACTACGTTGAGCACACCGGCGGGAAGACCCGCGTCCTCCAGTGCTTGCACCAACATAAGTGAGGTCAGCGGGGTGAGCTTGGCGGGCTTGAACACCATGGTGCATCCGGCAGCGATCGCTGGTCCGATCTTGCGGGTGCCCATGGCCAACGGGAAATTCCACGGTGTGACCAGCACGCACGGTCCTACGGGCTCACGCGAAACCATGAGGCGGGTTTTGCCGTCGGTGGACATCGTGAAATCGCCACCAACACGCACGGCTTCTTCAGCAAACCAGCGGAAGAATTCGGCCCCGTAGGCAACCTCGCCCTTGGATTCGGTAAGCGACTTACCCATTTCAGAACACATCACCGCAGCGATGTCGTCCTGGCGTTCCATAAGCAGTTCATATGCGCGACGCAGGATCTCGGAGCGTTCGCGCGGAGCCGTTGCGGCCCATTCCTTTTGGGTATCACCGGCGACCTTGATGGCTTCGAGAGCGTCGTCCTGGGTGCCGTCAGCAACCTGTGCGATCACCTGGCCGGTGGCGGGGTTTTCCACGTCGAACGTGTTGCCACCCTGGGCATCACGCCACTGCCCGTTGATGTAAAGGCCGGTAGGTACCTTGTCAATAATGCTCTGCACGTCCATGCTTTGCCCTTTCGTTTGAGCCAGATGTGAGGTGTTCTTTAAGCCAGGTGTTCTTTGTACTCGGGGTTCTTCTCTATGAAGTGCTCAACGTAGGAACACCCCGCCTGGATTGAGAATCCGTTGCTGACCGAGTCGTCAAGAGCGTGCCGGACCACTTTGCCCGCCAGCCCGTGACCACCGTACTCAGGTTGAGTCACGGTGTGGTTAAAGTCGCGGATACGTGCTTGAGCGTCTTCCGCGTATGCGCAAAACGCGATCGAAGCGCCTTGGTATTCCGCACTGTAAAGACGGTCCTTGTCGTTGTGGACGATCGTTACGTCGTCTGCATTGAACTCCATAAAGCCCACTGTATGCGTTCGTTATGCTGAGAGCATGGCGAGTCAGGAAGTTTTGCATATTGATTCTCACCAAGTAGACGCTGCGCTGGACTTTACAGGTGCCGTAGAGGTTCTGCGCAACACCTTGGCGGAAGGCTTTGATCCGGAAACTGATGGCGTGCGAACCCGTAGTGAACTCCGAGGTGGCGAGTTCCTCTTCATGCCGTCCCAAGTTGGCGACTATGCGGGCGTGAAAGTGCTCACCGCAACCCCGGACAACCCGGAGCGTGGTGAACCGCTCATCCAAGGAACGTGTCTTCTGCTCGATGGCACCACTCACCGTACGCTGGCAACCATCGATGGGGTTGCGCTCACCAACTTGCGCACCCCTGCGGTGTCGATTGCTGGTGTTATCCCGTTTGCTCGCAAACGCAACCCGGAAGGTTTGTCTCTGGTGGTGTTCGGCAACGGTGTGCAGGCGGTGCCACACATTCGTGCCGCTCACCAAAACCTGCCCATCACCCGTACAAGCGTGATCGTGCGCACCCCCGGCCGAGGCGATCACGTCGTTGAGGAGGCCCGCACACACGGAATCGAAGTCGACCAGATCGTCGCGGGATCCTCGCAGGCGACTGGGGCCACCCAGGAGGCTGGGCTGGTAGTGACTGCCACCTCGGCGTCCGAACCTCTTTTTGACGCCTCCCTGATCAATGACAGCGCATGCGTTGTAGCGATGGGGTCGCACAGTCCGGAGGCGCGCGAACTTCCGGGCGAACTGTTAGGCCGGTCGACCGTTATGGTGGAAAGCATGGCCACGGCGAAAGCAGAGTGTGGCGACGTTATTCAAGCCGTCGACGAAGGACACCTGACATGGGGAGACGTCCACACGTGGGCAGACTCGCTGGATGCAGGTGCAGTGGCTAGTGACGCCCCGGTGGTGTTCAAATCAGCCGGTATGTCGTGGGAAGACATCACGGTCGCAGCTGCGATTTACGAAGCCGTCAAAGGTGAGCGTGGCTGACACGTTGGCCTCTATGTGAGTGGCTGGCATTCGTTGTGCTTTCGAGGTCGCTGACCACAGCATGATATGAGTCACAAAATTTTTCGCTCCTTTACTGATCGAGCGTTAAGATGAGCTCGTTGGTGCTAAAACGTCAAAGGAGACTCATGAAAGCAGTTCAGCTACCAGAACTCTCAGGCCCCGAGGCCCTGCAGGTCATCGACACCGACATCCCGGAACCACCAGCCGGATGCGTCGTCGTTGAAGTACACACGGCCGGTGTGACCTTCCCGGAACTTCTGCAGACCCGCGGCATGTACCAAACGAAACACCAAGTCCCGTTCGTCATCGGCTCTGAAGGTGCAGGAACCGTCCACGCAGTCGGCAAAGGTGCTGACTTCAACGTGGGCGACCGCGTCGCTTTCATCACCGACAAAGGCGCCTGGGCACAGTACGCAGTAGCCCCGGCAACGCACACCGTGAAACTCCCCGACGAAGTGGACTTCGAAGCAGCCGCCGGAATGCCTATGAACGTTCTCACCGCAGACTTCGCACTGCGCCACCGCGGCAAACTTCAAGCCGGACAAAGTGTGCTCATCCACGGCGCAGCAGGCGGTTTAGGTAGTGCCCTCGTCCAGGTTGCGCTCGCGATGGAAGCTGAAGTCATCGCAGTCGTCTCAACCGAAGAAAAAGCAACGATCGTCAAAGAACTGGGCGCACAACATGTGGTTCTTGCCGACGGTTTCAAAGACCGCGTAAAAGAGATCAAGCCCCGTGGCGTCGACCTGGTCGCTGACCCTGTGGGCGGTGACCGCTTCACCGACTCACTCCGTTGCCTGGCCACCTACGGAACCCTCCTGGTCCTGGGATTCACCGCCGGTGGAATCCCCGAGGTCAAAGTCAACCGCCTGCTTTTGAACAACATTTCCGTTGCAGGCGTGGGCTGGGGTGCAGCAACCGTACCCAACCCGGGACTCATCCAGGAACAGTGGCAGACCCTGCTTCCGCACGTGAAAGCCGGAAAACTTAACCCGCGCATCCACGCAACGTTCCCACTTGAAGACGCATCCGCAGCCCTAGCTGAACTGGACAACCGGACAGTCATGGGCAAGATCCTACTCACCCCATAAACACACTGGAGGACCCATGAGCCAAGGAGTGCTCACCGATCTCACCAACGGTATTCTCACGATTCAGTTCAATCGTCCCGAAGCCATGAACGCGTTGCACCTCGACGCCTTTCTTACGCTTGAATCCGCACTGGCTGACCTGTCCCCAGAGGTGCAAGCGATCATCGTGAAAGGCAACGAACGCGCTTTCTGTTCCGGCGCTGACGTGAGTCTCATGTCCCCAGGTCAAGGGAGCCTGGGCATGGAAAAAATTACCCAACTCATGCAGACCTACCGCGACGTCGAAGTCCCCGTGATTGCTGCGGTGTCCGGTCCAGCTGCAGGGATCGGGTGCTCCTTGGCCCTCATGGCCGACTACGTTCTCATGAGCGAAAAGTCATACCTCATGCTCGCGTTCACCCGAATCGGGCTCATGCCTGACGGTGGGGCAACCGCGTTAGTCGCGGCCAGCGCTGGCCGCCACCGCGCCCTCCGAATGGCGCTGACGGCAGAAAAACTGCCCGCCACCTCGGCGTTGGAATGGGGGCTGGCGTCCGAGGTCGTCGACCCCGATCTCTTGGATACCCGGGCCAGCGAAATTGCGGCCACATTCGCGAACTCCGCGACCGTCGCGTTGGGACGCACCAAACGTGCCATCAACGACGCAACCCTCACTGAACTTGATGCGGCTCTGGGCCGGGAGGCAACAGGGCAAGACGCTCTTCGTGAAACAGAAGACTATGCAGAAGGCGTAGCCGCATTCTTGGAGAAACGACCCGCAGTATTCAAAGGAGTTAACCGTGCTTAAAGGACGCGCCTCAACTCAAGGCGACAACTTCCCGCTCAACCTCACCACGTTCCTGACACGTTCAGTGAGCGTGTTCCCAGAGCGTGAGATTGTCCACCGCACAATCGACGGCGAATGGCAGCGTAGCAACTACGCCGAACTGGGACGTCGCGTAAAGAAACTGGCCAACGTGCTGGGCGACTTGGGAATTGGGCCAGGAAGTGCCGTTGGGGTGCTCGACTGGAACTCACTGAGGTGCCTGGAACTGTACTTCGGTATTCCTGCCGTCGCCGCGACCCTGGTGCAACTGAACCTGCGACTGGCAGCCCACGACCTCGAATACGTGGTGTCGCACTCAGGCACCGAAACCGTGTTTGTTGACGAATCACTCCTGCCAATTGCGGAGCAACTGGCACCTAAGGTGTACGTCAAGAAATGGGTCATCATGACGGACAAACCGTCATCTGAAGTCTCCACAACGCTGGACAACGTTGTCTTCTTTGAAGACCTCATGGCAGAAGCCAGTGAAGAATACGACTTCGAATTCGTCGAAGAAAACACCGCCGCATTCGCCGGGTACACCACCGGAACCACTGGGCGTCCCAAGGGAATCTTCTACTCCCACCGTTCCGTGGTGCTCCACGCTTTGAACCTGTGCCAGATCCTGTCAGTGACAGAAGCAGACACGGTCATGCCGTGGACCCCCATGTTCCACGTGATGTCGTGGGGCTTCCCACAGTCGGGTGTGGCAGTTGGCGCCAAGATGGTGTTGCCCGGCAAGTTCAGCGCGAACGACATCGCTGAAGTGGCGCCTGCGCTAGTCACCGAACAGGTGACACTTGCCAATGGAGCTCCTGCCATTTTTGCGCCAGTGCTCGAATACTTGAAGACACTGGACAATGTGCCAGACCTGTCGCGACTGCGACTGGTATCTGGTTCGACGGCTCCTGCTTTGGCCCTCATTAAGGGATTCAAAGAAGTGGCCGGAGCCAATGTCATCCACGCATACGGGGCATCTGAAACCACCCCGCTTGTCACCGCAAACGTGCGCACCAAGCCAGGGTCAACGCTCACCGAAGACGAAGAATGGGACCTCAAGCGCTCGCAAGGTCTTCCAAGCTTGCTTGTAGAAATGAAGATCGTGGACCCAACTGGTGAAGAACTACCGCGGGACGGTAAGTCCGCAGGCGAACTTCTGCTACGCGGACCGTGGATTACCGAAAGCTACTACAAGCTTGACGACAACTCTGATCGCTTCATGGACGGATGGTGGCGTTCGGGTGACGTCGGTGTCATCGAGCCAACAGGACACCTGCGTCTGACCGACCGCCTCAAGGACGTCATCAAGTCTGGTGGGGAATGGATTTCGTCAATCGACATGGAAAACTCCATCCTCGACAACGACAAGGTCCTGGAAGCTGCAGTGATTGGTGTTCCTGACCCCAAGTACCAAGAACGCCCAGTAGCGTACGTGGTACCTCGTCCAGGTAGCACCGTTACACAAGACGACGTCTACGCAACCCTGAGCGACCGGTTCGCCAAATGGCAGTTGCCAGATCAGGTGATCATTACAGAAGAACTGCCACGCACCTCGGTCGGAAAGCTGGACAAGAAGCTGCTGCGGGAGCAGTGGAACGGATAAAGGCCCACTAGATTGGGTGGGACTGGCTCAGTCGTGGGTGAAGATATACGTGTTGTCTTTACGCAGACCCGCCAGGTCCCACCCGTCCTGGGTGAGCTGCACAATGCCACGGCGCAGAGCGTGACGCCACTGGGTTGCAAGCTCTGCGTCGGCGCCACGCAGGGTCTCAATGTCTGCTGGAATCTGCAACGCCGCGTACGTGGTGGATCGAGGCACGTCGCTTTCCACCGGCTCACCGGACTCCCCAACGTGGAGCGCGTAGTTCATGTCCAGGTCATCAATCGTGTCGAGACGCTTGGACGACGTTTCTTTAGGCGCGCGGTCCAAACTCCAGCTCACCATCATGCGGTCTGATGCCTGACCTGCGTTGATGCCGTCGCGCATCTGACCGTAGAAGTCCTGGTAGTAGTCAACGAAGTGGACACCCAGCTTACGGAAGTTAAACGCCGCGTTGCGTGCGATCAGCGGGTCGAACGTCCACGTCATTTGCATGATGCCGTGGTTGAGGCACCACAGGCGTTGGTGAAGCTTCATCGCGGCACCGGTTCCGCGTCCCACCTGGTCGTGGCGTACCCCCGCAATGTGTGAGTGCATAGCTTTACCGAGAGGCCGGCCAAAGAACCCTACGGTGACGCCAATGAGCTCGTCGGTTTCATTGTCGAACGCGCCACCCACGTAGTTTCCCGAATGGGCAAGCGCCACAAGCAATCCAGGTTCCAGCTGCGTGGTTCCCGCGCGCCCCACGTTCCACACGTTGTCTAACAGCAGTGACGCTTCAGCGGCTTCGTGTGCGTCGTGGAGTTCACGCATGGTGACGTTGGCGGCTTCTTGGGCCTGGGCAAGTTCGTTTTCTGCGAGCGCCAAAACGGCGGAGCTTGTAGTACTCATGCTCAAAGTTTGCCAGGCGTCCCCGGTGAAGTCACGCGCGTTTCACACTGCTGCGCGATAAAAGAATGACCTGCGTGCTTCGATGAGTCCTTCGTCGTCAAACTGGATGAAGTCGGCGAACCCTTCGTGGGCTTCGCTGCCGTCTTTCAGCACTCCGTCGAAGGTGCCGTGAACGGCCGCGGTGGATCCTTCAACCACGACCATGTTGACGGTGTGCGCACCGGATTCGATCACGCGAGAGTTGCGGTAGAACTCCCGGATTTCCTCACCTTTGAACGTGTCGTATCCGGGGCGGTCGTAGGTTGCATCTTGTGCAAAAAGGTCCGAGGTGGCTTCCGGGTCACCTTTGTCCACGGTTGCGTAGTAGTTGAGGGCCAGCTGTCGAATATCCATGCTCCTCACCCTAGTCATAAAAGCGCTGAAAAATACAGAGTGGCTACAGATTCGTTCGAGGCGTGAGTTCATATTGAGAAATACGTAGCGATGCGGTTTAACACCACTTGGACGTTGATAACGTGTAACTAACCGGCTCATACGAGCCAGTCAACAGAAGGGATAAACCGTGTCTGAATACAAAGTTGTAAATCCGGCAAATGGCGAAACCGTCAAAGAGTACCCCACCGCTACCGATGACCAGATCAAAGATGCCCTGGAGCGCAGCCACAAGGAGTACGCGAGCTGGAAGACCACCCCGGTAGAACAGCGTGTAGAAATTTTGCGCAAGGTCGCTGCTATCTACCGTGAACGTTCGGAAGAACTCGCGAAGATCATCCAGACTGAGATGGGTAAGGTCATTCCTGCCGGTCAGGGTGAAGTCGAGATTTCGGCTCGGATCTACGAATACTACGCAGACAACGCCAAAGCGTTCATTGAAGAAGAAAAACTGCGCGGCGCCAACGACGGGGACGCGTACTTGCTGCGCAAACCAACCGGGTCGATTCTGGGCATTATGCCGTGGAACTTCCCGTACTACCAGGTAGCTCGCTTCGCAGCACCTAACCTGGCTCTGGGCAACACGATCCTGCTCAAGCACGCTCCGCAGTGTCCATGGTCAGCAGAAGTCATGGAACAGATCTTCCAGGAAGCGGGTCTTCCTGCCGACGCGTACATCAACATTTACGCAACCAACGAACAGGTTGCGGACGTTATTCTGCCTGACCTACGTAACCAGGGTGTTTCACTCACCGGTTCCGAACGCGCCGGAAAAGCCGTGGCGGCTGAAGCGGGGAAGAACCTCAAGAAAGTCGTCCTGGAACTGGGTGGATCTGACCCATACGTGGTACTGGACACCCCAGATGTTGCCAAGACTGCAGATCTTCTTTTCAACACCCGTATGGGCAACATGGGGCAGGCGTGCAACTCGCCAAAGCGCATGATCGTCATGGAAGACATCTACGATGACTTCGTTTCTTCCATTACGCAGGCAGCCAAAGACATCGCAGTGGACAACCCGTGGGAAGACCCGGGCACGCTCGCTCCGCTGTCGTCGACTGGGGCAAAGGAACGCTTTACTGAACAGGTCAAGGCGACCGTAGCTGAAGGGGCAACCCTCCTGGCTGGTGGCGAAGACTACGACGGTCCAGGTGCGTGGGTTCGCCCGGTTGTCCTCACCGATGTCAAGAAGGGGAGCCGCGGGTACTACGAAGAACTCTTTGGCCCTGCATTCATGGTGTTCAAGGTCTCGAGCGAAGAAGAAGCCATCGAACTTGCCAACGACACTCCGTTCGGACTGGGCTCAGCGATTTTCTCCTCGGACTCATCCCGCGCAGAAAAGGTCGGAGCGCAGATCGACTCTGGAATGGTATACATCAACACTCCAGAAGAAACGCGCGAATACCTGCCATTCGGTGGTGTGAAACGTTCGGGCATTGGTCGCGAACTAGGACCACTCGCAATGGACGAATTCGCAAACAAGCAGCTTTTCTTTAAAAAGAACGCATAACCTGCAGTGACGATTCGGGCCCGAGGTGAGAACCACCTCGGGCCTGAACGCGTGAGGATCCCATGACAAACATCACCGTTTCAGCTCTGGTCATTCAACACCCCAGCGAATCTGCTCTTCTCATGGTTCGTAAGAGGGGGACTACCTCTTTTATGTTGCCGGGAGGAAAACCCGAGCCTGGCGAGACAGCTCGGGACACGGTGGTGCGTGAAATTCGCGAAGAACTGGGGCTGCGCCTGGATGAAAGCCAGCTGTTTTTCTTAGGGACCTTCACAGCCCCCGCTGCCAATGAAGCCCGGCACACGGTGACTGGACACGTCTTTGTGTGCGAAACGGTTCCGGCTGATCTCAATATTGACGCGCCACAGTGTCTGCAGGAGATCGAAGACATTGATTGGTTTAGCTACGAACAGCTACCACCGGACACGGATGCCCGGCAGTTCGCACCGCTGACGCGCACACAAGTCATTCCGGCTCTTGTGAAGCACTGGAGCCTAGGGCGCAAAGAACAGGGCTAAACACACCACCGCCACCACGAGCACGCTCGCTGCGATAATGCCCGAGGTGACAGCCAAGCGTGCGCGCGGGCGTTTGCGGGGGCGGGCGAGCGGACCGTGCAGGGGAGCTGGTGAGGGGCGTGGATCTGTGTTCGGGCCCGACGGGAGACCGTAGAGATCAGTTGACCACGGATCGGACTTGTATGGTTGCATGCCTGTTCACTTTCCTTTTTGTGTGCCACATTCAGTCAACGTCACAGGCACAAAAAATGGGACTGCCACATGTGGCAGTCCCGAAACAGGTCGTTGTTGATTAGCCTTCCGAGGTGTCAAACCAGTCCGGTTGCCATTTTTCTTGGTTGGTGGGCATGCAGAGAAACACCAGGACGACAAAGCCTCCGAACGGGGCCATCGACAAGAGGTACCACCATCCAGAGTAGCCGGCATCGTGCAACCGTCGAATGGTGGCTCCCAGTGAGGGGAGCATCGTTGCCAGGCTGATGAGGGATGTAAGTCCACCGCCTGCAAAGAGGAGTAGCATTCCTAACCCGGCGGCCGCGCCTCCTCCTGCGCCACTTCCGTCGTATGACGCTGACGCGGCCGCACTCAAAATGCCGGCGAAAACCATGATGTAGCCGATTGCGAAGAGAATCCCGGGAATCAGGCTAATCAGCATCAATCCCAAGCATGGCCACCAGTATTCGCCACGTGACGCAAAGCCGTTGAAGCGTACGTACTTCTTAAAGAAGCGCTTGTTTGCTTCCATGAAACCGATTCCGTACCACGGCTGGTTGAGCGGGACTGTGCCGTCGGGCCCGGGGTGTCCGAACCCCGGTGGCACGCTCATGTACTGCTGCGCGTAGGGCTGTGGGTACGGTGTCGCCTGCGGTTGCCCATAGTTGTACTGTGACATGTTTAGCTCCGAAAGGGGTTCGTATCGACGTCATCTTTATCCTACGAGACCGGTTGGAGCAACTGCCCATGCCTGCGTTGCTGTTTGGTTACGTTGCAAAAAGTGGGAGCCACATCCGTGACTCCCACTCGTTAAAAAATGATGTTGCGGTTATGCTCCTTGGTCATACCATTCGGGCTGCCATTTTTCTGGCTTGCTTTCAAGAGCACAGAAAATAAGAACGACAATGCTTCCAAATGGTGCGAAGCACAGCAAGTACCACCATCCGCTGAAACCTGCGTCGTGAAGACGGCGAACACAAAGCGCGATGGAAGGCAATATGACGGCCAGTCCAAACACGAATAGGAGTCCAGCGGAGATGAAGAGAAGGGCATTTCCGAAAGTGGCAGCGCCACCGCCTGTACCCGTTGAAGAGTATGAAGAAGCGGATGCAGCTGCGTCCGCTGACACCACCATCACAACTCCGATAATGTAGGGGATCCAGAGGATGGCGTTAATGACCATGAGGGAGATCACTGGCCACCAGAATTCGCTACGAGAGGCAAATCCGTTGAAACGCACGTATTTCTTAAAGAAACGGACTGTCGCTTCTTTAATCGACGCGCCGTAGTGGGGTTGGTCCAGAGGAACGGTTCCGTCGGGTCCGGGCTGTCCGAATCCTGCAGGCATTCCTCCGCCCATGCCCTGGTTTGCATAGGAGTTTCCGTAAGTAGGCTGCTGACCGGCGCCACCCGTTGGCTGGGAACCATAGGGCTGCTGACCGGGGCTGCCTACCGGCTGGGAACCATGTGATGGCTGAGCAGCACCTGCTGGTTGGGAGCCGTAAGGCTGACCAGTTCCGTAGCTTTGTGATTGGCCGGGCGCTCCGGATGCGTAGGGGCTGTTGCCACCAGGCTGTGGGGCGTTGCCGGATCCGGGCGTGTTTGGGTATTGAGGGTAATTACTCACGCTTTTCATAGTACCTGGATCGCAGTGTGTGTAAACATTATGACTATGAGCATTGACTTAGAGATTGCACATAAAGCCACTATTCGTCCTATTTCAACCATTGCCGCCAAACTGGGCCTCAACGTCGAGGAAACCATCCCCTTTTGGCCCTGTCTGTGTTGTTGTTTAGCTACGGTGCACAACAAAAGTGGGAGCCACATCTGTGACTCCCACTCGTTAAAAATGTTGTAGATGTTATGCGCCTTGGTCATACCATTCGGGTTGCCACTTTTCGGGTTTGCTTTCCATCGCGCAGAAAATAATAACGACAATGCTTCCACATGGTGCGAAGCACAGCAAGTACCACCATCCGCTGAAACCTGCGTCGTGAAGACGGCGAACAGTAATCGCGATGGCAGGCACTATGACGGCCAGACCAAACAAGATGAAAAGTCCATAAAGAATCAAGCCAAAGATAGTTCCGATAGCGGCAACGGCACTGCCACCACCCGTGTCCGCTGACGTCATCGCACCTCCGATAGCGGCGAGGATGAAGAGGACGAACTGAATAATCGCTAGTGAAAGCACTGGCCACCAGAATTCGCTCCTGGAAGCAAACCCGTTGAAACGTACGTATTTCTTGAAGAAACGGATCGTCGCTTCTTTCATCGATGCGCCGTAGTGGGGTTGGTTAAGAGGAACAGTTCCATCAGGTCCGGGCTGTCCGAATCCTGCGGGCAATCCTCCTCCCGTGCTCTGGTTTGCATAAGAGTTTCCGTATGCCGGTTGCTGCCCAGCGCCACCAGTTGGCTGGGAGCCGTATGGCTGAGAACCGTAGTTGTGTGATTGGTTGGGCGCTCCGGATGCGTAGGGGCTGTTACCACCAGACTGGGGGCCGTTGCCGGATCCGGGCGTGTTTGGGTATTGAGGGTAATTACTCACGCTCTTTATAGTACCCGGAAGATGTTTATGTAAACATTATGACTATGAGCATTGACTTAGAGATTGCGCGTAACGCAACCGTCCGTCCTATTTCATCAATCGCAGCCAAACTGGGTCTCAACGTCGAGGAAATCATCCCTTTTGGCCATGACAAGGCAAAGGTCCCTGCAACCACTGTCGTTGCTGACCGCGAAGCTGCCGATTCATCAACTCCGTCCACCACGCCTGCCAAACTCATTCTCGTCACCGCAATGAGTCCCACACCTGCAGGAGAAGGAAAAACCACCACTTCGATTGGCCTTGCAGACGGCATCAACGAAGTAGCCCGTGAAGAAGGCTGGGAAGTTCCGGAAGACAAAACCCCGGCAGTTCTTGCGCTACGTGAACCGAGCCTGGGCCCCGTTTTTGGGATGAAAGGTGGAGCCGCAGGCGGTGGATACGCCCAGGTGCTGCCTATGGAAGACATTAATCTTCACTTCACGGGTGACTTTGCGGCTATTGCTCTGGCTAACAATTTGGCATGTGCGGCATTGGACAACCACATCCACCAGGGAAACGCACTGGGGATTGACCCTCGCCGGGTTGAGATCCGTCGCGTTGTAGACCTCAATGACCGTGCTCTTCGCGATATTGCAATCGGTCTGGGTGGCTACAACAACGGAATGACTCGCGAAGACCACTTCGACATTGTTGTGGCAAGCGAAGTCATGGCAGTGTTCTGCCTGGCCACGTCGATCGCCGACCTGAAGGAACGCTTGGGCAACATCGTCGTTGCGCGCACGTTTGACAAGAAACCGGTCACCGTCGCTGACCTTGAAGTTGCCGGTTCCATGGCAGCGCTCTTGGCTAAGGGACTGTCGCCTAACCTGGTGCAGTCGATTGAAGGGACCCCAGCGTTCATCCACGGTGGTCCATTCGCAAACATCGCCCACGGGTGCAACTCGGTTCTCGCGACAACAGCTGCGATGAACTACGGCCAGTATGCGATCACCGAGGCTGGATTCGGCGCTGACTTGGGTGCCGAGAAGTTCATCGACATCAAGTGCCGGGCCGCGGGAATCTTCCCTTCAGCTGCCGTGATTGTGGCTACCGTGCGCGCTCTGAAGTTCCACGGCGGAGTCGCTAAAGCTGATCTGGAGAATGAGAACGTCGACGCAATGCTTGCCGGTTTGGTGAACCTGGATAAGCACATTTCAAATGTGCGCGACGTTTACGGGGTTACCCCGGTCGTTGCCGTCAACACGTTCCCGTCTGACACCGATGCCGAGCACGAAGCCCTGCTTGACGCACTCAAAGAACGTGGAGTGGAAGCATCGCTTGCACGCCACTGGGCGCAGGGTGGAAAGGGAGCAACCGACCTTGCACGCAAGGTGATCGCGGTTGCGGAAGCGACGGACACCTCGGGCAAGGAACCACAATTCACCTACCCACTTGACGCAACGCTGGAAGACAAAATCACGACCGTTGCCCAGCGTGTCTACGGTGCCGACCGGGTAGAACTTCCCAAGAAGGTGCGCAACAAACTGGCGTTGTTCGCCGAGGACGGTTACGGCAACCTGCCGGTGTGCATCGCGAAAACCCAGTATTCGTTCTCGACTGACGCAACCCAGCTGGGTGCCCCAACCGGGCACGTGCTCGAGGTGGCCGACGTGCGTTTGTCTGCAGGTGCGGGCTTCGTCGTAGTGGTCTGCGGCGACATCATGACCATGCCGGGACTCCCAAAGAAGCCGGCAGCCAACACGATCGACGTTGACGACGACGGCAACATCAGCGGTTTGTTCTAAACAGTTCACGCTGGCGCTTGTGTGGCAGAATCAGAAGCCACTCACGTAGCTGACGCAAAGCGGGGCGCCCCTGGTATATCACCAGGGGCGCCCCGCGTGCACACTCAACTGACCGTGCCCGGCCGATCAGAGCCAGCTAAAACCTCAGTACCTTAGAACGCTGGGAGAACAGCGCCGTCGGTCCAGGTATCTTCGATGTACTTCTTGACCTCAGGTGAGTGCAGAAGTTCGTCGAGCTTCTTGATCGACTCGTTGTCCTGGTCGCCGTCACGCACTGCCAGGAAGTTGGCGTATGGGTTGTTCTCGGCGGATTCCACCAGGATTGAGTCCTTAGTGGGGGACAGGCCAGCCTCAAGCGCGTTGTTTCCGTTGATGATCGACGCATCCGTGTCTTCCAAGGTGCGTGCCAGCTGGGCAGCGTCGGCTTCCTTGAAATTCAGGTTCTTGGGGTTGTCCTTGATGTCGTGGATGGTCGCAGTGGTTGCGTCCTTGCCGTCAGCCAGGGTGATGACACCTTCCTTGGCCAGCATGTCCAGCGCACGACCCTGGTTAGCTGGGTCGTTGTTGATGCCAACCGTTCCGCCGTCAGGCAGTTCGTCAACCGACTTCACTTTCTTGGAGAACAGCGCGATCGGTTCAATGTGAACACCTTCGAATGCGTGGAGCTTGTAACCCTGTCCTTCGGCTTCGGACTCAAGGTATGGCTTGTGCTGGAAGTAGTTGGCGTCCAGGTCACCGTCAACGAGCGCGCGGTTCGGCAGCGTGTAGTCGGTGTACTCCTTGATCTCGATGTCGAGGCCGGCGTCCTTTGCCAGGTTATCGTCGACGTACTTGAGGATGTCACCGTGCGGAACCGGTGAAACCCCCACTGTGAGCGTGGTGACGTCGCCGTTCTTCTTACCTACTTCCTTTGAGCCACCGCCTGCAAGACCACAACCGGTGAGCAGAAGGCTGGCAGCTGCAACAGCTGCGGCAATGCGGAGTTTCATGTGTTTTCCTTTTCTCTTTGCGTGAAATTGTGAGTGGGGGCAAGTGCGGTTCCGGTGTTTACCTGTGGTCCACGGCGTGTGCGATCCGGTCGCCTACGAACTGCAACACGCCCACGAGTGCCACCAGCACGATGATGCACACCAGCATCGTGTCTCCCTGGTAGCGCTGGTAGCCGTAGGAAATGGCGAGGGCGCCAACACCTCCGCCGCCGGCCGCGCCTGCCATGGCGGTGTAGCCAACCAGGGTCACTGTGGTCATGGTGGCTGCCGAAACCAGGCCGGGCAACGCCTCGGGAATCATGACCTGACGGATGATTTGCCCGTGGCTGGCTCCCATCATGGTGACGGCTTCGATCTTGCCGGTGGAGACTTCGCGCAAGGCCGCTTCAACAAGGCGGGCGTAGAACGGGATCGCACCTACCGTCAGTGGCACGACCGTTGCGTACCATCCAAGTGCGGTTCCCACCATGAAGCGGGTGAATGGGATGAGCGCGATCATCAGAATGATGAACGGGATCGAACGCCCGATGTCCACGATCGTTGACAGGATCCGGTACAGAACCGGGTTGGGGGACAGAGAGTTCTTGGCTGTGCGCCACAGCAGGATTCCCAATGGCAGTCCCAAGACAACGGAGAACAAGGCTGACAGCAACGTCATGAACAGGGTTTCGCAGAATGCGGGCCACAGTTCATTCGCGATGACGGGGTTGTTAAGCCACATCGCCGGCCTCCTTTCCGTTGTTGTGGGTGTTGTCCGCTGAGGTCGTTCCGCCTACCGTGTACCCGGCCTCCTGGAGTGCCTGGGAAAGGCGGGGCAGATCTTCGGGTTGTTGGGTGGATACGCGCAGGCGTCCTACTTGCCGGTCGGCGATGACTTCGACGGTGCCGGCTTGGACGGCCGAGATCGGCACCCCAGCCTGCGCGGCAGCTTCGAAAACACCTGAGACTGTGCCGGCTCCCGCCTCGGCGCCAGTGACCGAGGTGGCAGGCAGGGCAACTTCCAAGGTCCCGGTGATGTCGGTGCCTTCTGGAAGAGGGATGAGGCTTTTCGCTAGTGGTGAGGCGGGGTCGCTCAGAACACTTTCCAGCGTTCCGGTGTGGGCGATCGTTCCGTCGACGAGGTGGGTGACCGCGTCACAGATTTCGCGTACCACTGACATTTCGTGGGTGATGATGAGCACGGTGATGCCCAAGCGGTCACGCAAGGAACGCAGAAGCTGCAGAATCTGGCTGGTGGTCTGTGAGTCCAGCGCCGAAGTGGGCTCGTCACACAGCAAGAGCGAGGGTTCTGTGGCAAGGGCGCGGGCGATACCCACGCGCTGGCGCTGACCTCCGGAGAGCTGTGCCGGGTGGTTGTTGGCGCGGTCGGCTAGTCCTACGAGCTCGAGGAGTTCTTGTGCCCGTGCCTTGCGCTTAGCGGCTGGGACGCCTGCCACCTTGAGCGGGTGCTCCACATTGCCTTGCGCGGTCAGGGAGTCCAAAAGGTTCGCATGCTGGAACACCATGCCGATCGACCGGCGGGCGCGCCTGAGACCCGAGGCTGATTGCCCGGTGATGGCGGTACCGTCGATGGTGACGGTCCCGCTGGTGGGCGTTTCTAGCCCGGTAATACAGCGAATGAGCGTGGACTTTCCGGCACCCGAACGTCCCACGATTCCGTGGATCTGACCGTCGGGGATGGTGAGGTTAATTCCATCCAGCGCCGGAGTGCCAGCAAATTCTTTGCGAAGATCGCGCAGTTCGATCACGTGGTACTCCTTGTGTGGTTTAGCGTCTTTCATATTGCGGAACGTTGATGCTAAGTGGGGTCGGGTTTGTCATGAAATGACATAGTGTGACCGGGAGCACTTTGGAATGTGACACGTATGACATTCGGTGGCGTTTAGGGTAGCCAGAAGGAGACACGGCGGGGATTGCCAATCAGGCGCGTGGCGAGTGGTGTTGAATGGTTCATTATGACGACTTCGAGGCCAAGCTCTGCACAACGCTTTAGGCCAGAGATTCAGTTTTTGCGAGCCCTGGCCGTCGTCGCTGTCGTCATTTATCACATCAACCCCGCTTGGTTGCCCGGTGGTTTTGTGGGTGTGGATGTGTTCTTCGTGATCTCCGGATTCCTCATTACGGCCGGAATCCTCAACCGCATCGAAACCACAGGACAGTTTTCGCTCATGCAATTCTGGGCGAACCGCGCTCGCCGAATCCTACCTGCCGCAACGGTAACCATTGTGGTGGTGTCGGTGCTGTCGTTGTGGTTGTTGCCTCTAACGCGACTCAAAGATGTGGCCACGCAGGGGATCGCTTCAGCGCTTTACATCCAGAACTTCGCCCTTGCGCGTCAGTCTGTGGATTACATGGCTGCTGATGCGAAGCCCACTCCGTTCCAGCACTTCTGGTCGTTGTCCTTAGAAGAGCAGTTCTATGTGGTGTGGCCCCTGTTGGTTGTGGTGGCAGGTCTGATTGCAGGGCAGGTTCTGCGTAGGTATCCAACCGGGTTTTATCAGCACCGCAGGCGCTTCCGGGGCATCACTGTGGTGTTCTTCTCTGTGTTTGTTGCGATCAGTTTCCTTGCCAGCGTGGTGCATGTGGCAAGCGGTGACCCGGCCGCGTATTTCGTGACATGGACGCGCCTGTGGGAGTTGGGGGCCGGTGGTCTGTTGGCGTGTGTGCTCATCGAGTGGACGTCACACCCGTGGTTGCGGCTGGCCCTTCAGTGGTGTGGACTTGCGGCCATCGTGAGCAGTGCGGTCATGTACTCCTCGGCTACTCCGTTCCCCGGTGTCGCCGCGTTGCTGCCCATCGCTGGGACGGTGGCGGTCATCGCAGCGGGGACCACCTCGGGCGTGGGTTCCCCAGACCGTGTCATGCGCTTGGCACCCATCCAGCGGGTGGGGGACTGGTCATACTCCTTGTATTTGTGGCACTTCCCGGTAGTGGTGTTCGCGGGAGCCCGCATCGACGGTGGCATTACCGCGCTGGGTGGACTGTTGGTTTTTGCGGTGAGCCTGGCGTTGGCGTGCGGCAGCTATTACCTGGTGGAAAGGCCCATTTTGTCGTGGACGTGGCTCAAGACCCGCCACGCTCACACGGTTGTGGGTGCGGTGGCCGTGGCGGCAGTTGGTGCCGTGGTCGCTGTGGTCCCCGGGTGGGTGAGTGCGCACGAATTGCGCCAGCAGAACCTGCGCGACGATGTGCTGGCTGCTCCTACTGTTGATCTGCCTACTAAGTTGGCGCCTGGGTACGGGTCATTGCGCGAGTACGACTACGACGTGTTCTTTGGCGAAGACACCACCATTGAACCTGCTCCTATTAGCGCGCGAGAGAGCGAGCCCAAGTTTCCAGAGTGTTCGTTTGAGGTTCCCGTTCCGGTGTCTGAAAAGCGCACGCGCGAT
This sequence comes from Brevibacterium sp. ACRRH, assembly GCF_022346365.1. NCBI lineage: Bacteria > Bacillati > Actinomycetota > Actinomycetes > Micrococcales > Brevibacteriaceae > Brevibacterium > Brevibacterium sp. ACRRH. The sequence goes on from NZ_JAKRMN010000001.1 coordinate 341,341, forward strand.
TGTGTGATTGCGGGTTCGGACGGCGAGCGGACGATTGCAGTCGTGGGGGATTCGCACGCGGCGCAGTGGGTGCCGGCCTTGCGAAAGGTCGTCGAAGGCACCGACTGGCGGGTCGTGGTGTACTTGCGACAGAAGTGCCCGTTTACGGTGGGTGCGTTCAACGCTGAGCGGTCCGGGGGCCTGCAGTGTCAAGACGCGAACCGTGATGTTGTGGAGAGGTTGAAAAAGGACCGGCCCGAGGTGGTTCTCACCTCTGGCCTGGTCCGAGGTGACGCTGTGGCTCAGGACGGTGAGAAGACGCCGGGGACTAAAGGGTTCGCGGACGTGTTTCGGGAACTGAGTGGCGAAGGCACCAAGGTTTTAGCGTTTGTCGATTCACCCAATCCGCCGGGGGACATGCCTGAGTGCGTGAGTGAACACATGGACGATCCATCTGCGTGTGACTTCAAACGAAGTGAAGCGAAACTGGACCAGGGCACGAACGCGGCCATGCGCGAAGCGGCGCGTGAGGTGTCGGACGTGGAATTGGTGGAGACAGCTGACGCGTTTTGCGTTAAGGACGTGTGTCCGGCGGTTGCTGGCTCGCGGCTGGTGTACCGCGACTCTAACCACGTGTCGCCGGCATACTCAGAAACCGCGGCGCCGTGGTTGGAGTCGATGCTCGGGATCGACGAGTAGGCGAGAGGTGCAGGGCCACCCAGTTGGGGGTCATTCAGCTGACATTCAGAGAGCTCTTAGCTTTATTAAACTGTTACATGATCTCTTATGATGGTGACGTTTTGTCCCCGTACGAGAGTGTGTTGATGAGGAAATTCCGTCCAGAGATACAACTCCTCCGAGCCATCGCTGTGCTCGCTGTAGTGGTATATCACATTCAGCCTTCGTGGCTTCCGGGCGGTTTTGTTGGTGTTGATGTCTTCTTTGTGATCTCTGGATATCTGATCACGGCGCACATGCTGAAAGAGGTTGAATCTACGTGGCGTTTGTCGCTGAGCCAGTTCTGGGCGAATCGGGCTAGGCGTATTCTTCCCGCAGCAACGCTTGCGATTGTTGCTATTTCGATCGTTTCGCTTTTTGTGCTCCCGAGCACTCAGCTCAACGATGCTACAAAGCAAGGCATCGCCTCGGCCCTTTACATACAAAACTTCCTACTTGCGAATCAATCGGTCGACTACCTCGGGCAGGATGCGGCACCGTCGCCGTTCCAACATTTCTGGTCACTTTCCGTCGAGGAACAGTTCTACGTTGTCTGGCCGCTCCTGGTTCTGGCGGCTCTCTGGATGTCGAAACGGGCAGGATCTAAAGGCCGCCACGCATCTGTGAACAACCCGGAACGATTCCGGGCTTATGTGTTCGTACTGTTTAGCGCGGTCTGTGTGATCTCGTTTGTATGGAGTGTTGTGACGGTAGGAGCTGGCGATCCTGCCGCATACTTCATCACCCCCACGCGCGTGTGGGAGCTGGGCATTGGTGGATTGCTTGCGTGTGTTCTTGGTGATCCCCAACGGTTCAACAGCGCTCGCAAAGTGTTGGCTGTTACGGGACTTGTCTCGATTGCAGTCGCGTGTGTCACGTATACCAGTGAAACGCCAGCTTTCCCGGGTGCCTCCGCTTTGTTGCCTACTGTGGGAACGGTTGCAGTGATCGCTGCCGGTTGGACTCGCGGGGTGGGATCGTTGAGTCCAATCATTAATTGGAAGCCTGTCCAATTGGTGGGTTTGTGGTCATATTCGTTGTACTTGTGGCATTTCCCTGTCGTGGTGTTTTTCCATCAGCGGAACGGACGTCCGGTTGAAGGAATCGCTGAGTTCATTGCGGTGTTTGCCGTGAGTCTGGCACTTGCGATGCTTTCCTTCTACTACGTGGAGCAACCTTTGCGTGGCCTGTACTTTCTTAAGAAACGAAGCAGGCGAGCACTTATTGCAGCTGGAACGTCAATGGCTGTGACTTGTGGTGTCGCCGTGGTGCCATTTGCATCGCATTCGCTCGAAGTCGAGCGTGAGACACGTAAAATCGAAGCGCTCAAAGCTGGCGATGTAGAAGATATTGGTAGCGCCTCGCTTAGTAAGACGTCTTTCACCCGCTTTGCTGATGGCTACTCCGACACAATTTTGCCCGTTGTCCCACGCGCAATCGAGGACAGGCCGTACTACCCCAAAGACTGTCCCGCTACCCCTGCGGAGCCTGAAACAAAAACGGCTGCAGAATGTGTGATGGCTAACCCTGGAGGTTCGAAGACCTTAGCCCTAGTGGGAGATTCGCACGCGAGCCAGTGGGTGCCTGCTTTTCAAGAAATGCTGAAAGGCACAGATTGGAAACTGGTCGTTCATTTGCACTACTCATGTCCCTTTAACCTCGCTAAGCGGGGATACGAGAGTGACGGCCGTTTGGAATGTACCGAACCAAACAAGAAGACCATCGAAAAACTGAAGGACGAGAAACCCGACCGTGCGGTGATCGCGAACATGCCGGCTACAGACTTCGAGCATCAGGGTGACGAAGATCGGCCGGGGCAAAAAGGGTACACGGATGCAATGCGTCCGCTAACCGAAGCAGGCATTGACCTGACTGTGCTGGGTGACACGCCTGTGCGAGCAGGAAAGACTAGCATTCCAGACTGCATCGCCAAACATCGGGACAGCCGTGACTATGACAAATGCGATCTCAGCTCCGATGATGTGAGTGAGTTCCGTGAAGCGGGTCTAGCAGTGCGAGATGCATCGGAAGACGTTGGTGCGCAGTATATTGACGTTCGGAAGAAATTTTGCACGGAACAGGAGTGTCCCGTTGTTGTGGGAAACGTCCTTGTATATCGTGATCACAACCATGTTAGTGCGACATACGTACGAACTCTGACACCGTTTCTTCACGACCAATTGCGTCTGAAGAGCTGATGAATGGAACGACTGGATGACGGTGGATCTGTCTGCTTACAAAATTGTTGCCATTGTGCCCTGTCACAACGAGGAAGTGACTGTCCGCAAAGTAGTCACCGACCTCAAATCAGCCGTTCCGTCAATGGACGTGTATGTATATAACAACAACTCCTCAGACCGCACAGTAGAAGAAGCCATTTCCGCAGGAGCGATTGTCCGCCACGAAGAGCGCCCTGGAAAAGGTAATGTCGTTCGCCGGGCATTCGCCGATGTCGAAGCCGACATTTACGTCATGGTAGACGGCGACGACACATATGAAGCCTCGCATGTCCCCGCCATGATTGAAATGCTGGTAAACGGTCCGTATGACCACATCCTGGGTGTTCGGCGCGACACTAACCCCGAGTCCTCGTACCGTGCAGGGCACGAGTTTGGCAACCGAATGTTCAACGTCATTACGAGTAAGCTTTTTGGCACCGAAGTCAGCGACATGCTTTCCGGTTACCGTGTCTTTTCGCGTCGTTTCGTCAAATCATTCCCGGCAGTGAGTAAGCGCTTCGAAATTGAGACTGAGCTGACCATCCACATGATGTCGTTGCGTCTTCCTTGCGCCGAATGCAATGTCGACTTCCGTGACCGTCCAGAAGGCAGTGAGTCGAAGCTTTCCACCGTGTCGGATGGTTTTAAAATTCTTGGTACGATCGCGCAGATGATGCGACACGAACGGCCGAACTTGTTCTACGGATCGCTTGCCTTGCTCATGGTGATTGCGTCGCTTGTGTGTGGTGTACCTGTCATTGTTGAGTTCATGAACACCGGATTAGTGCCACGTTTCCCAACAGCGCTCTTGGCAGTGGCGCTCATGATTATCGCCGCCATCTTTGCCACCGTCGGCATTATTGGCGATGCGTTACGACGTGTGCGGCGCGAATCAGCGCGCCTGCACTATCTGGAACTACTTCCGCCCAATAAGACAGTGGGCCTGAGCGAGTCTTCATCCTAAATGCCCGCTGTCTCTCAAAAATGGCGATCCTTATTTGTGGAAGTCGTGCGCTTCCTCATGGTTGGTGGAGCCGGGTACATCGTGGATGTGGGCCTCTCCAACCTGTTGGTGTACGGCTTTTTGGGCATTCCTGCCACAATGCCAGGAAGCCCGGTAAAAGCGAAAATCATTTCAACGGTTGCCTCGGTCATAGTCGCGTGGCTCGGAAACAAACTGTGGACCTATGGCGACCGCACGACTGGGTCTAACGTACGCGGATTCATTCTCTTCGTGGTGGTGAATGCCATTGGCATGGTCATCACGGTGCTACCGCTGGGTGTGACGTGGTATCTGCTCAACCTTCGTGATCCGATCTCATACAACATTTCCACCAACATCGTGGGAATCGCTCTTGCCATGATTTTCCGGTTTTACGCATACCGTACGTGGGTTTTCAAAGAGGCGGATGCTCCTCGTAAAGAAAAAATCGAGGAATAGTGACGAAAGTGATGAGCCTTTCCAAGCACAACAAAGTACTACTGTGGGACGTCGGCCTCTTGTTACTGTGCCTCGCAATTGCCACCGTTACTTTCTTGGGCTTTTACCCAGGGCGTGCCGAACACGACATTTCGGAACAGGCGAAACAGATGCTGGGAATGAAGAACCTTTCCGACTGGCACCCGCCTATCGTCGCTATTCTGTGGCGGGGTCTATATGCAGTAACGGGTAAGCTCGGTTCGCTCCTAGCCTTCCAGCTTGGTATCTATTTCCTGGCGGTGTTTCTGCTCGCCGTGTTTGCGCACCGCATTCTAAAAAGTAAGTGGGCGTCTTTGGCGATGATTGCGATTTCGGTTTCACCTTGGGCATACAGCCAACTGAATACGTTGTGGAAAGACACAATCATGGCGGCGGCTCTGCTTCTGGCGACTGGATGTTTGGCTCTGCTTGTTCCCAAGAAAAAGAAAACGTACTGGTTCGTTCTTCCCGCAGTTGCCCTTCTAATTTTTGCCACTTTGGTTAGGAAGAATGCTTTTGTTGCGGTTGTACCCATGTGTGTGTTTCTCGCATGGCGACTTGTGCCAGGAATACGGTGGCGTGTTGAACGAATAAGTCGACAAAAGTTGAATAGAAAAATCCGAGTTCGAAAAAGCGTTCTTGCCACTCTGATTTGTGTCGTTGCTATTGCTTCTGTCACGTCTGCGGCGCTCTGTGTCGATGCCGGTATTGCTCGCCACTGGAAGGTTCAACCGATGCATCAGGTCTACCAGGTCATTCTTGACGACGTTATGTTCTCGGTTCCTGAAAGTGAACTTAATGGATCAGCGGTGCCCCAGGAGCTTAAGGACAAAATTAATGAGGCCCGCCCCAAGTGTTATGAGAAAGGGGAGCCGTATGACGCTTACTGGAACTGTTACGGGAAAGGAATCGGGGGCGGAGCATACTCACCAATAGCTAACAGAGACGAGCTAAAACACCTGTGGCTTAATCACGTTATTACCCATCCCATGCGTTATCTCGAATACCGCTGGTCGGTCTACAAGTTCTATCTCACGACCTCGCAGCTGGAATATAACCCGAACCGCTTGTTCGGCACCGCAAAGAAGGTGGGCTTCGTAAAAGGGAACAAGAGATTCGAAAGCATCGTGTTTTCGTATATCCACGAGTGGGCTAAGAAAGATATCGCGTTTGTTTTCAAACCGTGGTTTTGGCTTCTGGCAGGAGCTCTCGTATCTATCTGTGCATGGTGGTCGGGCCGTAGCCGGGCGTTTGCCCTCATGCTGACAGGCTCAGCGTTCCTGTATGTTTTTGCGTACTTCCCGGTAGTCCCTGCAAACCACTTCCGGTATACGTATTGGCCCGCTTTGGCGGTTTCAGTTGCGTTTATAGCGGTCGTTGCGGGCGCAGTTAAAGCTTGGAAAGACCGTCACGAACGCGCTGGGGCACTTCACGCCGCACGAGACGATAAACCTGAACGACGGGTTTTGGAGTCCTCGAGCGCACGGTAGCGCGTAGCCCACGGTAATTCTGCTGAAGCGCGCCCCTCCGAATATCGGGAAGCTGTTGAGCGTGTGCTCGCTCCGCTAAAAGGCGCAGGGCGCGTGGCAAATCGTCGGTGAACTGCTGGAAATAATTGGATGCGAGCCAATCTTCAGACGGGAACCCAAAGTCCGACCGCTCTAGATCGCTCAACGGCTGCGCGATCCCAGAATCGGCGAACGCCTCATTGAGCATGTTTTCGTTGACCCCAAAGTCAGAAATAATGAGTGTTGCCAGGCCTCGGTCCAAGCTTTCAAGGGCTGCCGTCGACGATACTGTCGCCAGAGCTGTTCCTGGCTCAAGGAAATCTGACATGGGACCGACCTCAACTGACAGGTTCCCCGGTGTCACCTTTCCTTCACGCTCCAAATTCTCCAAGAGCGCGGTGTAGGAGTGTTCTTCGTGATGAGTCTCTTGTTCACCTGGCCGGCTACGCACCTTCACAACAACTGATGACTCCGGGAAATTACATGCGAAGCGGTTTAGAGACAACAAAATCTGCTCGCGTTCGTCCTTTTCTACGGGCACCTTTGCCTGTGGAGCAAAAACCAAGCGGGTCGGTATGTCACCGGGAGTGAACTCAGCACGAGGCGGTTGCTTCGATTTCAGCATGGGCAGACGAGCGACCACCACTTCGACAGGGAAGCGGCATTTGTCTAACACCTGCTCATATCGTTCCTTTTCAAATGCGGAATGCGTGATGAACATGTCACCAAGTCGCCTGTAACGTTGCCCCTTCGAGGTCGCCGGAAGTCCCACCCCTGGGAGCCCGGAAACGAGCCCCGGGCGGTGCGAGAGAAAGGCGGCAGTTGAATATATGACCTGCACAATGGGCCCAGTAGCAGCCGCGAGAATCACATCGGGCCGAAGGTTCTCTAGAGCGACTTTGAGCTCTGAATTCTTCACAACAGGGACATGCGCACTGCTGAAACCGCTTCCGGCCAACGCGTTTGCGATCTGCTCGCCAGTGGGCAGGATCGGGTTGTCAACCAGCCACACGTGGACATCAAAATCCTCACGTAGCTGGTCGAGGAGCGAAGCCGACCATTTCAGATAGGACTCTGAGTCGGAAATGGAAACGAGAACGGGTTTCTTGGTCGTACGTTCTGCTGTCTTGTTGAGCTCCATTTTCGTTTTCATCGTGACGATAGGCTTCCACCAGTCGTCAGGGACAAACGTGCTAGTAATCTTGGGTGCGCTCATCGTTAACGGCAACGTTTCGGCCGCGGTCGTGGGAAGCGAATAGACCTCAGAACCGGTATCTGCCTGCGAAAGGCGAATTTCCACCGGTAGTCCCGCTTCATAAACCGTAGCGCCCGGGATACTTCTGACACGATTCAGAAACGCAGAGCTTTCACGACGGTGTGCAATATAAGCGAACTGATCTAACCCGAGGTTTTCGAGCCAGCAAAAGTATGATTCCTCATCGATGAGACCGTCGGCGACCATTGCTGAACCAATGACAAACGGGCCCGAGGTGGGCAAGTCGTCCCAAGGAAAGGATCGGATCTTAGAGAAGCTGTGTGATTCGATGCGTACACCAGCGTTTTCTACTCGGGTATGGAGCGAATCGTTGAGGGAGAACGCTGTGAACCACGTGATATGGCCACGCTGTGCGTGTCTGTAGAGCACTCGAGAGGCTAAATGGCCCAGCGCGACGCGGGCGGCGGAATTTGAGACGCGCGAACGAACGAGTGGTGCCTTAGAAACCACATTTTCGAACGCTGTGACCGTCGCACGTCCATCGTCAACAACGGTCAGGTCAGGTATCTTTCCGCGAGAGCGGACCAGAAGCTGCTGAAACGATCCTGAGTTGAGGTCTCCCACGACCACGTTCCGAGCGGCAGTGAATGTCCGTGTGGGAGGGAGCCCCCACTTCACCGTGGTGTCTGAGAGAAATGACAAAGGCAACTTTTCAACGAAGTCACGCATAGTCGCGGAGTCGTAACAGAAAAGCGTCGAGGCTGTGTGGGTCTCCAGGGCCGCCAGAAACTGGAGCGGTGACTCAACAATCGCAATCATGTCAGTCCTTCGCTGTGGCCCGTTCGGCTTTTCGCCTCTTCTGGAAAGATTTGTAGGTTTCACGTGCGAGAGCTTTTCCAGCAGACAACGATTTGCGAAGTACCGTGCGAGGACGGTTGCGTTTCGGAAGTCCGCCAGGCAAGCCGAGCGCAGTGAGGCGACGTTTCTTAAAGTACTTCATCGTATTCGATCCGCGTCGCTTGCTTATGAAATCGTGGGCTGTCTCTCGCAGACGGAACGCAATTTTTGGTTGCATTGCGTAGGAAACGGAGTCGACGAGTGCTTGTAGCTCCTTGACCTGTTCAGCTGAGAGCTCCGCATTCGAGCCGTCGAGTGTCGCATCGGCAATCGTCACTGGAATGCGGTTGGAGTTCTGATAAGGCGTGATGCGCTCTAAGAGCAGGTCTGTCTGTACTGCCTTTGCCGGGATTCCGTACAAAGCGCGGGCGGTGACCAGTGCCGTTGAGAAACATCCGATCACTAAAGCCGGTTTGAGTACTGCGACAGCAACTTCGGCAATGACTGGGGAGTTGTACACAAAAAAGCCGATTCCCAACTCGTGGGCATGGGCGCTCAGTGCTTGCACCATGTCGGGTGGCGAAGCTGGATGCGGCTTGAACACCACGGCCGTCATCCCTGCCTCATGGGCAGCAGATACAAAATCACGGTGCAGGTCGTGTTCTTCTTGGGGCGTCAAGATTCCTAACGCAGAAAGATACTGGCCAAACGCCATGGCCGTAGTTGACGGGTCAAGCGCCTTGATTTCATCGCTGAGACCCAGATCAGTGTCACGCACGATCTCGTCAACGACATTGACAAACGCCTGGCGATCGAGCGCAATCGGAGTGATCTCATACTCGTTTAAGAGACGTGGTACGAGCCCTTCAACAAGTGGCAGATAATGCAACGACGACATTCGCTGTCCGTTAGTCAGCGGGATAAAGTTACGGGTTGGGCCGTAGCTCATGAGACCGTCCGAATGTACGCGAATCATTGCTGTGTGAAAGATACGGCCAAGCGCGATTGCAGGATTCACTTGGGGAGATTCCACAACAAGTTCAATGGTTTCGTCGCCAAGCTGCCAACGCGAGCGTAGCTCAGTTTCCCACAACGGCAGGTCTTCGTGCCGAGGTGCCCATGTGTTTGGGTGGTTAGGCGAAAGGAAGTCGTTCAGGTGGATCACACGGTCGAAGCGTGCCAGTAGTGAGGCAGCACCGGGTGCCTCATCGATAGGTGTCGCAGCTTCAAGGACCACGGCGTTGTTCGACAGGAGGAGAATGCGCTCGCTTGGGGTCTCAAAAAATGTGTCGGGAGCTCCGGGGCCTTCGAGCGATGCTGCTGGAGTTACCGCCGAGTCATACACGCCTGAGTCGATTCCGGCTGCAAGCCCTGCGACCTGAAAGAGGGTAGAGGCAAGGAAGATCTGCTTCACTTGATGAGCTCCTTAAGCGCGTCTTTTGTCACTCCGAGAGCAGGGAGCACTGCACGCTGTCGGTTGGGTTTGGACTGAGCGAACTCACGGAGAAGTACGTCTTTGGGAACCATGGCTGATACTGATCGGCTCTTCTCGTAGAGCTTGTTCTTCATCGCCTGCGGTGACAGGGAGAACCTATCGACTTGAGCTTGCACAATGGCGAGCCAGTTGCGGGCTGCTTTCTGCCACCACAAACTCGCGTCACGGTCGGCTTGCACGAGTCGGAAGATTCCTTCGAAAGCATCGGCGAACATTAACTGACGCTCATCAACGATCTGGGTAAGCGACCCTGCAACATTTCGTCGATACAGAATGCCTGGAGCGTCAACGGTGGCAAAAGAGTCGGCGTTCAGGTGCAGGTTCCAAATCCACTCGCGGTCTTCTGCCGTCATGAAGTCCTTGGGGAAATACAACATTCCTGAGTCTTTGACTCGGCGGTGGAAAATCCCGGCCCACGCATACGGATAGTCCACCATGGTGGAGTCGTGTACCGGCAAGATTCCATAACGGGGGTTGAGTGGCCGGTTGCGTAACGCCATGGGAGCGCGCTTCAAAGCACGCTTGTTGCCCGTGACAGTGGTGTGGTCGCATCGAATGAAATCGACGTCGAGTGCTTTTGCAGCGTCGAGAAGTGTGGGGAGATGATTGTCGGCTAGCCAATCGTCACCGTCGAGGAAAACGATGTAGTCTCCTTTTGCACGGTCAAGCCCCTGGTTGCGCCCATTCGCGAGTCCCACATTGGTTGCGTTTGTGACGACTTCAAAGTGGGGAAATTGCGAGCCGTATTCGTCCAACAACAGTGGGGTCTCATCCGAGGACCCGTCGTTAATGAAAATAATCTGTACTTTGCTCATATCGCCCTGTTTGTGGAGCGAAGTAAAGAGCGTACTCAGATATGGGGCCGCATTCATCGCGGGGATGATGAGCGAAAGTTCAGGTGTTGCCACGGTTCTCCTCGACATAGAAAGGTGCGGTCGGTAGAACCGACCGCACCTCATTCGTCATTTACTTGACGACGCGCAGGGAAGCAATCTTGGATTCTTCTCCTGGCATAACGCGCTTCTTACCGTCACCTAGAGCAGTGGTGACTTCGCGGATTTCTTCGCCCAACTTGATGAACTCGTCAGGCTCCATGGATGCCTTCTGGTCGGATCCCCACATTTCGTTGTCCAGGGTGATGTGACGCTCAACAGTCACAGCGCCCAGAGCAACGGCTGCAACGGAAATTGCCGTACCAATTTCGTGACCGGAGTATCCAACAGGAACACCGTAACGTTCACGCAGAGCAGGGATTGCCAGCAAGTTCACTTCCTCAGGAGGAAGCGGGTATGTGGAAGTTGCGTGCATGAGCACCAGGTTGTCCTTGCCCATGACCTCAACAGCCTTGTCGATCTGTTCCAACGTGGACATTCCGGTAGACATGATGACGGGCTTACCGGTGTCGCGAACAGCCTCGAGCAATGGAATGTCGGTAATGGAAGCCGACGCGATCTTGTAGGTCACCGCGTCGAACTTTTCCAAGAAGTTCACCGAGTCAATGTCCCACGGCGATGCGAACCACTGGAGGCCGAGTTCTTTTGCGTATGCGTCGATCTCTGCGTACTCAGCGTCTTCGAACTCCACCCGGAACTTGTATTCGAGGTAGGTCATTTCGCCCCAGGGGGTGCTCCGTGGCTTAGACTTCTGGTCTTCAGGCACAGCGACATCCGGGTTGCGCTTCTGGAACTTAACAGCCTGAGCGCCGGCCTTTTTGGCAACGTCCATGAGCTGCTTAGCGATTTCGACATCACCGTTGTGGTTGATGCCAATTTCACCAATGAGGTATACGGGGTGACCGGCGCCTACGGTGTGTTCGCCGATCGATACTGGTGTAATTTCAGCGGTCATTTCAGACTCTCGCTTCCTTTTGTGTTCAAGAACCGTGGGTTCCCAGTACAACTGTCATTGAGTGGCCTCAGGAATGCTCACCAAGTCGCAGACTTCGCGAACAGCCCCGTGACCGCCGTTCTTCTTGAGGATAAACCTGGCAGCAGCCAATACCTTGGGGTGCGCATCTGCTACTGCGATGGGCCACCCTACAGCACTAAAAGCTTCCAAGTCGTTAATGTCATTTCCTACATAGGCAACACGTTCAGGATTCAGACCCTTGTCCGCCATCCATTCCGAGATTACCTGAGCTTTGTTGTCAATTCCCTGTGCCACCTCGACACGCAGTTTTTCTGCGCGCTTGGTGACCACGGGATTGCGTTCTTTGGAAAGAATCAGGAACGGGAACTCAGCCTTGACGAGCCGGCTGACACCCATGCCATCGCCTCGGTGGACACGAACTGATTCGACACCGTTTTGATCCACATGCACGGCGTCATCAGTGTGTACCCCGTCAAAGTCGGTGACCAAAGCGTCGATGTCTAGGTGAGTCGTTTCCGTGCGCCCGGCTGCCATCGCGCGCAAAAGCGTCAGGTCAGACATGGTGTCGATTTCACGCGCGTCTTCTGGCGGAACTTCCTCGATCTCGACACGGCCAAAGAAGCGGTGGTTGCGTTCGATGAACCCTGCGGTGCGCATGACATAGAAAGCGCCGGTTTCGTTGAAGTGCTTTTGACGGTCTTGGCGCCGTGGACGGTAATCCATGCTGTGGCCCACAGCGACTGCATGGTGTGCTTCGTCCAAGGTCCAGAGGAAACTGTGGTCTTCAACAGCCGAGAACACAACGTCTGCAGCATTGCGCTGAACGCGAGCGATCGCGTTGTCCATGTTCTGTGGGTTGATGAACGGGGAAGTACACTGCATGAACACGGTGATGTCGAACTGCGTGCCCCGAAGCTTCTCCAGTTGCTCCAATGTGTAAATGAGCGCGGATTCACTGGTGGCAGTGTCACCCGAAATTGCGTCCGGGCGCCTGACTACAGTTGCGCCGTGACGTTCAGCTTCTGCAGCAATTCCGTCGTGATCAGTCGACACCACGACCAAATCGATTCCGTGGGTAGCGTGCGCAGACTCGATTGCACGTGCGAGCAAAGACTTGCCTGCAATCTTTTGCAGGTTCTTGAGCGGAACCCCCTTTGAGCCACCTCGGGCAGGGATAATCGCTACGGTACTAGGCGTTTTCTGTTGAGTAGTCACAGGCCTCCATTATGCGCAGAGTTTCCTTCACCATACAAGACCGCCGGCGCGCTCTATGGTCATGACATGGCCTTTTGCCCATTGCTCGGTCAAATCCACGACGGGTTGAACATGTGCTGTCGCCAGCTTTCATACGGCACGGTAGTGCCCGTGTACAACGGCCAAAAGTAAGCGAAAAGTAGCACGGCAACTGCGAGGAAAACGCCCACGAGGATGCGCCGGACGCGCAAAGAGACGGTGAGACGACCTCGGCCCCACACAAGCCCTGCACAGTACGTCACTGCCAGAACTACGAATGGCACCATGACGATTGTGTAGAAGGTAAAAATGGTGCGGTCTTGATACGTAAACCAGGGTGCCCACGTGGCGATCATGCCCGCAATAATGCCTCCGGCACGCCAGTCTTGACGGACTAACCACGCAAGAATGACGATCACCAACGCGATCGCGGCAACTCCCCACAGGGCAGGGTTGCCCACCGAGGTGATGGCCGCCGAGCACTTGTCCCAATCACAACCGTTCTGGCCGGGTTCGGGGGAGCGGTAATAGAAACTGGTGGGTCGCCATTGGACAATCCAGCCCCACGGGTTTGACGCGTACGGGTGTTCTGAACTCAAGCCCACGTGAAACTTGTACGCCGAATGGTGGTAGTGCGCCAGGGAAGGGATCCAGTCGGGGAGCCAGCTCCACCAGCCCTGATGCTCTTGTGCCCAGTGTCTGTCGTAGCCCTTGTTGGTAAAGATCCACCCCGACCAACACAGGACATACGTGACGAATGCCACGGGAACGAGCGACATGAAGGCAGGAACTGAGTCGCGTACCAGCATGCCACGCAACGGATACTTGACGCGGGCCAGGTAACGGTTCCGCACATCCCACACCACGATCATGATGCCGAACACGGCAAGTGCGTAGAGTCCGGACCACTTGACGCCCATCGCGCACCCCAGTGCCAAACCGGCGGCCAAACGCCACGGACGCCACCCCAGGTGAGGGCCGAAAGTCGAGAGATCTGCGGATTTCTTCTGCGAATTGCCGGTTGTCAGCTTCACCATGCGGGTTCGGGCGTAGTCACGGTCGATTACCAGCAGCCAAAACCCCAGGAGTACGAAGAACATGAGGAACAGGTCCAACAGCGCGGTGCGTGAGTGAACGAAATGTTCTCCGTCGGTCATGAGGAGGAGCCCCGCAATAAAGCCCATCCAAATGGAGCCGAATAAACGGATCGCTAAGCGCACAATGATGAAGACTGTCAGAGCGCCTACTATCGCTGCTGAAAATCGCCACCCGAATGACGAGTCCTGGCCAAAAATCATCTGCCCTACGGACAGCATCCACTTACCTAAAGGCGGGTGAACGACGTATCCGGGATCGTCCAAAGGCATGGGGTTGCCTGCGACGAAGTTGGGGTTTGGTTCCTCTGGCCACGCGCGCTCTGTGCCGTACTTCCACAGCGAGTACGCATCCTTGACGTAGTAGGTTTCGTCGAAGATCAGTTCCTTGGGGTGCCCCAGGCCAATCATGCGCAAGATTGCCGCAATGACAGCAAGACCCGTGGCAGTCGCCCAGCCAATAGGGTTGCGGAGCGCGTCATGCGAAAGCACGTGTTTAGTAGGAATTCGCTTAGAAGAAACCACGCGCCTAGTTTACGCATGTCACTTCCACTAGTCTTGGTTTTAGTAGTCTTAGGAAGGAAACTATGTCGTCGAACACTACCGGTTCTAGCGGGGGCTCGAGCCGCCCGTACAACGACCTCCCCTCGTACGATTCTGGCCCTTCGTCCAGCGGTCAGGGTCCCGCCAGCTTCAAGCCCGGGGCTTCGCACGGTTCAGGCGGTTCGGCGTACGGATCTGCGACTCCAGGGGCAGCGTCCTCTGGTTCACCGGCATACGGTTCTTCTTCCTACGGTTCGTCGCCCAGCGACTACGGCAGTAGCCAAAGCAGTACGTACGGTGGTGGCGACTACTCCTCGGGCAATTACGGGTCCTCGACAAGCGAACCAGCTAACCCCACTCCGGCTTACAACCCTACGCCCACGTATAACGCGCAACCAGCTCCCTACGGGGCGCCCGGGTACCCCGTGCGTCGCCCAACAAACGGTTTAGCTATTGCTGCCTTGGTCTTGGGGATCATCAGCATTTTGAGCACATATCCCATCGGAATCATTGGTATCGCTCCCGTCATCATGGGACATATTGCGCTTAAACAGTGCAAAGAACGTGACCAAGAAGGTAAGGGACTAGCAATCGCTGGACTCATCACCGGTTACCTTGCAATCGCCGGCTTTATTGTGATCGTTCTGTTCGTCATTTTGATGATTGGTCTAGCTGGCTTGTCGACCTACTGAAGTGTGAGAAACAGAAGACTACGAGTGACGACTCGCCAGACCTATATCTCACGGGTATGCACATGACTGACCCGGCTTTGGTGCTTGTGGGGACACCGATTGGCAATCTCGACGATGCCAGCCCACGGATGCGGGCAGAGATCGAAACAGCTGACGTCATCGCGGCTGAAGACACCCGTCGCTTTATGGGGTTGGCTTCCCGCTTAGGGATTACGTACTCCGGTACGTTAGTGAGCCTTTTTGATCACAACGAACGTTCCAAAGCCGGTGAGATTGCTCAGCAGGTGGAGAACGGCGCCAGGGTTGTGCTACTCACCGATGCGGGAATGCCAGCAGTGTCAGACCCCGGCTACCACGTGGTCAAAGAAGTCGTGTCACGTGATCTGCCCGTGACGGCGGTTCCGGGCCCGTCGGCAGTGTTTACCGCTATCGCCCTGTCCGGTCTACCGTCCGACCGCTTCACGTTCGAAGGGTTTGTGCCTCGCAAGGCCGGGGAACGCGGGCGCTTGCTAACAGATCTTGCCAGCGAACGGCGCACCATGGTCTTCTTCGAAAGCCCGCACCGGATCCAAACTACCCTGGCGGACTTTGTCACCTACTTTGGGGCAGACCGGCCCATGACCTTGAGCCGGGAGCTCACCAAAACATACGAAGAAACCCTGCGGGGAACAATCCAGAGTATCCATGAGCAAGTGGTTGCCAGGGACGGTCTGAAAGGTGAGCTCACGCTGGTGGTGGCAGGCGCGCCCGAGGTGAGTGCCACCTCGGCGGCAGACCTCACCGAAGACGTTGCCCAGTTAGTGGAGTCTGGCATGCGGGCAAAGGACGCGGCCGCCCACATTGCGAAGATCCACGGACTGAAATCCCGCGACGTGTACGAGGAATACATCCACACAAAGTGAGTGCATAGACTAGAAACCATGACGTTCTACATGACCACCGCAATTGCATACCCCAATGGTTCGCCACACATTGGGCACGCGTACGAATACATCGCGTCTGATACGATCGCTCGTTTTAAACGCCTGAGTGGTGAAGACGTGTTCATGCTGACTGGAACAGATGAGCACGGGCTGAAAATGCAGCAGTCGGCGCAGAAGGCTGGAATTACGCCACGGGAACTTGCAGATCAGAACGCGGCAGGCTTCCGCGCACTGCATGATGCACTGGGGTCGTCATATGACAGGTTCATCCGCACAACCGACGCTGACCACTACACAGCCAGCCAAGCGCTGTGGAAGAGAATGGAAGAGGCCGGGGACATTTACCTCGATGCCTACGCAGGCTGGTACTCCGTGCGCGATGAGGCTTACTACACAGAAGACGAAACCGAAGTGCGGGAAGACGGCGAACGCTACGCGATTTCCACCGGCACTCCCGTGGAATGGACGGAAGAAGAGTCGTACTTCTTTAAGCTTTCCGCTTACGAAGATCGGTTGTTGGAATGGCTGGACACGGTCGATGATTCAGGCAGGCACCCGGTGGGCCCCGATGTGCGCCGCAACGAAGTCGTGTCATTTATCAAAGGTGGCCTGAAAGACCTGTCGATTTCACGCACCACCTTCGACTGGGGTGTGCCGGTACCCGGCAACGACAAGCACGTGATGTATGTGTGGGTCGACGCTTTGACCAACTACCTCACGGGTGCGGGGTACCCGCAGGTGGATTCGGCTGAGTTTCAGAAGCGCTGGCCGGCCGAGTTGCATGTTGTGGGTAAGGACATTCTGCGATTCCACACCGTGTACTGGCCAGCCTTCCTGATGAGCGCAGGGCTGGAACTGCCCAAGCGCGTTCACGCACACGGGTTCTTGTTTAACAAGGGCGAAAAGATGTCCAAATCTGTGGGCAACGTTGTCGACCCGTACGATCTCATTGACGCATTTGGCCTAGACACGCTCCGTTACTTCCTGCTTCGCGAAATCTCCTACGGCCAGGATGGCTCATACTCAGCCGAGTCGATCATTGCGCGCAAGAACGCAGACCTGGCCAATGAGTACGGAAACCTGGTTCAGCGTTCCACCTCGATGATCGCCAAAAACCTGGGCGGAGTAGTGCCCGAGGTGGGTGAGGCTGATCTGACGGACGACGACCGTGCTCTGCTTGCACGCACCGACGGCCTGTTGGAACGTGTCACTGCGTTCGTCGACGTACAGGAACTGCACCGTTACGTGGAAGCGCTGTGGCGAGTGCTGGAAGAAACGAACCGCTACTTCTCGGCTCAAGAGCCGTGGAAGCTGAAGAAAACCGACCCGGACCGCATGGGTGTGGTCCTCTACGTCACGCTTGAAGTATTGCGCCGGGTGTCGATTCTGGCTCAACCAGTCATGCCCGAATCTACCGGGAAGGTCCTTACCCAGCTGGGAGTTGCCGAGGACTCGCGGACGTTTAACGACCTCGGCCAATGGTTGCCAGCTGGAACGGAATTGCCCGCACCGGCACCCGTGTTCCCACGGTACGAAGCCTCGAACGAAGGTGACGCTGGGACTGCAGGAGGGGCCAAGTAATGGCATCTCGCGCTGCTGGCGAATATCCACCGGTGCCGGAACCACTCGCGGTTCCGGCCGTGGACACGCACACGCACCTGGACATGTGTACGGGAACCCGTGGCCCTATCAAGTCAGGCGAACCTGCCCCGGAAGTCGAGCCCGAAGAAGACGAAACGTTCCCACCTTTGGACTTCTTCTACGACACGGCGATAGCCACGGGTGTGACCAGGGTGGTGCAGATCGGGTGCGAAATGGGTGCAGCCCGGTGGACGACTCGTGTGGTGGAAGAACAGGCGCAGGCTGGCCGCGACTGGATGCTGGGTGGGGTTGCGATCCACCCCAACGAAGCGCCCAGGCTGGCACGCGCTGGCATCTTGGAAGAGTCGCTGGACGAAATTGAAGAGTTGGTCACGTCCCATGAGCGCATGCGCGTTGTGGGGGAGACCGGGCTTGATTTCTTCCGCACGGATGCTGATTCCGTGCGCGATATGAAAGCGCAAGAGGAGTCGTTTAGGGCGCACATTGAGATCGCGCAAAGGAACGGGCTGACGCTCCAGATCCACGACCGTGAAGCGCACGCGGATGTGTTCCGGGTTCTGCGTGACACGGGTGTTCCGGACCGCACTATTCTGCACTGCTTTTCCGGTGACGTTGACATGGCTAGGGAGGCGGGCAAGTTGGGGATCTTCTGTTCCTTTGCTGGCAACGTCACCTTTAAGAACGCTCATGGGTTGAGGGAAGCCGCCGAGGTCGTCCCGCCTGATCTGCTCCTAACAGAAACCGACGCACCGTTTTTGACCCCGCACCCTCACCGCGGAAAGCCCGGTGGGCCATACATGGTTGCGCACGTGGTGCGGACGCTTGCCCAGGTGCGCGGAGTCAGCGAGGACGAGCTGGCCGAACGTGTCACCGCGAACGCCGTGCGTGCGGTCGGTCCGTGGGAGTTGAACGGCTGATTACGGGCCGAGGTCGTTGCTTCTCCTGACCATAGGGCAGGGGCCGGTAGTTGGGTGGCGGGGTGGCTGTGTAGCGCCGTTCGGTTTTCGAGACTCTCGGAGTGTCTGCGCGAAGAAACCTGAGAGCTTGCTTAAAGTTGGTTGTAACTTGCAAGCCTCCCGACTTCCCCCATGCAGGAGCACTGAATGAATAGAGCTGTCTGGATTGACGGTCTACGCGGCACCGCAATTTTGATGGTAATCGTGTGGCACGCTTCGGCATTTAACGCTATCGAGGTTAAGACCGGTTGGTACTGGGATTTATCTCAGCAGTTACGCGCCGTGCGAATGCCTGTTTTGTTCTTACTCTCAGGGCTTTTTCTCACGCGTTCGCTTAGCAAGCCATTGGCTACCTTCACCTATGGAAAGTTCGCTAACCTCGCGTGGCCGTTTGGGGTTTGGCTCATCATTCACGTGATGACTAAGCACGGGGTCTTTGAGCCACTTGACGCGAACCACTGGGGCGAAGGCAATTATCTGTGGTTTGTTTTTTACCTCATGATCTACTTTTGTGTTGCGCAACTGTTTAAGAATGTGCCTCCAGCTTTTATGGTGATCGTTTGTGTGCTGGGCGCAATGGCGATAGAAGGCGACAACTATCTTCTCAAGCTTGCGGTTTACGGAATGTTCTTCTATGGTGGCGCAGCTATCGGAAACGCTGTGCTGAAGATGAAAAGTGGAATAACACCCTCGCGGTTGATACTGCTGGCAACGATGGTGCTGTTGTTCATAGGTGTTCAAATTCTTGTGCCAAGCGAAGTGCCGACATTCCAAGTTTTAGTGCCGATTCCGTTCCTTCTAACGGCGATTCCACTCGTGACGATTGCTGTCCTGCTAGGTGTGATGTTTATGGGATCGCCCACATACCGTGCGGTGCAGTGGGTCGGACAAAACAGCATTGCTTTTTATGCCCCTCACGCCGCAATTATGCTAGTTGTGATGCCGGCGCTCAGAACTGCTGGGATGGGTCCCGTTGGTGTTGCGTGGGTGGCACTTGTGCTTTCGTTGGTAGTGTGTGGCCTTTTGGCCGCATTCCGAAAGAACCCCTGGGTCGATGCGTTGTTTGTGTTCCCGCTTCAGATTGTTCCGCCACGCGTGCGCTCGTTCTTCCGCGAAATTATGAGTGACCCGTCAGAACGCCATGAGGGGCCGGCGCGTCGCGCAGTGCGTAACGAAAACGCTCTGAGCTGAAAATTCGCTCAAGGGTAACGAAAAATTGGCACTCGAGTTGAAAGAGTGCCAACGGCGCAATAGAGTTTCAGTTAGCACTTGGGCAATGCGAGTGCTAACCGGACGGTGAGGTGAGTGTCGCACTCGGCGGCACCTAGAGACACCGGCAAATTGCACTAAAACTTGATGCTGATTCGGCACCCGCGACGACGAACAACATTAAGCGAGCTTGCCCAAAGAGCACACAAAACACATCTCGACACAGACTCAAAAGGAGACTGTCACATGTCGGTAGCTATCAAGCCACTCGAAGACCGCATCGTAATCCGTCAGCTCGAAGCAGAACAGACCACTGCTTCCGGCCTGGTTATCCCAGACACCGCTAAGGAAAAGCCACAGGAAGGCGAAGT
Source organism: Brevibacterium sp. ACRRH (assembly GCF_022346365.1). Classification (NCBI taxonomy): domain Bacteria; kingdom Bacillati; phylum Actinomycetota; class Actinomycetes; order Micrococcales; family Brevibacteriaceae; genus Brevibacterium; species Brevibacterium sp. ACRRH. Next base: position 361,263 of record NZ_JAKRMN010000001.1, read on the forward strand.
TGTCGCAGTTGGCCCCGGTCGCGTTGCAGACAACGGAAACCGCGTACCTGTTGACGTGAACGTCGGCGACAAGGTCATCTACTCCAAGTACGGCGGAACCGAAGTGAAGTACCAGGGTGCTGAATACCTGGTGCTCTCGGCTCGCGACGTTCTCGCAGTAATCGGCTAATCACACCTTCACGCACTCACACTCATTAGAAGGAAGTGAAAAATGGCTAAAACTTTGCAGTTCAATGACGACGCTCGCAAGGCACTTGAACGCGGTGTAAACGTTCTGGCTGACACCGTCAAAGTGACACTGGGCCCACGCGGTCGCAACGTTGTTCTTGACAAGCAGTGGGGCGCACCCACAATCACCAACGATGGTGTGACCATCGCACGTGAAGTCGAACTCAACGACCCATACGAAAACCTGGGCGCTCAGCTGGCAAAAGAAGTTGCCACCAAAACAAACGACGTTGCCGGTGACGGAACCACCACCGCAACCGTTTTGGCTCAGGCACTCGTACACGAAGGTCTGCGCAACGTCGCAGCCGGTGCAGCTCCTGGACAGCTGAAGGCTGGCGTTGAAGCAGCTGTTGACGCAGTTGAAGAACGCCTCAAGGAAATCGCACGCGAAGTTGCTGACTCGAAAGAGATCGCACACGTTGCAGCGCTTTCGGCTCAGTCACCTGAAATCGGTGAACTGATCGCAGAAGCCTTCGACAAGGTTGGCAAAGACGGCGTCATCACGATCGACGAATCTCAGGCGTCATCGGTCGAGCTTGAGTTCACTGAAGGTATGCAGTTCGACAAGGGCTTCCTGTCGCCATACTTTGTGACCGACGCTGACCGTCAAGAAGCAGTTCTGTCAGACCCATACATCCTGATCCACCAGGGTAAGATCTCCAACATTCAGGATCTGCTCCCTGTTCTGGAAAAGGTGCAGCAGGCAGGCAAGCCACTTTTCATTGTTGCCGAGGACGTGGAAGGCGAAGCACTGTCCACCCTGGTTGTTAACAAGATCCGTGGAATCCTCAACGTCGCCGCTGTGAAGGCCCCCGGATTCGGCGACCGTCGCAAGGCGATCCTGGAAGACCTCGCAATCCTCACCGGCGGACAGGTCATCACCGCTGACATGGGTATGAAGCTCGACCAGGTCACCCTGGACCAGCTGGGTACCGCCCGCACCATCACCGTCACCAAGGACAACACCACTGTTGTCGACGGTGGAGGATCGCAGGACGACGTTGACGCTCGCACCGCCCAGATCCGTGGCGAAATCGAGAACACCGACTCGTCATGGGACAAGGAGAAGCTGCAGGAACGCTTGGCCAAGCTGGCCGGCGGTGTTGCAGTGATCAAGGTGGGTGCTGCCACCGAGGTCGAACTTAAGGAACGTAAGCACCGCGTCGAAGACGCTGTCTCCGCTACCCGCGCAGCCATTGAAGAAGGTGTAGTTGCTGGTGGTGGATCCGCTCTGATCCACGCAGCTAAGGTTCTTGACGGCAACGACCTGGGCAAGGACCACGACGCTGCAACCGGTGTCAACATTGTTCGCCGTGCAATCGTTCAGCCACTGCGCCAGATCGCAGAAAACGCTGGACAGGACGGCTACGTCGTTGCATCGAAGGTTGCTGAACTGGAAGCGGGACAGGGATACAACGCCGCAACCGGCGAATACGGTGACCTGATCGCTCAGGGAATCATTGACCCAGTCAAGGTGACCCGTTCGGCACTGCGCAACGCTGCATCCATCGCAGCTCTGGTTCTCACTACCGAAACACTGGTCGTTGAGAAGCAGGAAGAAGACGACGAAGACGATAAGTAAACGTCACTTCTAGAAAATCGGGCCTCAAGCATCACGCTTGCGGCCCGATTTTTGTCTCCCGTCATTTACCGCGCATATGCACGTATATTTACATAAAGCTATGACACTACGACGTTTCGTTTTTACTGTTTGGGAGGAAAAGACAATAGAGATAGAAAGACGAAACTGTGCTGTTTCTTGGTCGTGCTGTGGCGGGATTCGCCACCTCTGTCGCTCTCATAGCATCAGCGCTGGGCACCGCAGCCCACGCCAGCCCAACTGACAATACCTACACCGCATCATCTGCACCCGTCTGTGGCGCCGACGCCACCGGGCTTCGTGCAGACGTACCCAAAATCGGAAAACGCAACGTCGTTGAGACCGAACACGCTGACGCAGTTTCCATGTGCATTCGTGGCAGGAAAATGCACATGTTCTCCAAGGTCGACTGGGCGCCTTCCAATGGCAAGTACGAGCACGCACGCGAACCGGCCAACGAACTGCTCTTCCACGTCAACGACGCACTTAAAAGAAAAATACCTGCCAAAGGATTCGAGTTTACTCACGCGGCAGGAAAACAAGCATGGATGATCCCACAGGGCCAGAACCACGACGGCCTCTGGGCAGGCTGGAACACCCAAGACATCGCTGAAAAGGATGTCAAAGGCGGCAAAGTCACCATGCAGCTGAACCAAAAGAAGTCTCAAGCACCAAAGGGTGCCAACGTCGAGGTATTCCAAGACGGTTTGTTTGGTGGACCGCAACGAGTTTTCTCACTCACCGATCTCGAGCACTCCAGCTACGAACAGATCGCAAACGCCCACGTGCATGCTAATTGGGTTTTCACCAAACCGGGTGTCTACCGCCTTGTTTTCGAATCCAGCGCAGTAGTCGGTGGCAAACGCGTCACCGGCGAACAAGAATACGTGTTCGTCGTAGGTGACCTGAACAAAGCTGACCTTGAAGACCTAGACAAGCCTAAGCCCGCGCCTAAACCCACACCTCAAACACCAAAACCAACTCCCACCTCGGAACCAACGACACCACCTTCAGCGCCAGCCACTGATAAGCCCGCCCCCTCACCAAGCGGCAAACCAGAACAGCCGGCACCACAACAACCGGGTGTCACAATCGATGCGAAAGCTGACAAAGAGCAATACGCCGCCGGTGACACAGCGGTACTTAGCGCCACGGTGAACGGTGGCGACGAAAACGGGCTTGTGTCATGGGAACGCAGAGCACCTGGCTCAGACAAGTGGGAACCCGTTGAAGCGGCTCAAGGAAAAGAACTCCGCATCGAAAACCTCGAAGCTACTGACTCGGGCACCGCGTTTCGTGCCGTCTATGCCGGGGAAACACGGTCAAACGAAGTAGAGCTGAAGGTCGAACCAGGTGAATCCGAGGCCCCGCAGGAGCCCCAAGAGCCACAGGAACCAGAGCCTTCCACCTCGGAATCCCCATCTGACGAGGACGACTCTCAGTACGACTTCACACTCACCACGACCTTGGACCAAGACGAATATGTCGAAGGCCAAGACGCACGCGCAGAAGCCACCTACAGCCAAACCTCAGATAACGGCGGACAACCGCTTAAAGTCGCAGGAAAACTGGTGTGGGAAACCCGCGCGTCGGAGTCTGAAAAATGGATGGAATACAAGGACGGTAAGAAGGCAGTATCCTCACGCCAGATCATCATTCCGTCTCTGACTAAAGAGTTCGACGGCGTTCAGTTTCGTGCTGTACACACATCAGGCGACGAACGCGTCGAATCTGAACCAGTCACCCTTAAAGTCGGCTCAGGAGAGGACGCTGAGGGGAACGGCGGAAATGCCGACAACGCCAACGCCGGCAACAGTGGTGGCGCAGGTGCCAACAACAACTCGGCACCCGCACAGGCTCCCGTTGTATGTGTCCCAACCGACGCATCTGGTGCAGCCGGCCAGGGCACTGACGCCAGTGGCCAAAGCAACTCCGGTACAAGCCAAGGAAACAACGGCAGCACAGGCGGTGGAAGCGGCCAGCAGGCCCCTGCAGGCCAGCGTGTTCGCGTGACTGACGGTCACTTCGACTTTGGTGCCCGCCTCAACGGGAAGCGCGCAACCGCGGAAGTGAAAGACGACCGCACCTCGCCACCCGTGTGGCGCAACCCGTCCGACATGACGTTCGTCCTGGGAGACGCGTCGAAGAAGAAGGTCCCAGCCGAATTCGGATTCTTGGGCAAACCTGGAGCCGACATTTACATGATCGGCCAAACGCAGGAGTCGCAAGTTCCATGGCTGGGGTGGAACACACAAGACGAACAACTCGTGAATAACGCAACGAAAGTCACCATGCGACTCGACTCGCTCAACGGTCCCGGCAAACTCAACGTGTTTGTTGGTGGCGGTGGCCTAGGTGGCGGAAGCGTGAAACACGTGTTCCGTAACGCCGGGGACTCCTACGACATTCCTCTGCGCACACACGAACACGGCAACTGGGTGTTCTCGGCACCCGGTAATTACACCGCGACTCTGACGTTCACCGTGAAACTCAAGGACGGATCCACCAGCCAGGCCACCGGAACCCTGAACTTCGAAGTGGGGCAGTCTGCGAAGGCCGGGGCTGGAAACATCACCCCAACTGGCCAGTCGGCGCCCGATCAGAACGCTGACGCACAGTCAGGCGACCAGCAGGGCGGCCAGCCAGGTGACCAGCAGGGCGACCCGGCCACCTCGGACCAGGCAACCGCTGACGCCAACGGCGGTGACTCAAGCGCTCCCGTCAGCAACGCTGATGCCGGCAACATGGACAACTGTGCCCGCCCATCCTTGCCACGCACAGGTGTATCCGGAATATCCGCCGGTCTCATTGGTGGTGGTCTGCTCGTAGGGATCGGAGTCGTTGCCGTAGTTTCGCAACGTCGTCGCCGTTCATGATCAGGCGTACGTTCCTCGCGGTCAGCGCAGTCCTTGTGACGGTGCTGGCCGCGGGGTGTCAGGGGAGTGCATACACCCACCGGAACGCTGACCAGCTTCAGGTGGTTGCCACGACCGGCATCATCGCTGACCTGGTGAAGAACGTTGCCGGTGATGCGGCGAACGTGGTTCCGTTGGTTCCTGCCAACGCGGACCCGCACTCCTACGAACCCACCCTGCGCGATGTCCGCAACATCGTGTACTCAGACGTCGCTTTTTCCAACTACGTCATGCTGGAAGAGCACAAACTCATCAAGACCCTAGACGCGAATATCCCGTCTGACGCACCCAATATTGGGCTCGCAGAAGGCGCTACCAAGTATTCCGCGCGTGTCATCCCCTTGGTCGAAGACGTGACTCTTGACACCGTGTGGCTGGGGTTGCGCGTCTCGGGTGCCGGCAGTGAGTTGGGCGCTGACCGTGCCAGTGAAGTGCGGATGAAAATGACCGAGGTCGTTGCCCCTTCCGGGGGCACCGTCCACGGGTTTCTCACGCAAGCGTTAGGGCAGAACACCCTGTACTTTGACAGTTCAGACGGTGCAGGGGACTCTGACGTGGCGACACTGCCGGTCAATGCACACACCCACTTGAGCTGGGCGTTTTCCAAACCTGGAGTGTACAAGATCACCTTCGAAACGCATCTTGCAACCGACCCGGAAAACGAAACCTACATCGGAAAGGGTACGTACACCTTCGCCGTTGGGGTCGACCCTCACTCCGACCCACAGATGAAAAACAAACGCATCATTGACGAAGGCCACGCGGATCTCACCACCGACCTCGACACCAAACACCTCACCGTTTTTGCCGACTCGGAAAAGGAAACCAGCTCCGACCTCGGCGAAAACTCATACGAACGCAACGTTGCCGGCCACGACAGTCTGAACCCAGACGACACTGTCATTTCAGTGACCAACAAAGCGTGGCAGGAAATCCCACGCGGTTCGAAGTTCTTAGGCGAACCAGGATCGTCCACGTACCTGTTGCCCCAAGCAGTTCTAGGGAAGCACGTACACGGAGAAATGGACCCACACTTGTGGCATGACGTGAGCAACGCAATCGCATACGTCAAACTCATCCGTGACACGCTTGCCCACGCCGACCCAGACAACGCGGGCACATATGAGGCCAACGCCAAACGGTACGTGGACAGGCTAGACGCGCTGGACCGCGAAGTACGCGACACACTTGCGTCTATTCCCAAGGACAAGCGCCACCTCATCACCACGCATGACGCTTTCGCGTACCTCGGCGCAGCATACGACGTGGACATCGCCGGGTTCGTCACCCCCAACCCCGCTGTTGAACCCAGCGTCACGGATCGAATTCGGCTCGCCGACACCATTCGGAATCTCAAAGTCCCAGCGGTCTTCGTTGAACCGCAATTGGGTAGGTCACTCACTCTCAGAACAGTTGCGGACGAAGCGAATGTGAGCGTGTGTGACATCTACTCGGACGCGTTTGACTCCCGCGTCACCACATATGAAGAGCTCATGCGGTTCAACGCACAATCATTGAAAGGATGCCTGACATGAAAGCGATTCGGCTGACAGCGATCGCATGCACGTTACTAGCTGTAGGGGTAATGAGCCCCGCCGCGGTGACCGTTCCCTCCACCGTCACAGCGACCGCGGCTCATGCCACTGGAAACCAACCTTCGGGCAACGGTGCTGAAGACGAAGAAGAAAAGCTCAAACAGAACGTCTCCGATTCCGAAGAACTCAGCGAGGACCAGGCGACGATCGACGCCGGACACGTGGACATTGGCCCACGCCTCACCGACGGCAAGACCGAACTCGTGGCTCGCGACGACACCGCTAACCCACCCGTGTGGCGACACCTGGACAAAACCGTGCTCAAAGTCGTTGATCAAGGCGGCAAGATTCAGATGCCAGACGACGAGCAGTACTCGTTCATTCCAGCCAACGCGGGCGATGACGTGTGGGTGATCCCGCAGGTCGAACAACCCGGTGTCGTGTGGCTGGGGTGGAACACGCAGAACCCCAGCTTCGTCAACGAAGTCGACGGAAACGTCACCTTGTCTCTACGCGGAGTGCAGGGCCCCGGCGACATGGTGGTGTACCTGCAAAACGGCGGATTTGGTGCCCCACAGGTCGTGTGGGATGACCAGCAACGCGACGCCTCCGTGGACCTCAACACGCACACGCACGCCAACTGGGTATTCACCAAGCCGGGGGAGTATTTGGTGAAGATGTCCGTGAGCGCGAAAACCACCTCGGGCGAAAAATTAGAAGACACCCAAACCATTCGCCTTGCCGTGGGCGACCAAGCCGACGTAGACAAAGCCGCCAGCATGCAGTGGGAGGGCTCAGACGACTCTTCTAACGAATCCGGGCAGAACGAAAACTCGGAAGACAACACAGCCGCTGGGAAGTCGGACGGCAACTCTGCGCTACCACTGATCGCGGCGGGAGTGGGCGGCGTGTTCCTCATTGCCGTCATCTCGGTAGCGGTCATGTCAGCGAACGCACGCAAGCGCAAGAAGGCCGCAGGGATGGACGAGTGAGCGCACACGACACGACCACTGTTTTAGACGTCCGCGACCTGTGTACAAAACTGGGCGGGCGGTCGGTTCTTGAGAACCTTAACCTGGAGATCTCTGCGGGCAGTTTCGTAGGTCTCGTGGGTCCCAACGGGGCTGGAAAGACTACCTTGCTGCGCTCCATCCTCGGACTGATTCCGTGCCGCGGGAAGGTGACTTTGCAGGCCGAGGTGGGTGTTGGGTATGTGCCTCAAAAGCACGAGTTTGCGTGGGACTTCCCGATTTCGGTTGAAGACACGGTGCTCACCGGTAAGCGCTTCAAGTTGTGGCAACGCCCCACCGTCGAGGATTACAAAGCGGTCAATAACGCGCTCAAGCAAGTACATCTTTCAGAGGTCAAGGACCGTCCCGTTGCCGAACTGTCCGGGGGACAAAAGCAACGTGTCTTGGTGGCTCGCGCACTTGTCTCGCATCCGCAGCTGCTGGTGCTCGACGAACCCTTCACCGGTGTCGACGTGCCCACCCAGGAACTGCTCACTGACCTGTTTATCTCCCTTGCAAAGGAAGGCACCGTGGTGCTCATGGCCACCCACGATCTGGTGGCAGCCATGCACACGTGTACACACATTGCAATGCTCAAAGGCAACATCCGGGCGTACGACTCACCACACAACCTGACCGACCCGCAACTGTGGTGCGATGTGTTCAGTCTCAAACCGCAGTCACCTCTGCTGACAGCGCTGGGGGTGAGCGCATGAGCGTGTTCGACTTCTTCGCAGACCTCACCAACCCGCTTCTGGTTTTTCTGCCTAAGGCACTCATGGTCGCCACGATGGCGAGCATTCTGTGCGGTGTCGTGGGCTGCTTCGTGGTGTTGCGCGGCATGAGTTTCATTGGTGACGCGGTGGCTCACTCGGTATTTCCGGGGCTTGCCGTCGCGTTTGTGGTAGGCGGAAACCTGGTTGTGGGTGGCGCGATCGCCGGTGTTGTGACGGCACTTTTGGTGGCGATCTTTTCGCAGTTCCGCAGGCTCAAAGAAGACTCGGTCATTGGTGTGTTCTTCGTGGCGGCGTTCGCGTTGGGAATCGTCATCATTTCGCAGTCTCCCGGCTACGCAGGGTCGCTCACGGATTTTTTGTTCGGGTCGATCACAGGTATCCCCACATCAGACGTGTACGTTGTCGCTATCACTGCTTGCGTCGTGATCGCGGTTCTCATGGTTTTCTTGCGCGACCTTGTCACGGTGAGCATCGACCGTGAGTACGCGCGAGCGTTGGGGCTCCGCGTCTTCTGGTTGGACATCGTCCTCTACATTGCGGTGACCTTGGCAATCGTTGTCTCGATCAGGACCATTGGAAACATCCTGGTGCTGTCGTTGCTCATCACCCCGGCGGCAACCGCGAGGCTCCTCACCGACAAACTCTCCACCATGATGTTCCTAGCACCCGCGCTGGGAGCAGTGTCGGCGTTCATTGGGCTCTATATTTCTTGGACTGCTGACTTCCCCGTGGGCGGAACGATCGTCCTGGTGCTCACCAGCTTCTTCCTGCTCGCATGGCTGTTTGCCCCACGACACGGGATGGTGGCGCGTCTGTGACACGTCGATTTTGGGTAGCAATCTGTGCTGTGGTGTCGCTGGTGTTTGTGCCGCACGTGACACCTCAACCGGCGTACGCCAACGCAGTGTTTGAGGCACGTGACAACGAGCTCACGCTGAATCCGAAAGAGTGGAAGGCCACAGGGCCAGTGACACTGAGCGTGTCTGCCGGCGCGAAAGTCGCTGATAGCTCTGACGGTGCTGAACCCGCGGGTGACACTGACCCTCGCACCATTTCTGACGAAGTGACCTTCGACGGGGAACACTTGCCGTTTGCGGTACAGACGAAGCCGTCGAAACCGGTGAGTGTGCAGGTGAAAGCCACCCCTGGCACCTACTGTTTGAGCATCCACGCACACTCTCTTGGCAAAACGGAGCCACGGCAGCACACCCAAACCATCCGGGTTGAGTCCACAGACGACACCACCACGATCGACACCGACCCAGCAGACTGCCCAACCGACCTCGACGACAAACACCGCATCAAACCCCCTGAGCTTGGAGCCAAACAACACACGGTCAAGGCGGAAAACACCTCGGCGGGGTACCTTGCCAACGCCGATTTCGACGCACGCGGACTGGACGGGCGCGTGCGCATGGCATTCCGACACGACGGACACGGAACCATGGGCGTCATCAACCCCAACCGCACTAAAGGCGGGAACATCGCGGCCCGTGGGGACGCGTTCGCCTACGACATTTCGGCCCCAACAATTGAACCCTTGCACTTGACGTTTTCGGAGCCGGGAACCCACTGCGTCGCCTACTCCATGTACAGGGACGACGCCAAGAAACCGGCGCGCAACGGGATGCTGACGGTCACCGCAAAAGGGGCCGAGGTGGCTGACGACCAGGCAGCGGACGGCCAGGATGCTGGTGACGGGGATACGGACAACCGGGAGGCAGAAGGTCGGGTGGCGGACTCACAGTGCGCGCCCACAACCCCGGTCCCTCGGAACCCAGCCGAAAGCCCCTCCGACTCACACGACACGTCGACCGACGACAAAGACGCGGACAACGCAGACGCAACGGAACCTGGGGAGGAGGGTGACACCTCGGGCAACATGCCGGGCCAATACGGCGCCGCGCCGGGACTCCCCGGACTGACCGTGCCGACTCCCGCCGCACTGCCCTTCCAGCCAGTTGCTGCCAACGTGTGCGCACCGGCAGGTGAAGGACAAATGGTTGACGTGACTCAAGGTCAGGTGCTCATCAACCCCACCCAGGTCAAAGTGAACGGGGCAGAACGCGCACCCTCAACCGTCAACGTCACCGTGCCAGATTCAGCGCGCACCGCGTTCACACCTTCAACAACGCAGGACAAAGAATTCGCCACCCCCGGATCTCAGGTATGGGCAACCGGTGGCCAAAACGCGCCCGCAGTGGGGTGGAGCGCAAACGACCTGGACCCGGCGCTCGTGAAGTCCATGGAGGTGACGCTCACCCGCGTGAGCGGACCGGGGAGCGTCCTCATTCAGCAAAAAGATGCGCTGGGGAAGAACACCAAAAACCTTCGTCAGGGGTCACAGTCGACGGTCACACCTGGGCAGTTCAGCACCCCCACCTTCATGTTTAACCAACCAGGTGCGTATGACGTGGAGTTTGAAACGCTGACTCGTGAGGTTCACGGGCACGAACGCCGGGCCACTGTTCTCCTTCGGTTCAACGTGGGTAAGAAACTGCCTGCTCAGGTGGCCGGCTCGCCCCTGGGTGCGCTCATTGGTCACTGCCAAGCGGCCTCGATCACTGGGGACACGGTGCGTGGCAACCCGCCCGCGAAACCTCCCCAAGCGACCCCAGAAACGCCCTCGGTCGAAGGTCCATCGAACTGGTGGTGGGGAGTCTTTGGGGCAGCGCTCGCGTGCAGTGTTGCGCTGGCGATCCTGGCAGCCCGCGTGTGGGTCAGGGAGGACTCATAATGCACCGTGAAGACGAACGGTACGCCAGCAGCCTGCAGGACACCGTCGAAATCCCCAAGGTCACTACGAAACCCAAGGCCAGTACGAAAGCCAAGGCCAGTACGAAGGCGGCAACGACCTCGGCGGGGGTATCACGGTGGTGGGCAATCCCGCTCATGGCGATGTCGATTGCGATGGTCGTACTTGCAGGGCTGGTGTTTGTAAACCTCCGCGCGGACGGGGCGGACAGCCAGGCCGAGGAAGTTGTGGAGATTCCAGCGCCGGTTGCGCCTTCCATGCCGGCCGTTGACCCGGTGGCAGGTGGGGTTGCCGTCGATAACCCGTGGTTGCGCGAGACGAGTGAAAAATCGGGGATCCCCAAGCGCGTTCTGCAGGCGTATGTCGCGGCAACGGTGTGGGCTGCTCAGCGCAGTCCGCAGTGCGGGTTGTCGTGGAATACATTGGCTGGAATCGGCAAAATCGAGACCGATCACGGGCGCTACAAGGGTGCCAGCGTGAACGACTCCGGCGAGGTTACGCCCCACCTCTTTGGTGTTCAACTGCGTGGTGAAGGCACGGCGCATATCCGCGACACTGACGGCGGGCGACTCGACGGCGACCGCACACACGACCGAGCTGTGGGCCCCATGCAGTTCATCCCCACAACATGGAACCAGGTGGCGGTGGACGGCAACGGCGACGGCACAAAAGACCCGCACAACATTGACGACGCGACAGCGTCCGCGGCAGCTTTTCTGTGCGCGAACAACCGCAACCTGAGCGACCTGAACGGATACACGGACGCGATCAAGGCCTACAACCCGTCCGATCAATACGTGCGCGACGTAGCGAATGAAGCGCAACGCATTGCCCAAGTCGTGGGTCAGCCGGCGCAAAGCGAGCAAAACGGCGCAATATAATGCGTAGTCTCGCTCGTTTTGCGCCGTTTCGTCAGGCCGTTGAGCTGATGGGGCCCGAGGTGTCGGTAGGGTAAGGGGCATGAGAAGCCCGCTACGACCTCGGGAAGGGATCAGCGCAACCCGGTTGCGCGCACCTGGCGGCAATCAGACGCACTCCCGCCAACACGAACCAGTTCCCGCGACTGTCCGTGACTGGCTGTTAGCCGACTTCCCGGATTCGCGTGAGGAGCTCGACTACATCGCCGATCCTGCCGGAGGCGGGCTCGTAGACGAAAACGGCCGGCCGGTCACCCTGGAAACACCTGTGACCCCGGGTGGCTTCTACTTCTTCCATAGGGTCGTGCCACCGGAGGCGCGCGTGCCGTTCGACGTGACCGTGGTGCATGAGGACGAGCACCTGCTGGTAGTGGACAAACCCCACTTCTTGGCCTCGACTCCCAACGGGCGATTTGTGCGCGAATGCGTGGTCACGCGGTTGCGGGTAGAACGTGACGAACCGGACCTGGTGGCCATTCACCGGCTTGACCGTGTGACGGCTGGGCTCTTGATTTTGTCGCGCAATCCGGGCACGCGCGGGGCGTATCAGCGGCTTTTTCAAGACCGAAAAGTGGATAAAACCTATGAGGCCTTAGCGGTTCTTCCCGGCGACTTCGACCCGGCAGCGTTTCCGCTCGAGTGCGAGTCGCGAATCGAAAAAGACAAGGGAACACGTGGTGTTAAAAAAGTCGACGGGCCCATCAACGCGCGTTCTCGTATCGAGTTTTCACACGTGGTTGGTACGTATGAGGGTGATCCCGTTGGGCGGTTTGTGCTCACTCCGCACACGGGCAAAACCCATCAGTTGCGGGTTCACTTGTTAGGCGCTGGCGTGCCGATCCTGGGTGACCCCGTTTACCCGCACGACCTAGACCAGGACCCGTACGATTTTTCGCACCCCCTGCGTTTGTGTGCCGTTGGGCTTGAGTTCCGAGATCCGCTCAGTGGTGAGGAACGCCGGTTTACTTCCGGGATCCAGTTGAAGGTGTGATCGCTCTATCACAGCATTCCGCCAACCATTCCGGTGAAGTAGGGGACCAGCCAAATACCCCACACCACAAGCGAGAACTTGTGGAAGACTGCACGCGCACGGTCCGAACCTTTGATCATGACGTAAAGCGCCCACACAAAGTGGATGGCCATGAGCAGAAGCGCCAACGCTCCGGTGACCGCCATGATGAGCCCCAAGATCTGGGCGGCCTCGCCACCAAAAGAGAAAGAGTCGGACTGCGCGATTCGGCGCATGAACTCGGTTCCAGTTGCGTCGCACACCAATCCCAGCCCAAACAGGATCACATGGGGCCACGTGAGAACTTTTTTCTTATGTTCTGCCCACACACCCATGGTGTAGAAAACCAGGGCTGCAGTGATGAAAGCAATAGCAAAAATCAACATAACTTAAGTGTGCTCTTAGCCCCTCTCGAATCCATCGCCCAGCGGGTTGGTTGTCCCATCAACCAAATGGTTGAGCCACCTGTTTATAAACTCACACCCTCACGGTCATGACTGCCAGTCGAAAGCGTTAGGATTGCGGGTATTGGTAGGACAAAAGGGGAGGGACCCAATGAGCGAAGTTGAACAGCATTTCCGCGAAGCAGAGAATCCGTTTTCACTCACCGGTTTGACCTACGACGACGTCCTGTTGCTCCCCGGAGACACCGACGTCATCCCGTCTGAAGCTTCAACCCGCACCCGGTTGACTCGCGAACTCGACATCAACATCCCTCTGATTTCTGCCGCAATGGACACGGTGACCGAAAGCCGGATGGCTATTGCCATGGCACGCATCGGTGGAATTGGAATCATCCACCGTAACTTGAGCAAAGAAGACCAGGCAGCCCAGGTCGACTATGTAAAGCGCTCGGAGTCGGGCATGATCACCGACCCCGTGACCATCACCGCCGACAAGACCCTGCAAGAGCTCGACGAAATGTGTGGCCAGTACCGCATCTCGGGTCTGCCTGTTGTGGACGAAAACAACGTGCTCGTGGGAATCATCACCAACCGTGACCTGCGCTTTGTTCCTCGTGCAGAGTTCGCCACAAAAACGGTTGGCGAAATCATGACGAAGGCACCTTTGATCACAGCTCCAGTAGGCGTGAGCTCAGAAGAAGCCTTTGAAATCCTGGCTGAACACAAGGTCGAGAAGCTGCCACTCGTCGACGAGAACAATGTGATCCGCGGGCTCATCACCGTTAAAGACTTCGTCAAGAGCGAAGAGTACCCCCTGGCGTCCAAGGACTCCGAAGGCCGGCTCCTTGTAGGTGCCGCAGTAGGGTTCTACGGAGACGCGCTGGAGCGTGCCGGCCTGCTGGCCGAAGCTGGCGCTGACGTCATCGTGGTGGACACGGCTAACGGTCACGCACGCGGTGTCACGGACATGATCAAGACCCTCAAGGAGGACCCGGCTTTTTCGCACGTCCAAGTTATTGGTGGAAACGTCGCCACCCGCGAAGGCGCGCAAGCACTCATCGACGCAGGAGCCGACGCTATCAAGGTGGGAGTTGGACCAGGGTCGATCTGCACCACCCGCATCGTGGCAGGTGTAGGAGTTCCACAGGTCACCGCGATTCACTTGGCCTACCAGGCCGCACGCGAAGCCGGCGTTCCGGTGATCGGTGACGGTGGATTGCAGTATTCGGGTGACATTGGCAAGGCACTGGTCGCCGGTGCCGACTCCGTGATGCTCGGTAGCCTCCTAGCCGGATGTAAGGAATCCCCAGGTGAACTGCTCCTGGTGAACGGAAAGCAGTACAAAACGTACCGTGGCATGGGCTCGTTGGGTGCCATGGCGCCACGTAAGGGGCGTTCGTACTCCAAGGACCGCTACTTCCAGGCCGATGTCGCCACCGACACTGATCTCATCCCAGAAGGCGTCGAAGGTCGGGTCGCTTACCGCGGTGAACTCAAGAACGTCGCTTACCAGCTCACGGGTGGGCTGCGCCAAACCATGTTCTACGTGGGCGCGCGCACGATTCCTGAGCTCAAAGAGCAAGGACGCTTTGTGCGCTTGACCGCGGCTGGACTTAAAGAAAGCCACCCACACGACATTCAGATGACGGTGGAAGCGCCCAACTACCAGTCACGCTAAGAGCGGTTCGCGAAACTCACACACTGCATGTACAGTGTGGTGCAGACTCGGGGTGCCTGTACAGGCTGAGATCATACCCGTGAACCTGTTTGGTTAATGCCTGCGAAGGGAAGTCAGCGTGACGCTTGTATCTGAAAGTCGTACCGGAAACACCCCGGAATTCACTCCCGCGTTTCTCACCCACATGCGTGAACTCACGCCCCTGGTGCAATGCATTACCAACACTGTGGTGCAAGAAGTTGCCGCGAACATTCTGCTTGCAGCGGGCGCGTCACCTGCCATGATCGACCACGAAGCTGACGCAGCCGCATTCGCCAAAGTCGCCAACGGTGTATCGGTGAACTTTGGGACCCCCAGCTCGCACACGTACCTGTCGATTGACGCTGCCGTGCAGCAACGCACCGAGGACGGAACAACCTGGGTGCTAGACCCGGTTGGTCTGGGAGTGGCTCCGTTCCGAACTGCCCGGGTTTTCCGGGCTCTGAGTGAACGCCCCACCGTGGTGCGCGGCAACGCCTCAGAGGTGGCGGGGCTAGCCGGAATGGGTCAGGGCGCCCGAGGTATCGAAGCAGTGGACGATGTTGAGTCGGCTTTGCCTGCCGCGAGTAAACTCAGCAACGAATACGGTTCCGTTGTCGCTATTTCTGGCCCCACTGACGCAATCGTCACCACGATCGGCGAAACCACCTATGTCAGCCACGTTTCAGGCGGGTCCACCTACATGCCACTCGTCGTAGGAACCGGATGCTCCCTGGGAGCGCTCGTAGCAGGGTACGCAGGAACAGCCCACCACCTCCTCGGCGAATCAACTACCACGGAAGAAAAACTCACCCGCTACCACCAAGCCACCGTGACCGCGCACGCACACTTTGCGGCAGCCGGTCTGCGCGCACACGAACTGGCAGACGGGCCAGGTAGCTTCAAAGTTCATTTCCTGGACCAACTTCACGCAGTTACCGAAACTGATCTGCACGCAATCAACGTGACCACGGAGGAACTGTGACCAATCCGCGTTTGAGCGACATCGACGGGTCCCTGTACTTCATCACCGACACCAAAATGTGCGAACAAGCGGGACGCACGGTGGCACAAACGGTTGAACTGGCAGTAGCCGGAGGCGCGGGAATCGTCCAAGTGCGCGACAAGCACGCCACCGACGCAACCTTCGCGCACATCACTTTGAGCGTGCTCGAGGCAGTCGAAAACGCCCGCCACACTAACAACATCACCCGCCCAGTGCCCGTGTTCGTTAACGACCGTGTCAATGTCGCTGCCAGCCTCATTCACGACGGCCACGACGTCCATGTCCACGTGGGGCAAGATGACACGAGCGTGACCCAGGTTCGTGAACTCATCGGAAACACCCCGCTGGTAGGCCTGTCCGCCAACACCCCGGAAGACATCGAAGCCGCCCGCGCCCACGGCGACTTCGGCAACGGGGGAGTAGACCTCCTGGGCGTGGGCCCCGTGTGGGACACCGCAACTAAAGAAGGTGCCCCAGCCGGGCTTGGAGTCGACACACTCAAAAACCTCATTGCCACCTCGGCGATCCCGGCCTTTGCCATTGGCGGAATTACAGCTGAGCGGGCAGCGCAACTGACAGACACCTCGGTCGCGGGGGTATGCGTGGTATCAGCAATCTGCCTTGCCCCCGACCCGCAAGTCGAGGCACGCAAAATTCACCACGCATTCCAGAACTGACCCTCTGACCCCCTGTGGGGAACCCAAACCATCCACCCCACACGTAAAGGAGATCGACATGTCACGACCCCCTGTCGCGTTGAGTATCGCGGGAACAGACCCCTCCGGTGGAGCAGGCGTTCACGCCGACCTAAAAACCTTCACGGCCCTGCGCGCATACGGAACCTCGGTGATTACCGCGCTGGTCGCACAGAACACACACGGAGTCTCCCGCGTGTACGGGATCGACAACGACTTTGTGTCTGACCAGTTCGACTCGGTGCTGACGGACATGCCCGTTGACGCCACCAAAACCGGGATGCTGGGCACGCGCCAACTCGTGGAATTGGTTGCGGAACGTGCCGGCCGAGGTGGTTTAGGGTTCCTGGTCGTCGACCCTGTCATGGTGGCCACCTCCGGGCACCGACTGCTTGAAGAAGACGCCGTGGATGCCGTGCGCACGCTCATGGTGCCCGCCGCCCACGTCATCACGCCCAACCTTCCCGAAGCCGCGCTGCTCTTGGGTGACGACGTTGAGCCAGCCCGCGACCTCGACACCATGCGCTACCAGGCGCGCGAATTGATCGAACGCGGCGCCCGAGGTGTTCTGGTCAAAGGTGGGCACGGCGACGGCGACGAGGTACTCGACGTGTTGGCGCTCAACGACGGCACCAACGTCAACCTCACCGAATACCGCCACCAGCGCATCACCACCCCCAACACGCACGGAACCGGGTGCACGCTCTCAGCCGCGATTACCGCGCTCGCTGCCCGGCAGGTTCTAGAAGGAACCCTGGATGTTCCCGAGGTCGTTGGCACCGCCCTTGACTACCTCGCTCGCGCTTTGGAATCCGGCAAAGACTGGACACTGTCACTCGACCCCAACGGGGCCCACGGCCCCGTCGACCACATGGTGACGATCCCATCTCCGTGAAGTCTGACTGACAGCCTCCCTGAAACCCATCTCACTCAAACCCAACCCACTGAAAGGAACACTCATGACTACGACGACCTCGGCCGCCGAAATTGGTCGTGAACTACGTAACCTTTACGTTGCTGGCCCCCGCACGCAAGCCCTGTGGGACTCCTGCGACGACATCATCACCGCAACCGAAAACCTCACGTACCTGCAGGAACTTGCAGCCGGCGACCTGGACGCGCGCGCATTCACCAACTACCTCATCCAGGACGAAATCTACCTGGACGGGTACGCACGTACCATGCTCCTGCTGGGGCACCGGGCCGCTAACAACGAAGACATGCGGTTCTGGGCGACCTCGGCGGGAACGGCCGTTGCGGTAGAAAACGAAATGCACGAAGCGCTGCTCGAATCGACCGAATTTTCACAGCACATTGCCGAACTCAACGACGAGAACGGAAAACCAGTCGCTTCGCCCACGACCTTGGGGTACGTGTCATTCCTCATGGCAACCGCTACCACCGAACCGTACGAAGTGGGTGTGGCCGGCGTTCTCCCATGCTTCTGGGTGTACGCCCACGTAGGTAAGGTGCTCACCCGCCTGGTAGGCGACGGGATGGACGCGCACCCGTACAAGCAGTGGATCGAAGAATACGACTCAGAAGAGTTCGACGCCGGAACCCGCCAGGCCGTCGAAATTCTGGAACGCGAGCTGGAAAACGCACGCCCAGCAGAACGCGAAAAAATGGAAAAGACATTCCGCCAGGCGTGCATGTACGAACTGCACTTCTGGGCTTCTGCTCGCGTTGTAGAACGTTTTGAACTGGTGAAGTAAAAGTCCGCTAGAACCCCTCACTTTGCGTTGAGTTGCGCATACCATGAGTTCAACGCAGGTTGGCCAGGTCAAGGAGGGTTCATGAAAATCACCGGTGCGGTCCTACGCGAGATGCGAGCCCAACGCCCTTACGCGCAGTCCCGTCCACTCGACGTCACGACAGTGGAACTGGACGAACCCGGCCCGCACGAGGTACTCATCCGCATGACCGCAGCCGGGCTGTGCCACTCTGACCTGTCTGTGGTGGACGGTAACCGACCTCGGCCCCTTCCTATGTTGCTGGGGCACGAAGGCGCCGGGGTCGTCGAGCAGGTGGGCGCGGACGTCACCGAATTTGCCCCCGGCGACCACGTGGTGACGGTGTTCTTGCCTCGGTGCGGGCAGTGCGCCAACTGTGCGACCGACGGAAAGCTCCCGTGTACCCCGGGGACCGCGTCGAACAACGCCGGCGTTCTGCCTTTTGACGGAGACGTGCGCAGGCTCAGCGAATCCGGCGAAACCACCCACCCGCGAGCCGGTCACGCAGGCGAACCCATCAACCACCACCTGGGTGTGAGCGTGTTCGCCACCCATGCCGTGGTCAACGTCGCTTCGATCGTCAAGGTGGGTTCGGACGTCCCACCCCAGATCGCTGCACCTTTGGGTTGTGCCGTTCTCACCGGGGGAGGTGCCGTGCTGAACGCGGGTAAGCCCAGCCCTGGCGACGACATCATGGTGGTGGGCCTTGGCGGCGTGGGTATGGCCGCGTTGCTTACCGCGTTGAGCGTGGGGACTGGCGAGGTGATTGGCGTGGATGCCAACCCGGAGAAGTTGGAGAGGGCGCGCAAGTTGGGTGCGTCCCAGGTGTACACCCCGGCCGAGGTCGCAGAAGCTGGCGTCAAAGCCCCCGTTGTGATCGAGGCAGCTGGGCACCCCAAGGCGTTTGAAACCGCGTATTCAGCCACGGCTGTGGGCGGAACAACAGTGACGGTGGGTCTGCCTGCTCCTGATGCACTTTCGCAGATTCACCCGCTGACCTTGACCGCTGAAGCCCGCACCGTTGTGGGCTCATACTTAGGGTCCGCTGTTCCTTCACGCGACATTCCAAAGTACGAACAGATGTGGCGGGACGGGAAGCTTCCGGTTGAAGAACTGGTGTCTGGAATCGTGCGCCTGGACGACATCAACGCGGCCATGGATACGCTTGCAGATGGTCAAGCTGTTCGACAGGTGATTCTCTTTGACTGACCGTGAGATACCCTTGAAGGGTGAGTAACGAAGTTGAAATTGGTCGCGGTAAGCGGGGGCGTCGCTCCTATTCTCTTGACGACGTAGCGGTGATTCCCGCTCGGCGAACTCGCGACCCTCAAGACGTTTCGCTGGCATGGCAGATCGACGCCTACCACTTTGAGCTCCCGTTCATTGGCGCACCCATGGACTCGGTTGTGTCGCCCGCAACTGCGATTGCATTGGGTAAGTTCGGTGGCCTGGGCGTCCTGGACCTTGAAGGGCTGTGGACACGTTACGAAGACCCACAGCCGTACTTGGACGAAATCGCGTCGCTTCCGGAAAACCAGGCGACCGTCCGCATGCAAGAAATCTATTCTGAACCCATCAAGGCCGAACTCATCACGGCACGTTTGAAAGAAATCCGCGAAGCGGGAGTCACCGTCGCTGGTGCGCTGACTCCGCAACGCACGCAAGAATTCTGGAAGACCGTTGTCGAAGCCGGAGTTGACTTATTTGTGATTCGCGGAACCACGGTCTCCGCGGAGCACGTTTCAAGCGAAGCAGAACCACTCAACCTCAAACGCTTCATTTATGAACTCGACGTTCCAGTCATCGTCGGAGGTGCAGCCACGTACACGGCAAGCCTGCACCTCATGCGTACTGGAGCCGCCGGTGTTCTTGTCGGGTTCGGTGGCGGTGCCGCATCGACCACGCGCCGTACTTTGGGTATCCACGTGCCCATGGCTACCGCGATTGCCGACGTTCATGCAGCCCGCCGAGACTACATGGACGAATCGGGCGGACGCTATGTTCACGTGATCGCTGACGGCGGTTTGGGAACATCCGGTGACATCGTGAAGGCATTTGCCATGGGAGCCGACGCCGTGATGCTCGGTTCTACTCTTTCGCGTGCAGAAGAGGCACCCGGTCAAGGTTTCCACTGGGGAGCCGAAGCTCACCACTCGCACTTGCCACGTGGCCGTCGCGTCGAAATGGGTACGGTTGCGCCACTTGAACAGTTGCTCTTTGGCCCCGGCCACTCCGCTGTAGGTGAAGTTAACCTGGCCGGAGCGCTCCGCCGGGCCATGGCCACAACCGGTTACCTGGATCTCAAGGAGTTCCAGCGGGTTGACGTGACGGTTGCTCCGTACGTCTAAAAACATGTAAGGGTACTGTCGCTACATGTTGCGCTTGGCTTTCACCCCTAAATGGATCGGGGGGTTTGTTCTGGTCCTTGTTTTGGCGACCACTTTTGTGTTCCTGTCCATGTGGCAAGTAGACCGCGCACAACACAAGAACGACGCGCATACCAGCGCGTTTGCCAATGACAAGACGCCACTCAACGAAGTGGTGTCGGCACAGGTTCCCATGGCGTCGCGCGAAGCTGACCGCTTGGTAGAAGTGTCCGGCTCATATGTCCCGGAAGCCACGGTGCTGGTCGAAGGGCGCCACCAGGATGGCCAACGCGGATACTGGGTCGTCACCATGTTCGCAGTCGACAAGGCGCGTCTGGGCGGTGGCTTGAGCGGAAACAAGTCTGTTGCGATCCCTGTGATCCGCGGGTTTACCCCCGATGAAGCAACCGCGCGCAGCTCGCAAGCCCCAAGCGGGAAACACACGCTGGTCGCACGTATGGGCCCCACCGAAGCGCCTGAGCCAGCTGTGGGGGACAAGGTCGTGAGTACGGTTTCAACAGCGCAGCTGGTGAACTATTTTGACGTGTATTCTTACGGCGCGATCCTGTTCCCTGAACCGAACCAACGCGCTCAAGCCTCAGGGCCCGAACTTGAACACGTGACATTTCACGCGCAAGAATCCGGTGGTTTGGATGTGCAGTCAGCGTTTTATGCGGTGGAATGGTTAGTGTTCGCCGGGTTCGCGTTTTATATCTGGTGGCGACTCTTGCGTGACGCATACCGTCAACAAACGCACAACCAGCACCAAAACTTCGTTGTGGTAAAAAAGCCAGGGCAGAAAAACCTGGGCAACTAGCGTCGCGCTAGCTATTTGAGAGGACACACAGTGCAGGATCCGCAAGATCAACGACCCGAGTTTGACGAAAACTCGCACGATCCGGAAACGGTGTTTACGGTTTCGCGATACACCTCGGCCCGTAATGCGGAACGTTTCTACCGTGTCATGGCCCTGATTACGGGTACCATGCTGATGATTCTGACGCTTGAAATGATCTACAAGTACATCATTACCCCGCTGATGGGCGGTGACCCTTCAACCGCGCTCCTCATCGGTAACTTCAACCTGGGTGCGGCGATCGCGATCTCGCACGGATGGTGCTACGTGGTGTACCTGGTGGCCAGCTGGTGGCTGACGTCCTCCATGAAGTGGTCGCTTCGCCGGATGCTCGTGCTGGCTCTTGCGGGTGTTGTCCCGGTCATGTCGTTTATTTGGGAGCGCAAGGTTCACCACGAAGTTGAAAAGCGTTTGGACGAAGCTGTCGTGATTGCGCCGGCAGATTAATTTTCCTGGTATTTGCTCGATAGGATGACGGTATGCAACCTTCCATTCCCACTTCTTCACGCCCTGTCTTGGTGGTGGATTTCGGAGCACAGTACGCTCAGCTGATTGCGCGTCGCGTTCGTGAAGCTGGCTTGTTCTCTGAAGTTATTCCGCACACTGCTTCCGCTCAAGAGTTCGCTGACCGTGACCCAGTTGCCGTCGTGCTGTCTGGCGGGCCGTCTTCCGTGTACGCGGAAGGGGCTCCCAGTTTGGATCCCGAGGTGTATGAACTGGGTGTGCCCATGTTCGGCATCTGTTATGGGTTCCAGTCGATGGCTCACAACTTCGGTGGCAAGGTTGCCCACACGGGGTCGCGTGAGTACGGCTCAACGCCCTTGAGCGTGTCTGAGCCGTCCCAGCTGCTAAAGGGTCAGCCAGAAAATCAGACCGTATGGATGTCGCACTCCGATTCTGTGGCGCAAGCGCCTGAAGGTTTCACCGTTGTTGCGTCCACTCCGGGGGCTCCCGTTGCGGCGTTTGAATGTGTTGAGCGTAAACTCGCCGGTGTGCAGTGGCACCCGGAAGTGCTCCACTCCGAGTATGGCCAGGCAACCCTGGAAAACTTCTTGCACTCAATCGCTGGACTTGAACCTACGTGGACTGCTGGAAATGTCATTGACGAACAGGTTGAACTGATCCGCCAGCAGGTGGGGGACAAGCAGGTGATCTGCGCGTTGTCCGGTGGAGTCGACTCCGCGGTTGCAGCTGCTCTCGTCCACAAAGCGGTGGGCGATCAGCTCACGTGTGTTTTCGTTGACCACGGGCTGTTGCGAAAAGACGAACGCAAGCAGGTCGAACAGGACTACGTGGCTTCGACAGGCGTGCGGTTGGTGACCGTCGATGCCGCAGACCAGTTCCTGAATGAGCTGGCCGGTGTCACTGACCCTGAAGCGAAGCGCAAGATCATTGGGCGCGAGTTCATCCGTGTGTTTGAAACGGCCGCTGCTGACTTGGTTGCCCAGTCGCGCAACGACGCAGAACCCATCGAATTTTTGGTGCAGGGCACGCTGTACCCAGACGTGGTGGAATCCGGAGGTGGTTCGGGAACCGCCAACATTAAGAGCCACCACAATGTGGGTGGATTGCCTGAAGACCTCCAGTTCAAGCTGGTCGAACCCCTGCGCGCGCTGTTTAAAGACGAAGTCCGTGCGATCGGACGCGAATTGGGCTTGCCTGAAGTCATTGTGGGACGCCAGCCGTTCCCCGGCCCTGGTCTGGGTATCCGCATCATTGGTGAAGTGACACGTGACCGCCTCGATGTACTGCGTGAAGCAGACGCAATTGCCCGCGAAGAGCTCACGCGAGCAGGGCTGGATGACAGCATTTGGCAGTGCCCCGTGGTGCTCCTGGCCGATGTGCGTTCGGTGGGTGTGCAGGGCGACGGCCGTACCTATGGCCACCCCATCGTGTTGCGCCCAGTATCCAGCGAAGACGCTATGACAGCCGACTGGACTCGCGTGCCGTACGACGTGCTCTCCACAATTTCCAACCGCATCACCAACGAGGTGGACGAAATCAACCGAGTGGTCCTCGACATCACGTCGAAGCCACCCGGCACCATCGAATGGGAGTAAACCACAAAGCCCCAACCGTGGGCCCAAACTGAGGCACCCCGCGCCCCAGTTACATCTCCTGAACACTGTTCAGTTACACTGGGTGAGATTTCACCCAGGGTGGGTGAACCTGTGTACAAGGAGAATGAAATGTCTACTTCCACTTCGGCTGAAGCACGCCGCGCGCCACAAGCGCGTAGCGTGGGCATGGACGTCGCTTATATCGCGGTCTTCGCGGCCCTCATTTGGGTATCCGCGCTGATCCCGCCTATTCCGGTCGGCGGAGTCGGCGTACCAATCACGGTGCAAACCCTCACGATCGCGATCTCCGGAATGGTCTTGGGCGCATGGCGCGCATTCGCAGCAACCGGGCTGTACCTGGTGCTGGGCCTGATCGGACTTCCCGTGTTTGCTGGCGGTTCTGGGGGCCTGGGTGCACTCGCAGGACCCAGCGCAGGCTACCTGGTGTCTTTCCCATTCTTTGCAGGTCTCATTGGTCTACTGGCGCAGATGTCTGTTAAGAAGCTCACCGGTGTGAAACTGTGGCTCGCCCTGGTCGGTGCGGCTCTGGTTGCCCGTTACCTCATTGTGTGGCCCATTGGTGCGTTCGGTATTCACTTCAACGCTGACGTTCCACTGGGTGCAGCGTTCTTGGCGGACATTCCATTCTGGCCTGGCGACCTTGTGAAGAACATTCTCGCCGGTGCAATTGCACTCATGGTTCACCGTGCCTTCCCCACCGTGCTGGTGCGCCGGTGATCACGTTTGACGCCGCGCGGGTGGCGATCGACGAAGTTGGAGGGCCCGAAAGGGTCCTCCTTGACACCACCTCGGTCACGCTCACACAGCCAATGACGTCAGTCATTGGCCCCAACGGATCGGGCAAGACCACCTTCCTCCAGATGATCAACGGTCTGATGACACCCACCTCGGGCGATGTTCGCGTAGGTGAGCTCAGCGTCACGCAAAACCTCAAGGAAGTGCGCAAGCGCGTGGGGTTCGTCTTCAGCGACCCCGCCGCCCAGCTGGTCATGCCTACGGTGGTCGAGGACGTGCAGCTGTCCCTGCGCCACTTGCCCAAGGCTGAACGCAAACCGGTGGCCATGGCCATGCTCACCGAACTGGGCGTAGAGGACCTCGCCAGCCGTTCCGTGTACGAGCTGTCCGGTGGGCAGCGCCAGCTGGTCGCGTTGGCGACGGTGTTGGCGGTGGACCCCGAGGTTCTGGTGCTCGATGAGCCGGCGACCCTGCTGGACTTGAAAAACACGCTTCTTCTGCGGCGCACGCTACGTGATCTGGTGGACCGGCGCAGTGTCCAGGTGGTGTTTTCTACCCACGACCTGGATTTTGCGCTGGACGGGCATGAGTGTGTGTTTATCGACAGCGGGCAGGTGTGTGGCATGGGCGCCCCGGCCGAGGTGGTTGCCGAGTACCGAGCGAGTGTCGCATGAGGCGTCGGCAACAGTTTTTGGGGGTGTGCTCGCCCCGTCGCGGGTGGTTGCACGCGGCTCCAGTGGGCGTGAAATTCGCTTCACTGACGGTGCTGACTTTGGTGGTGATGCTGGCGCGCAACCCGTTTGTGAATGCTGGCCTCATCGTGATGCTGGTTCTGATTGGGTTGACAGCCAAGATGAGCCTGGGTCAGATTCTGGGGCCCATTCGACGGATGTGGCTCATTTTCTTGTTGCTGGTGGTAGTCCACGTGTTCTTGAGCGACTGGTGGAATGCCGCGCGCATCATCACGGTGATGATCACGTGCGTCGTGAGTGCTCAGATCTTCATGCTGTCGACGCCTTTGTCGATGTTGCTGGATCTTTTCAGCATGCTGGTGCAACCCTTGAAGCTCGTAGGGATCCGCCCGCAGGTGCCGGCGCTCGCAGCAGCGATCGCGGTGCGCAGTGTTTCTTACCTGGCAGACTTGGCCGACACGGCACAAGACGCGGCGAGCGCGCGCGGATTAGAAAATGATATCCGCGCCCGCACCGTTCCGGTCATGTTAGGCGCCGTGAAGTACGCACAAGACACCGGTCGCGCACTTGAAGCTCGCGGGATCCTGGATTAGTGCGGTCCTTGTCTAGCTGACGCGGTCCTGTGCCCAGCGAGGGGCGCCGATGAGCGACCGGCCGATCACCTGTGGGGCAGGCGAATCGATCGCTGAAGCGTAGTGACCCACCAGCTGTGAGCACACGCTCTTCCACGTACGTCCCAAGACCACCTTGCGAGCCGCTTCACCGAACGCTGCTCGCTTAGCGTCGTCACCTACCAGGTCACGGACGTGACGTTCCATCGCGGTGAGATCGCCTGGTGTGTACAGCCATCCGGTGCGGGAGTGGTCGACCAAGTCCAGTGGGCCACCTCGGGCTGGGGCCACCACGGGAACGGCGCTCGCCATTGCCTCTTGGATGGTCTGGCAGAACGTTTCAAACTCGCCTGGGGACACCATGACGTCAAAGCTCGCAACTGCCTGAGCCAAAGCGGCCCCACCCAGGAAGCCAGTGAAAACGGCGTTTGGCAGGAGTTGTTGCAGGCGGGCACGCTGTGGTCCCTCACCCACAATGACCAACTGAACGTTGGGAATGTTGCCCAATCGGACCAAGTCTTCGACCTGCTTCTCGACTGCTAGGCGCCCAACGAAACCAACGATCTTCTTGCCTTCAGGGGACATGCGAGCCCGCCACTCTTCCGAGCGGTGGCTGGGGTCAAAGCGGGTCGAGTCAACACCTCGGGCCCACAACCGCACATTAGCTACCCCGTGGCTTTGGAGCTGGTCGATCGTGAACGAAGACGGAGCGAGAGTCAGCGATGCGTGCTGGTGGATGTTGCGCACGTGGTTCCACATGAGGTTTTCCACTCCGCGCAGACCGTAGCGTGCGGCGTAGGCGGGTACTTCAGTCTGGTACACAGCTACTGACGGGATGCCCAGGTCCTGAGCTGCGAGCACACCGCGCCATCCCAGGACGAACGGGGAAGCCAGGTGAACGACGTCAGGGTCGTAGTCGGCCAGAATGCGACGGATGCGAGGAACGCCACCAGGAGCAACCCGAACCTTGCGGTACTTAGGCATCGCAAAAGAGGGCACTCGAACAATGCGAGCGCCCGAAAGTTCAGTGGGGGAGTCGTGGCGAGAGCCGGGGGCGATCACGATGACATCGTCACCTCGCTCCGCCAAGTGTTCAAGGACTCGAACGACTGTGTGAACGACGCCGTTGGTCTGGGGCAAGAAGGACTCAGCAATAATCGCAACTCTCACACCTGCATTAGATATCAGTGAAGTAACATAAAGACGGTGTCAGTACGAACAATGGCTAACTAAACGGTAAACTTAACCGGTGGGTAACAACGGGCGTGCGAACGTCGCGTTTGATCCCCGGTCGTATCCGTCGAAAGTGTCATTGAACTAAAGGAGCAAACGGTGGCGTGGGCTTTGGCAATTCTTCTGATTGTCCTGGTCATTGTCGCTGGGTCTGCGATCGTTCTTGTGATCCGCAACAACCAGCTGTCACTCGCCCGAGACCTGTGCCTAGAAGCGTTACGCCAGGTCAATGTGCAACGCGAACAACGTCACGCACTCGTTCCGGAATTTGTGAGCCTCGCGCGTGCGTGCCGCGGTAATAGCAGTGTTGATGTCGGCGACGGTGCGGCAATCGGCTCAACTGCGGAACGAGACGTGGCCTGCCGTGAACTTTCATCTGCCCTCACCCAGGCCGTCTCGGTGGGCACGGAAGAGCCCGCAACTCCAGGTGACACAACGGCCAGTGTGGGGCCAGCGGAAGACCAACTAACCTCGGCGATTGACGCATTAGCCCAGATTGCGAAGGTGCGAGGCGAAACCAACCAAACGCACGAACGGTGCCACGTCCAACTCCACGACCTCTACGAACACCTCCTCATGGTGGAGCACCGCCTGTCAGCGGCCGTGCGCTATTACAACCTGGTTGTTATGCAGTATTCGACGATGCGTTCCTCGTGGATCTCGCGCCCGCTGATGCGGGTGTATCGGAACTTCGCGCACATCGCTTACACGCCCAACGAACTTACCGATGACGTGCCCATCGCCAACCGCACATCCGAGCGTGAAAAAGGCACGGGGTACCGGCCAGGAAGCGTGTTCGGCTAAGTGACGGCTCGCAACGCTGAGGAGTCGCGCCAGACAGAGGTGCCGAGCCAGGCCGAGCAGCACCAACGCTTTCGGATCGACCTGGGGTACGTAGGCACCAACTTCCACGGGTGGGCGCTTCAACCCCATCTGCGGACCGTGCAAGGGGAACTAGAAACTGCGCTCGCCCGGATTCTCAACACCCCCGTTCGCGTGACGGTAGCAGGCCGTACGGACGCGGGAGTTCACGCACGCAGGCAGGTCGTCCATGTGGACATTGCGCAAGGTGACTTTCCGCGGTTGGTGGGGCAACCTCGGGCGCGGGGTGAGCAACGAACGCCGGCTCAAGGTTTGAAGTCTCGGTTGCGCGGTGTGCTTGCCCACCAGGACGCCAGCGACATCGTGATCCACGACGTCGCGGCCGTGCATTCCGATTTCGACGCCCGTTTTTCTGCTCTGTGGCGTTCCTACACGTACCGGTTGGCAGACCCGCAAGCATTTAACGACCCGCTCACCGCGGCCTTCACCGTGGCACACAGGATGGACCTGGATGTTGCTGCGATGAGTGCGGCTGCCCAGCAGGTGTGCGGACTGCGCGATTTCCTTCCCTTCTGCAAGCCACGCGAAGGTTCGACCACCATTCGCACGTTAGAAGAACTGCAGGTGGTGCGCGATGGCAGTGGCGTGATCGAGATCTTCCTACGCGCCGACGCATTCTGCCACCACATGGTGCGCGCCCTGGTGGGCGGCCTCGTCAAAGTGGGGGAGGGTAAGTGGGCGCCGGACGGGTTGGTTGGCATGTGCGAAGAAGCCCGCCGAGGTCGTTCCGAGTTCCCCATGTTTGTTTTCCCAGCTCACGGGCTGGTTTTGGAAGACGTGGGGTACCCCGAGCCTGGCGAGTGGGCGGTGCGGAATCAGCAAACCCGCGCACGGAGAGACGCTGAGTAGCGCGAGTTGGGGTGGCGCTGTGAGTTGTGCACGTGACCGGCTCACATAATTTACGCAGTCATTGCTGTGGTTTACCTCAAGTTCATGCTCCGCTGATAGGAATTGAGAACATTTGTTAATTTCACTCCCTTGATGAGGACATTATGAAGCGAACAACCCGCGCGTTTGCGGCTGTGTCAGCTCTCGCTGTCGTGTCGCCACTTGGAGCGCTCCCTGCGTTCGGTGTAGCCGACAAGGGCACCGAATTCCAGATTCTGAACATCACCGACTTCCACGGACGAATCGGCTCGGGTGTGGGTGCCGACCTCGCCGCCGCTGTCTCTGACAACCGCCAGGAAACCTCCACGTTCCTGTCTGCTGGTGACAACATTGGTGCATCCACCTACGCATCCTCCTCGCAGAAGGACAACCCCACCCTTGAGTACCTCGACGAACTGGGCCTTGATGCTTCGGCTGTGGGTAACCACGAATTCGACCGCGGATACGACGACATCACTAGCCGTGACACCAAGTTCCAGCACCTGGGTGCCAACGTTGTGAAGAAGGGAACCGACGAACCGGCGTTCCCCGCTTACACCACGTACGATGTCAACGGCGTCAAGGTGGCTGTTATTGGTGTAGTCACCAAGGACACCAAGGCTCTGGTATCGCCGGACGGAATCTCGAAGATCGACTTCATCGACCCCGTCAAGGCAGTCAACAAGGCAGCTAAAGAACTCGAAGCTTCAGACGAAAAGCCTGACATCACGATTCTGGAAGCGCACACCGGGCCTTCGTCCGCTGGCAGCATCAAAGAAGCTGTTGCTTCCAACGACGAGTTCGGTTCGCTGGTAGAAGAAGCTGACCCTTCTATCGACGCAATGTTCTTTGGTCACTCGCACATCGAGATGAACCTGAAGGCTAAGATTCCAGGCACCGACCGCACCCGCCCAGTGGTTCAGGCCGCTAACTACGGTGAAGCACTTGCTGATGTGCGCCTTACGTCAGAAGGTAACGGCGACTGGACCGTTAAGTCCTCTGAACTGATCGAAGTTGAAGGTGTTGGAACCGAACGCGATGACCGCGGAAAGGTGACCGCCTACAAGGACAACGTGCCTGCAGGTGCCAAGAAGATCATCGACGACGCAGAAGCGAAAGCTCAGAAGGTCGGATCGGTTAAAGCCGGTGAAGTCACCGAAGACATCACGCGTGCATTCAAAGAAGACGGTTCAGAAGACCGCGGTGCAGAAAGCACCCTGGGGAACCTGGTTGCAGACGCTCTGAAGGAAGGTGTCACGTACTCCAACCTGAAAGAAGCTGACTTCGGTATCACCAACCCAGGTGGTCTGCGCACTGACATGAAGATGGACGACTACTTTGGCGAAGGCAAGCTGAAGGAAGGCAAGGGTGTTGTCACCGACGGTGAACTCAACCAGGTTCTTCCGTTTGCTAACGACCACGGTGTTGTCACCATGAAGGGTGAAGACGTCATCGAACTCTTCGCTCAGCAGTGGCAGCCGGCTGAAGCATCGCGCCCATTCCTTCACTTGGGTATCTCGAAAGAACTGAGCGTTATCTACGACTCGAGCGCTGAAGACCCAGCTAAGCGGGTTAAGTCCGTCAAGGTCAACGGAGAAGACATTGACCCTGCAAAGGAATACCGTGTAGCTACCCTGTCGTTCCTGGCTAACGGCGGTGACAACTTCGGAGCCTTCGCAAAGGGTACATTCGAACAGTCCGGTCTGACCGACTTTGAAATCTGGCAGAAGTACTTCGAAAAGAACTCGCCGGTATCGCCTGACAAGAAGGAACGCCAAGCTGACTTCGCGAAAGACATTCTGGGTAGCGGAGACGCAACCGCAGAAGTTTACGCTCCAGACAAAACGAAGAACGACTTCTCGCTCAAGATTAAGTCGAAGGTCGAAGCTGAGAACCTGCTCTTCACGGTTGAAGCTCCTAAGGGCTTCGACGTGAAATGGGACGACGCCAAGGTTATTGAAGGAACTG
Organism: Brevibacterium sp. ACRRH; assembly: GCF_022346365.1. NCBI lineage: Bacteria > Bacillati > Actinomycetota > Actinomycetes > Micrococcales > Brevibacteriaceae > Brevibacterium > Brevibacterium sp. ACRRH. Next base: position 391,794 of record NZ_JAKRMN010000001.1, read on the forward strand.
AAAACACCGTTCGCGTCGACAAGGTGAAGGCCGGCGAAACTGAGGTGAAGTTCCACCTGGTTCGTAACTCCGACAAGACCGACGGTGCGAAAGAGTTCAACAGCACCCTGGTTGCCGACCCAGACGCTGAGTGGTGGGACAACAACCCACTCCCAATCATGCGTGAAACCAAGATGGGCTTCGTCGCTGAAGAAAAGCCAGATGACTCCTCAAACGGCACCAAGCCTGGTGACGACTCCTCGGGAGACATGGGTGACCCTGACAAGGGCGGCTCCGACGAAGGTACTGACGAAGGTACCGACAAGGGTGGCTCCGACGAAGGTACCGACAAGGGTGGATCTGACGAAGGTACTGAAGAAGGTACTGACAAGGGCGGATCTGACGAAGGTCAGGAAGAACCCGGTCAGGGAACCCTCGACAAGGACGGTTCCAACAACGCACAGGACGAACCAGCAAACAGCGGTAACGGCAAGCCACTGCCGCGCACCGGTATCGAAACCGCTGGCATGATTGCCGCAGGAATCGCGTTGCTGGCTGTTGGTGCAACCGCAGTTGGACTGACCCGCGCACGTCGTAAGTAACCGCACATAGGTGAGAGACACCTCGGCGAAGGTGGACCCACTCACCCCGTGAGCGAACACACGATTCGACCCCTCCCATGCATTTGCTTGGGAGGGGTCGAATGCATTAGATTAGGTAGTCGTTGCGTACGTCAATGCACATGCCACAAAACCTCTAGTCGCGTTGCAGGTTGAGGCGAAGGTGCTCTTCGTACAACATGACAGAACTGCACTGGCGATCTCTAAAGATCACGACCTTTGAGAACACGCGCGGTGCCGCACAAACTAGAGACGAAAAGAAGGCTACACTTGCGTACCTATACTCCGAAGCCCGGCGACATCGATCGCCAGTGGCACGTCATTGATGCCACTGACGTCGTTCTTGGTCGACTTGCTTCGCAGGCAGCTCGTCTGCTTCGCGGCAAGCACAAGGTGACGTTTGCCCCACACGTTGACACGGGCGACTACGTGATCATCATCAACGCTGAAAAAGTTGCTCTGACCGGCGCCAAGCTGGAACAGAAGCGCGCATACCGCCACTCCAACTACCCTGGCGGAATCAAGAGCGTGAACTATGCAGAACTGCTGGCTACCAAGCCCGTACTGGCAGTTGAAAAAGCCGTTGCAGGTATGGTTCCTAAGAACCGCCTCGGCCGTGAACAAATGCGCAAGTTGAAGGTGTATGCGGGTCCTGAACACCCACACGCATCACACAACCCGCAGACCTACGAAATCAGCCAGGTTGCGCAGTAAGCGCCCCAGGCACTGACAGGAGAATCATGGCTGAAAACATCAACGAAGAAGTCGAACTGACTGAATACTCGACCGAAACCCCTGCTGGCCAGGGCGAATCAGCATCCGGTGGCCGTGGACAGTCGCTCACTGCTCCAGGTTCCGGAGTTGGCCGTCGCAAGCAGGCTATTGCTCGCGTGCGCTTGGTTCCTGGCTCCGGCGAATGGAACATTAACGGTCGCGACCTTGCAACCTACTTCCCCAACAAGCTCCACCAGCAGCTGGTCAACGAACCATTCCGTCTGCTGGACCTGGAAGGCCGCTTTGACGTGTTCGTCCGCCTGCAGGGTGGTGGACCTTCCGGTCAGGCTGGTGCTGTTCGTTTGGGAATTGCTCGTTCGCTCAACGAGATTGACCGCGAAAACAACCGCCCAGAACTGAAGAAGGCTGGATTCCTGACCCGTGACGCTCGCGTACCTGAGCGTAAGAAGGCTGGTCTGAAGAAGGCACGTAAGGCTCCTCAGTTCTCGAAGCGTTAATACGTCTTACGCGCATGTGGCCCCGGTATGTACCGGGGCCACACGTGTTTATGGGTGCGCTTCTGGAGTGGGTGCTTAGGCAGACGCTGAACCAGAGGTTTGGGGTGTCTTAGATTTGGGTGCCCGAGGTGCCTCAGGCTTTGCGTCGTGAGTCGCCTGGGTGAGTGAAGCGTCGATGGTGGTGGCAACCATTCCGATGGCCAGACACCCTGTTGCCACGATCCAGACTCCCAGCACAAGGAAACTGCTCGTCACTGCCACAGTGAGGATCGCGATCACTCCCATAACCAATGGAAGCGCATAGCCCACCGGAGCGCCGTTGATACGGAGGTTAAGACCGAAGCAGGCGGCGCATATTAGCAAAATCGTGGGAGTGATGAAGGACGTAGCGGTAGGCATCGAGATCAGCAAAGCGCCAATGGTGGGGAGGACTATAGCCAGCACTCCCACCACGCGGGTGACCAGCAGGGCGATGCGTCGAACACGTTCCGAACGCAGTTCAATCGATTGCGAAAACGCGTACCCAGCAAGAACGAACGCCTGGCCGATAAAGAACAACCATTGTTCAGAATCAGCTTCGATGACAAGCGTAAACATACTCACAGCTACAAGAGCGAGCAAACTGCCCCCGGCCCAGGTCAAGCGGTGAAGAGAGTTCGTGAGGTGAAAAAGATACGGAACGCACGCAATCACCCCCGGTATGAGAGTCAGTAGTCCAACTCCAAAGCCATTGATAATTGGCGTGGACGTTTCTTGTGGATAGAACGACGAGGCACAAAAGATTGCAAGTGCTACCGATGCGAAGAGCGTCGTAACTGAGGTGAGAACGTATGACCGGCTCATGTTGCCTCTTTCTCGAGACTCGCGGATATGCGAGTGGTTAAATTTACTATCGCACCGAGTCACATGGCTTTTGTTTCAAAAGTGGTATCGGTTGGGTAAAGTTCCGTTACGTGTAACAGCCGGGCAAGTGGTAACCGAATTGTGTCAGTGCCTCTGGCTACACTTGAACAAACTGCAGTAGATGTGAAAGTGGGACTCATGGGTCGTCTGTTTGGAACCGACGGAGTACGTGGATGCGCAAACCGAGACATTACAGCACGGTTAGCTCTCCAACTGTCGGTTGCAGCGAGTCGCGTGCTAGGAAAGCCTGAACAATCAGGAAACCATCGTCCGCGCGCAATTGTTGGACGCGACACCCGAATCAGTGGAGACTTCTTGTCGGCTGCAGTAGCTGCGGGAATCGCTTCGACTGGTGTAGACGTGTGGGACGCAGGAGTCCTCCCAACCCCCGGTGTTGCCTACGCTGTGAAGGCCACGGGGGCAGAATTCGGTGTGGTTCTTTCCGCTTCTCACAACCCCATGCCCGACAACGGAATCAAGTTCTTTGGTCCTGGTGGAACCAAACTCGACGACGCTGTTGAAGACGAAATCACGGCCCTTGTCGACGTGAACTGGCAGCGCCCCATTGCCGAAAACGTTGGACGGATTCAGCGCTACCCGGCTGCTGCCGACGAATTTACAGAACACCTGGTCGCCGGTCTGGGCGACAAGGTGACACCACTTCAGGGCCTCACCGTTGTCGTTGACTGTGCCCACGGTGCCGCATCTATTGTGGGACCAGCGGCTTTGCGCCAAGCAGGTGCCGAAGTCATCGTGACCGCTGCCGAACCCACAGGTTTGAACATCAACGACGGGGTGGGTTCCACGCACATTGATAACCTCCAGCGTGCGGTCCTGGAACAGTCCGCCGATTTGGGTGTGGCATTCGACGGTGACGCCGACCGGTGCTTGGCAGTGGACGCCCGCGGACGTGAAGTCAACGGCGACCAAATCATGGGAATCCTAGCGATCGGTCTGAAAGAAGACGGGAAGCTCGCACACGACACGTTGGTGACCACCGTCATGAGCAACCTGGGCCTCCGCCTTGCCATGGAACGCTACGGCATTGACACCGTACAGACCGCGGTAGGGGACCGGTACGTGCTTGAGCGCATGAAAGCGGACGGTTACTCCTTGGGTGGTGAACAGTCCGGCCACATCCTCATGCTCGACCACGGTTCAACCGGTGACGGTGTCCAGACTGCTCTACACCTCATGCACCGTATGGCCACCTCGAAGCGCACACTCGCGGACCTTGCAGCAGAAATCCCTAACCTGCCTCAGGTCCTTATCAATGTGAAAGACGTTGACAAGAGTCGCACTGCAGACCCTGCCGTTGCGGCAGAAGTGACAGCCGTCGAAAACGAACTGGGAGCAACTGGTCGCGTCCTTCTTCGTGCTTCGGGAACCGAACCCGTTATCCGCGTCATGGTAGAAGCCGAAAGCGAAGAAGTAGCTCAGCAGCAGGCGCAGCGCTTGGCCGATGTCGTAAAGACTCACTTGGCACTGTAAATGACACCCAAGTTTGCGACCGCCATCGCAACAGCCGGAGCTACAGCCGTCGCGACTCTTATCGTTTCGGCTGTGTCGCTGGCACTCCGGCCCGTCACACAGGACGGTATCCTCTACGTATTCAGCCGTTTAACCACCTCGGTGTTGGTCGTGGGTGCAATCGCTACTGCCCTGGCGTTTGTCATCGGTTTCGTGCGCGCCAACTACCAGGGGCACCCGGCGGCGAACACGCCTGGACGTCCCAAATGGCTCGCACTCACCGCGTTGTTTGTTGCATTCGGACCTGCGGTCATCATGTACATGCTCACAGTCATGTGGCTCACCAACGCCATGTATGTAGGGGCGCTCGCCCTGTTGGTTGGTCTCGTTGCTGGGCCGCTCTTTGCGATCGCAATCCGCCCCATTGGGCGCCTCATTCGCGAGCCCGGGCCTTCGGGAAAGAAGTCGTAGACGGCACACTTTTAGCGGGCATTGCCGGCTGACGCTTGAGGCTTTCACGTGGTTTCTTGGTCCGCGAACTGCGTCTCATATAGCTCGGCATACCGGCCACCGGCCGACAGCAACTCGGAGTGCGAACCACGCTCCACAATGCGCCCGTCTTCCACCACCAAAATCTGCGAAGCCGAACGCACGGTAGACAAACGGTGAGCGATCACAATAGCCGTGCGACCGGTCATTGCCTCGTTTAACGCCTGCTGGACCGCCACCTCGTTGGTGGAATCCAAAGCACTCGTCGCCTCATCAAGCACCACAACCGGAGGAGCGGCCAGAAGCAAACGCGCAATCGTCAAACGTTGTCGCTCGCCTCCAGAGAGCCGATACCCGCGTTCGCCAATGACCGTGTCGACGCCGTCAGGCAATGCGTCAACAACGCCAGACATGCGGGCTCGTTGTAGGGCGGACTGGATTTCTTGGTCCGTGGCATCCGGTTTGGCAAGAACAAGATTTTCACGAATCGAATCGTGGAACAGATGCCCGTCCTGCGTCACCATGCCCACGCCAGCCTTGAGGTCGGCAAAAGCAACCTCGCGGGCATCTACACCGCCCAGTCGCACACAGCCCGAGGACGGGTCATACAAACGTGGCACCAAGGACGCGATCGTCGACTTGCCTGCCCCAGACGAACCCACGAGCGCAACCGTCGACCCGGCAGGTACCGTAAACGAAATACCGTGCAACACCTCGGCGGGTTCCCGCGTATCCAACGCAGTCACATCTTCCAACGACGCAAGCGACACCTGGGCGGCCGACGGGTACGTGAAATGCACGCGGGCGAACTTCACGGACAGGGCGCCTGACGGCAAGGGACGTGGGTGCTCAGGCTCAGTAATGACAGGTTTGAGGTCCAAAACCTCAAAGATCCGCTCAAAGCTCACCACGGCACTCACGAAGTCCATCCGCGCATTCGCAAGCATGGTCAGCGGGGCGTACAGGCGCGTCAGAAGCATCGCCAAGGTCACCACCATGCCCGCGTTGAGCTGACCCTTCACCGCCTCGAAACCGCCCAAACCGTACACCAAGGCCAGTGCCAAAGCCGACACCAAGGTCAGTGCCGTCACGAACGTGGTCTGCAACATGGCGGTGCGGACGCCAATCGCTCGGACCCGGTCAGCACGCTGAGCGAACTGCTCAGACTCCCGCCTCGGTGAGCCGAACAGCTTCACCAGTGTGGCACCTCCGGCGTTGAAACGCTCGGTCATGCGGGTGGACATCGCCGCGTTGAGGTCAGACGCCTCGAACTGAAGCTTGGCCAACTTCGACGCCAAGAACCGTGCCGGCAACAGGTAGATCGGTAGCAAAATGAGCGACAAAACAGTCACCTGCCACGAATACGCAAACATGACACCCAACGTGAGTAGGAGCGACACCAGGTTGGACGCAACGGACGGCAGTGTGTTCGCAAAGGCGCGCTGAGCTCCCATGACGTCGGTGCTCAAACGAGAAATCAAGGCCCCAGTGCGTGTCCGGTTAAAGAACGCCACTGGCATGGTCTGCACGTGGTCGAAAACCGCTGTACGCAAATCGAAAATGAGCCCTTCGCCCACTTGAGCGGAAAACCACCTGTTGATCAACGACAATGCGGCGTCCACAAGCGCAATGACACCCATCGCAACAGCAAGCCACACAATCGTGGACACCGGCCCACCTTCCGTGATCGCGTTGACCACGCGACCAGACAAAATTGGTGTGATGACGCCTACGAGCGCGGCCAGAGCGGAAAGCGCAATGTACGCCACCATGCGACCGCGATGACGGCGGGCAAACGTGAGGATCCTGCCCACCGTGGACCAGCTCACCGACTGCGACTTACCACCGTACTTCTGTGCAGCCGTGGCACGGCGCAACACCATGTGCGGCGAAATGTTCGACATTCAGATACCTAAAGCAGATCTCTCAAGCAGCCACGCTTACAACTTCCGCAACTGGATGCTCTTTACCTTGTGATCACTGGCCTTTTTCAGAATCAGGTCCGCACGACCTCGGCTGGGAAGAACATTCTGCGTCAAGTTAGGTGCGTTAATAGAGTCCCAAATTTCGCCTGCCAAGGTGACAGCTTCCTCGCGTGTCAGCTGCGAATACTTGTGGAAGTACGAGTCAGGGCGCGTAAACGCACCCTCCTGCAGGCTCAAGAAACGGCGGATGTACCACTCGCGGATGTCGCTTGTGTTGGCATCGACGTAAACGGAGAAGTCAAAGTAGTCGCTCACCGCTACACCAATCCGGCCGTCAGTACGTGGACGTGGAGCCTGGAGCACGTTCAGCCCCTCAACGATCACGACGTCGGGGGAACGGACGGTCACCTCGGCGCCCTCAATGATGTCGTACGTGTGGTGCGAATACACGGGTGCGCGTGCTTCCGGTGCGCCCGCCTTGATCTTCGCCAAGAACCGCAATAACCGCCTGCGGTCATACGATTCGGGGAAACCTTTTCGGTCAGCAATTCCGCGACGTTCAAGTTCCGCGTTAGGGAACAGGAAGCCATCAGTGGTGATGAGTTCGACGCGGGGAGTGTCGGGCCACCTGGACAACATTTCACGCAACACACGCGCCGTTGTCGATTTTCCAACCGCCACGGAACCTGCAACCCCAATGACAAATGGGGTGCGTTTGGGAGTCAGGTCCTTGCCCTTTTCGCGTAGGGGTGTGAAGAATTCGCGTGTCATCTGGTATTTGTTGCCACGGGCGGCCACGTACACGCTCAAAAGTTCAGACAGTGGAAGGTAGACGGAACGGACTTCGTCCAAGTCGATGCGTTCACCCAAACCGCGCACTCGCTCAACTTCCTTCTCCGTCAATGGCAAAGACGTCGACTCCGCAAGTCCTGCCCACGACTCCCGATCGAACAGCCAATAGGGTGACGGAAGTGAGTCCGAATCCGGTCGCAAACCGGCAAGTCGACGTGCGGGATCAAGATGGGTCAGCGCATTCATAGCCCACATTCTCCCACTTTTCCCACACCCTTCCACCTTTAACGTCACATTTCGGCTTGATCCCACTCATCCATGTCATGCTCTATTTCTCGACTGGCTACGTAATCGGTACGATTAGTCACATGTGTGGAATTGTGGGATATGTATCTTCTACCCGTGCCCAGTCTGTCAATGGAGCTGAGCAGGCAGTAACCAATCGCGACCATTCAGTCATCGACGTTGTTATGGGTGGTCTCAAGCGTATGGAATACCGGGGTTACGACTCCGCAGGTGTTGCGCTTGCGACCCCTGGACAGCCAATGTTCAGCGAGAAAAAGTCCGGTAAATTGTCCAACCTCAAGGACGCGTTGGAAACTCACCAGATTCCGGATGCCACAACAGGAATTGGCCACACACGCTGGGCTACCCACGGTGGACCCACCGACCAGAACGCGCACCCTCACCTGGCTGACGACGGTAAGCTGGCGCTCATTCACAACGGAATCATTGAGAACTTCGCGCCACTGAAAGAACGCCTTGAAGCTGAAGGCGCTCAGTTTGCTTCCGAAACCGACACGGAAGTCGCCGCTCAGCAGCTCGCCAAGAACTACCGGGAAACCGGCAACTTGACCGAAGCCATGCGCATCACCGCTTCCCAGCTTGAAGGTGCGTTCACACTCTTGGCTATTCACCAGGACGTCCCGGACACTGTTGTGGCCGCTCGTCGTAACAGCCCGCTGGTCATTGGTCTGGGCGACGGTGAAAACTTCCTGGGATCAGATGTTGCAGCGTTCATTGACTACACGCGCAATGCGGTTGAAATTGGTCAGGACCAGGTCGTGACCATCACGCCGGAATCAGTCGACATCATCGACACTGACAACAACCCGGTCGAAGGCAAGTCATACACGGTTGACTGGGACCCAGCGACCGCTGAAAAGGGTGGCTTTGCGTCGTTCATGGATAAGGAAATCCACGACCAGCCACAGGCTGTTGCTGACACTTTGCTGGGTCGCACCGACCAGAACGGCAATCTGCAGCTCTCAGAGATGAACATTGACGAATCGGTGCTGAAGAGCATCGACAAGATTGTTGTGATTGCGTGTGGAACGGCTGCCTACGCTGGCCAGGTTGCCCGCTACGCAATCGAGCACTGGTGCCGTATCCCCACCGAGGTCGAGCTGGCTCACGAGTTCCGTTACCGCGACCCTGTCGTCACTGAGAAGACCTTGGTTGTGGCGATCAGCCAGTCGGGTGAAACCATGGATACACTCATGGCCGTGCGTCACGCACGCGAACAGGGCGCTAAGGTGATTGCGATTTGCAATACGTACGGTTCCACCATTCCGCGTGAATCTGACGGCGTGCTCTACACCCACGCTGGCCCAGAAATCGCGGTTGCTTCTACCAAGGCGTTCTTGGCCCAGATCGTCGCCTGCTACCTGCTTGGTCTGTACTTGGCGCAGCTACGTGGCAACAAGTACCAGGACGAAATCAAGGTCATCCTGGACGAACTTGAAGAGATGCCTGGCAAGATCGAACGCCTTCTGGACGAAAACAAGCAGCAGGTACTCGACCTCGCGCAGTCCATGCGGGACACTTCTTCGGTCCTGTTCTTGGGGCGTCACGTGGGCTTCCCCGTTGCTATGGAAGGTGCGCTTAAGCTCAAGGAGCTCGCCTACATCCACGCTGAAGGCTTTGCCGCAGGTGAACTCAAGCACGGTCCTATTGCCCTGATCGACGAAGGTCAGCCGGTGTTCATCGTGGTGCCAAGCCGTGCTTCGCGTTACTCGCTGCACGACAAAGTGGTTTCCAACATCCAAGAAGTCCGAGCTCGTGGCGCCAAAACGATCGTGATCGCAGAAGAAGGCGACACGGCGGTGGAACAGTTCGCATCCGACGTCATCTACGTGCCTGCAACGCCTACGCTTTTGGCGCCACTGCTGACCACGATCCCGCTACAGATCTTCGCGATGGAACTGGCGTCTGCCAAGGGCTTGGACGTTGACCAGCCACGTAACCTCGCCAAGTCAGTCACGGTCGAGTAAACTTCAACAACACTTCAAGGCTGATTCGTAACCGTGGCCATCATTGGGATCGGAGTCGATATTGCCGATGTCGAGCGGTTCCGCGAACACATTGAACGGGTTCCGGAACTGCTGGACCGGCTACTCACGCCGGCTGAGCAGTTAAAGAAGAACGGCCAGAGACGCACCCCGGAGTCCCTGGCCGCCCGATTTTCCGCTAAAGAGGCCCTGGTGAAGGCCCTGCAGCTGCCTCAGATTATTCCGTGGCAGGAAGCTGAAATCGTGTCTGCGTTTTCGGGCGCGCCCAGTTTCCGGCTCTCCGGTTGGGTTCTTCAGCACTTCCGCGACATGGGAGGCGAGACGATCCACGTCTCAATTACCCACGACGCGGGCCGGACGGTCACGTTCGTCGTAGTTGAAGGGAACCCGGTGCGCAGTCACCCGCCCGTTGACCAGCCGGCTCCTTTGCTTCCAGGTTCGCCCGAGGCGTTGGCGGCTCTCGCTGAATTCCGCCAGCGTGCTGAAGAGAGTCGGGAAGCGCGTCGCAAGGCGCGCGAGGAAGCACGTCGTAACGCGGAGTAAGGTGCGCGAGCGCTGCCTTTACAGCTGGAAGGTCAGGCGCGCGCCACCTTCCAAGGTGTGCGACTCTCCGTTGACGAACACGCTCACGGAGTGGGTTTCGCGTGAACGAGACACCAGCGTGAGCTCAGTGTGCGTGACGTACACCTCGATGATCTGGCCCTGGAACAGAACTCGGAAACGAGCGTCGGCAACGTGTTTTGGCAGGTTCGGGTAGAACTCGATCCGGTTGAACCGGATGAGCACGCCGGCGAACGCGCGCACAATGACGTCGACGGTTCCCGCCATGGCACCCAGGTGGATACCTTCTGCGGTTGATCCCCACTGGGTGTCGTCAATGTCGATACGCAGGGCTTCTTGCCATTCGTTCCATGCGTCTTCGCGACCAATCATGCCCAGAACAGCAGCGTTAGCGACCCGGGACAAGCTGGACCCGTTGGTTGAATGTGCCACGTAGTAGTCGATGGTGCGTTCAACTTCTTCGTCGCTCATGTCGTAACCCATGCGGCGCAGTTCTTTGACCACGCCCGTGGGCCCCAACAGGTAGAACAACATGTTGACGTCAGCCTGTTTAGACAGTTTGTAATTGTTGGTCGAATCGTCTTCTGATTCCAAAATCAGATCCATACGCCCGATGTTTCCGTACCTGCGACGGTACGCGTCGAAGTCCAGGTCCTTGAGGTCTTCGTACCCCGCGAACTGGCTGATCCGCCCATCCGGTGCGAACGGCACGTACAAGCGTGCGGCCATGCGTTCCCACAAGGTGACTTCTTCTGGGTCGATGTTGAGCCTGAACTCCAGTTCATCGGCTTCGTGGGAGGACAGCACTTCAAAAATGCGCACCGCGTGGCGTGCCAGCCATGCAACCATGACATTGGTATAGGCGTTGTCGTCCACACCGGACCCAGGTGTTCCCGGGTACCCGTCGTGGTATTCGTCGGGTCCCATCACCTTGCGGATGTGGTAGCGGTCTTCGGCCGCGTCGTACTCGGTCATCGAGGCGAATAGGCGCACAATTTCGATGATGAGCTCACCACCCTGCTCCGCCAACCACTTGGTGTCGGCAGTCGCGCGGTAGTGCTGCCACGCGTTGTACGCCACGGCAAGCCCCACGTGGTATTGCCTGCGCGAGTTGTCTGGCATCCACCGGTTAGAGCGGTGGTTCCACAGTTCCTCGGGCGTTTCTTCACGCCCGTCTGAACCTGACTGCCATGGGAACTGAGCTCCCTTGAAACCGGATTCGCGTGCTAGCTGGCGGGCAGCGTCGAGCCTGCGCCACCTGTACATGAGCAGGGATTTGGAGATCTCGGGGAACCTCATGTTCAGCAACGGCATGACGAATACTTCGTCCCAGAAGATGTGCCCGCGGTACCCCTCTCCGGTCATGCCGCGCGCTGTAGTTCCCACGTCCTGTGCCACGGTATGCGGCGACATGGACTGGATGAGGTGGAACGTGTGCAGATCCACCATGAGCTGTGTTTGGGTTGCTGATCCCGAGGTGGTCTCCACCTCCACTCCGAACCGGTCCCACAGCTTGGCAAGGGCTGCTCGGTGTCCCGGGAGGAGCGCTGTAAAGCTACAGTCGGGCAGCCAGTCGAGGTGCTGGACTGCACCTCCGCGCACTGAACTCAAGGCGGGGTCACGGGAGTGGACGGTCGCGGTCACCGTGTCGAAGTCGTAAGCGTGACCAGGGTAAACAGTAAACGCGTGTTCACGGTAGATCGCTTTTCCACGCTCGTTTTCTTCGCTCACCGTTTCGACGTCGTATCCCATAGTCTCCCCGGGAACGCGCTGGGTGGAGAAATCCACGCGCTGTTCTGTCACGCGGGTGCGCTGGGCCATGGCCACACGAGTCCGGCTCTGTTCGGTGATGACTTCGGTGAGCAGGGTGCCGTCGTCGAGTACCTTCGCGTGGCGGGTCTCAATGTGCTGTTTGGCCAGCTGGTCGTATTCGGCCACGTTGTCGTTGTTGACGCGCGCGTCAATCCCCAAACGCACATGCACCTTTTGCGGTTCGTCGCTGAGCGTCTCCACGCGGGTAAGTGTGGCGCTCAAGTGCTGTTTGTCCATGGACACGATGCGGCGTTGGCACAGTTTGAGCGAACGCCCGTGCGGGTCTTGAACGACTAGGTGACGCACCAGCGCGCCGTCGTCAAAGTTGAGGGTGCGTTCTTCGGACACCACGGTGAGTCCGCGGTCCGACAGCCATTCCCCGTCAGCGAACTTCACATCCAGGGCGGCCCAGTGTGGCAGGTTCACCATGGATTCGTGAACTTGGGTGCGCCCTTGAACGGTTGACGTGAGGCGGTTGAAGATCCCAGCGATGTAGGCTCCGGGTGCCCCGCGGTGTCCTGTTTTGATCTCCGAGGCGGTTCCTCGGATGGCCATGTACCCGTTGCCCAGGGTGGTGAGGGTGGCGCGCTTGCCTTTGTGGTGGTCTTCGCCACCCACGTAGACGAGCGTGCGGGGGCGGTCGCGACGCTCGCCCAGGTCGAGTTCGTGCAGGTCGCCGATGACCACATCGGCGCCAGCGTCAGTGAGTTCGTCGCGGTTACCGTGGCGGTCAACACCAATAACTAGGCCAAATTTTCCGGCTCGCCCCGCTTGCACACCAGAGATCGCGTCTTCAACGACAACGGCGTTGCGGGGTTCTACGCCGAGGTCGTTGGCGGCTCGGAGGAACGTGTCGGGTTGGGGTTTGCCTGGGAGGTTTTCGTCCCGTGCGGTCTGCCCGTCGACGATCGTGTCGAAGAGTTCGGTGATCTGCGCGTTGTCTAAGAGGGCGGGCGCGTTGCGGCTGGCAGTGACGAGGCCGATCTTGCGTCCACCTGCCCGCAGACGCTCGATGAGGTTGATGGTCCCTGGGAAGGTGCGCACACCTTGTTTCTTGAGTTCGTCGTTGAACGCGTCGTTCTTGTGACGGGCAAGCCCGTGAACGGTCAGGGCGCCTGCCGGGTCGTCGTCATCGCCTTCCGGAAGCGTGATGCCACGGGACGCGAAGAACTCACGGACGCCGTCTTCGCGTGGGCGCCCGTCGACGTACGCCCGGTAGTCGGTGGCGATAGAGAACTCAGATGCGTCGAGTTCTTCCGGGAACTCGACTGCTGCGTCTTTGAGCTTGGGGTTGGCCAGCGCGGAGTCAAACAGTTGCTTCCACGCGGCCGCATGGAGTGAAGCGGTGTCGGTGACGACTCCGTCCATGTCGAAGATCACTGCGTCGTACGGTGGGGTGGCTGTGAGAACCTCAGTCATATATCTAGCTCATCACGAATGAGTGACGTGTGGGTGAACGTGCCTGCCTTGTTCAGAACTTTTTGTGTTTGTTTGACCACTGTGTTCTGCCCGCGACTAGGTTTACTAGGCTTAACGTCATGACGGCGAACGAAAACTTATTCAAGAAGGTTGTGGAAGTTTCGGAGCAGTTGGCTCCCCGGTTGCGTGACATTCGCACGCGTATTCACCAGAACCCCGAACTGGGACTCAAACTTCCCGCCACACAAAAGACCGTGTTGGACGCGCTTCACGGTTTGGATCTTGAAATAACGACTGGAACGAATCTGGATTCGGTCGTAGCCGTGTTACGTGGTGACAAGCGTGGCGACAACCCTCAAGCGGTGCTCCTGCGCGGTGACATGGACGCATTGCCCGTGACCGAAGCGACCGGGTTTGAGTTTGCCTCGACAAACGGAAACATGCACGCGTGTGGTCACGACCTGCACGTCACTGGGCTCATTGGAGCCGCCCACGTTTTGCACGCCTGCAAGAGCGAACTGGCCGGTGACGTGGTGTTCATGTTCCAACCGGGTGAAGAAGGCTACGACGGGGCCGGAAAGATGGTCGACGAAGGCGTACTCGACGCCGCCGGTGTCCCAGTTGTAGCGGCCTACGGAGTCCACGTTTCCGCCGATCAGCCCCCAGGTCACGTGTACTCCAAACCGGGTTCGTACATGGCGTCTGCGAACAACCTGGAAATCACTGTCCGCGGCCGAGGTGGTCACGCCGCCCGTCCGGAAGCCGCCTTGGATCCGGTGCAGGTTGGGGCAGCGATCGTGGGACAGTTGCAAGAGTTTGTGTCCCGGCACTTCTTTGCGTGGGACCCCGTGGTGCTCACGGTGGGTCAGTTCCAGGCAGGAACTGCGCCCAACGTCATTCCCGATTCCGCGTATCTAGCGGCGAGCGTACGCACGTTTTCGGAAGAAACCACACGCGAATGCGAACGGGTGCTCCCCGCCCTGGTGGAAGGGATTGCGCAGGCTCACGGCCTGACCGCGGAAGCCAACATGTACCGCCTGCTGCCGGCCACCACCAACAACAACGACGAAAACGCTCTGTTCCTCGAAACCGCTGAAGCGCTGTTCGGCTCCGAACGTGTCCACCTCATGGAACACCCGCGGGTGGGGTCTGAAGACTTCTCCCGCATCCTCGACCTCGTCCCCGGATCGTATGGCCACTTCGGTGCGGCATACGGGCCGGAAGATACATGGGAAGCTAACCATTCACCTCGGGCGCGGCACACGGATACAGCGCTAGGTGACCAGGCGGCGTTTCTAGCCGCGCTGGCACTCAACCGTTTGAGCAAGGACTAACATGCAACCGCTGTATACCTCGCAACACGTGCGCGACGCGGAAGCGCCTCTTCTGGCCGCTGGGCAGGGCAAGGAACTCATGCTGAAAGCGGCCACGGGGCTGGCGCATGTGGTTGTGCGGGAACTGCGGAAAAAGTACGGGAACGTGTATGGGACCCGGGCGGTCGCGTTGGTGGGTTCGGGCAACAACGGTGGCGACGCGCTGTACGCGCTGGCGTTTTTAGCCCGCCGAGGTGTCCGTTGCCAAGCCGTGACCGTCGCCCAATCTGCGCACGAGGAAGGGGCGGCCGCCGCGGTGGCTGCGGGCGTACGGGTCACTACGGAGTGGGACGGGGCGCTGGAAGCCGACGTGGTCATCGACGGGATCTTAGGGACCGGCGCGTCTGGGGCGCTGCGCGAACCGTTGGCGAGCCAGCTGACCGCGTGGCAAAACGAGGCGTGCGATCAGCTGTGCATTGCCGTCGATGCCCCCACGGGTGTGAACGCGTCCACGGGCGAGGTCGATCCGCACGCGGTGCGCGCGACTCACACGGTGACTTTTGGCATGTTGAAAGCCGGGCTGTTTGTGCAGCCCGGGGCTGCGTATTGCGGCCAGGTTGAGTGCGTGGACATCGGCTTGACCAGCACGGACGCCCCGGCGGGCTACCTGCACACCACGGCACGTGTGCCAGCGCCGGAGGAGAGCGACCACAAGTACTCACGTGGAGTCCTTGGCGTTGCAGCCGGGTCACGGCAGTATCCCGGTGCTGCGGTGTTGACCTCGCTTTCCGCGCAGAACACCGGCGTGGGCATGGTGCGGTACGTGGGTGGTGCGACTGAGCTGGTCATGCATTCCGTGCCCGAGGTGGTTACCGGTTGGGGTCGCGTTCAAGCCTGGGTTGTGGGCCCGGGGGCGCCGGAAGATGAACTGGTCGATGAGGTGTTGGATGAGGCGTATGAGAACTCGTTGCCGGCCGTGATCGACGCAGGCGCGCTGGCACGTGTGAACAAGGTACGCAACAACTGGGTTCTCACTCCACACGCAGGTGAAGCCCAAGCGCTGTGCGAGTCACGCGGGTGGGCCGTGACGCGTGAGGAGATTGAGTCAGCGCCTGCGCACTGGGCACGTCGCTTGGCATCTGAACTGGGTTGTTGCGTGCTGTTGAAAGGTGCGCGCACTGTCATCAGTGAACCCGACGGCACCGTCCACGCAACCCCTGTAGGTCCGGCGCGCTTGGCAACAGCAGGCAGCGGAGATGTTTTGGCCGGCATCATGGGTGCCCTCATGGCAACCGAGCAACCGGGTGGTTCGCGGAGTGCCGCTGTAGTCGCGGCGAACGCTGTTCTGATTCACCACGCAGCTGCCGGAACCCGCGCATTGGAAACCGCTCAGACTATTCTGGAAGTCGCACGTTCGCACAGGGAGGATTCATGACGTCTGCACCGCTGACGGCCGTGATTGATACGCGCGCACTCGTCCACAATGTGCAACTGTTGCAGGACCGCGCGGCAGGAAAACAACTCGTCGCAATCGTCAAAGCCGATGCCTATGGGCACGGCGTGAATCTGGTTGTGCCTGCTCTGGCTCGCGCTGGGGTGACACAATTTGGCACTGCGACAATTCCCGAAGCTTTAGCCGTGAAAGACATTCTTGCTGACCTGAGCGATCAGCGCGACCACACTGTCATGTGTTGGCTGTATGAACCGCAGGCTGACCTCTCTGAACCCGTTGAACGCGGAATCGAGCTGGGCGTGGGATCACCGGCGGCACTCGAAGCAATTTTCAACGCGGCTCACACCACCGGGAAAACCGCGCGTATCCACCTCAAAGTCGACACGGGACTGGGACGCAACGGTCTCAACCGCATGCAACTGCAACTGGTGCTAGAACAACTGTCCACCGCACAGGGTGTGAAAGTGTGCGGTGTTATGACACACCTCGCGTGTGCTGACGAACCCAAAAATGACTTCAATACGATCCAGGTTGAGCGATTCAACCAGGATGTGGACACCGTAAAAACAACGCTCGGGATCGACACCCTCATGGAGCACATCGCCAACTCACCAGCGATCCTCTCCATGGATCCGGTGCCCGGAAACACGGTGCGTGCCGGTGTGGCCATATACGGACTCAGCCCTTTTGAAGGAGAAAACCGCGCCTACTCGGAAGGCCTCCAACCTGCGATGACACTGGTCTCGCACGTGTGCGCAGCCAAGGACGTGCCTGCAGGCCAAGGTGCCTCATACGGGTTGCGGTATACCACCTCGGCGCCGTCCAAATTTGCGCTTATTGCCGGCGGGTACGGGGACGGAATCCCGCGCCAAGCCTCCCAAAAAGCGCATGTGGCCATTCACGGCAAAGCGTTCCCCGTCGTGGGGTCGATCGCAATGGACCAGATGATCGCCGACGTGGGCGATGCGCAAGTGTCGCCAGGGGACCCCGTGGTGGTCTGGGGCAACGGTGGCCCGCACGTCGACGAATGGGCGCAGTGGGCGGGCACCATCAACTACGACATCGTCACACGCTTGGGAGCTCGCGTGCCGCGCATAGAACAGGAGCACACGTGATCCTCACGTCGTCCGTGGAACAGACAGCCATTTTTGCCCGCGTGCTGGCCGCTCATGTGCAGGCCGGGGACGTGATTCTGCTGACTGGGAACCTGGGTGCCGGGAAAACGACGCTTACCCAGATGATCGGGAAGGAGCTCAACGTGCGTGGCCGGATCACCTCGCCCACGTTCGTCATTGCGCGTGAACACCAAGCGGTGGGAGACGGGCCGGGGCTTGTTCACGTCGACGCGTATCGTTTAGAAGACGCGATGGAGCTGGACGACCTGGACCTCGACTCTGAACTTGACGACATGGTCACCATCATCGAATGGGGCCGAGGCAAGGCAGAACAGTTGAGCGATTCGTACTTGGACATCTTCATCGACAGGCCCGAACCCGACCCCGAATCCGAAGCCCGCACCTACACGCTAGGCGCGCACGGTCCACGGTGGGAAGGCCGAGTCGAACAGCTGACAACCGCATGCCAGGAGGCGCTGTGATCACTCTGGCGATTGACACCTCGGCGGCGGCGAGCGTGGCACTGGTGGACTCAAACGGGGAAGTACGCGCCCAGCGCACCACGTTCAGCGCCCGCAAACACGCCGAATTTGTAGGCCCCGCAATCCGCGAAATCACCCAGGACGTGAAGCCGCAGCGGGTGATCGTGGGCGTGGGGCCCGGGCCTTTCACCGGCTTGCGCGCTGGGATCGCCACCGGGATCGGATACGCGCTCGGTTTGGGTATTCCCATCTATGGTGTGCGCAGCCACGACGCGTTAGCGTTCCGCGCAGCAGCCCACGGAATCACAGGCGACGTCACGGTCGCCACCGACGCCCGCCGCAAAGAGGTGTACGCAACCACCTACCGCTTGGGATCTACCGTGACCGTGATCGACGGGCCGCGCGTGGTCCTCCCGGCCGGCCTCACGCCGGCGGCCGCCCGGATTGGGCGAGGTTTTGCGCTCTACGCGGAAACCCTGGGCAACCCAGCACGTACGGAAGACGAATTCACCGAACCCACGGCCGGCGACCTCGGCCTGTGCGCCCAGCCGGAACCGGGCAACCCGGAGGAGCTGGGGGCGCTTCTCGACACCTCGCCGCTGTACTTGCGCGAACCGGACGCCCAGCCCCGGCAATGATCGAACGCATGCGGTGGATGGACATCGCCCCCGTGGCTGTCCTCGATGAGAAGAGTTTTGGAAGCCAAGCCTGGAGCGAAGAATTCTTTTGGTCGCAAATGGCCGTGCCGGGCAACCGGTTTTGGGTCGAGCGCGACGGTGGCCAGGTTCTGGGGTATGTGGGGCTCTCAGTTTCCGGCCCCCAAGGTGACATTCTGACGCTGGCCAGTGACCGCCGAGGTGTCGGCAGTCGGCTCTTGGATGTCGCCATGGACGCTGCGCGCGAAGCAGGAGTTGAAGCCTTGTATCTGGACGTGCGTGACGACAACGAACGCGCCATATTCTTATACGCTTCGCGCGGGTTTGAAGAGATAAACCGGCGGGCCGGCTACTATGCGGGCGCAGACGCCCTCATCATGCGTAGTAGCCTGTGAGTATGGACATTGAGGCCACACTCACTGAATGGGAAGACGGCTGTGATTTGGTGATCAGCGCGGACGCCCCCGTGGACTGTGCAACCGTGTGGAACTACGTGACGGATCCTGATTCTGCTTCCCAGTGGTTCGCTCCGTGGAGCCGAGATGACGACGTTGTGACTTTCGACTTTGACGGTGAAGCGCTTGCCGGGGAAATCATCGGGTGCGAAGATCAGCGGTTCTTCTTGCTGGAACTTCCTTTTGGGCGAGTGGGCTTGAGCGTCAATGGCGAAAAGCCTGATTCAACACGTATTACGGTGACTCAGACGTTCGCTACTTATGAGGAAGCGGCGCACACGGTTCCCGAGATTGGGCCGGTGTGGGACACGCACCTGCGCGCCCTGCTTACTGAGCTGGGTCTGAAGAACGTGGACATCGACGAAGATACCCAAGCGCGCAAGTACGCGAACCTCACGGTGGAGGACCTGTGACCGAACCGTTGGTGTTAGGGATTGAAAGTTCGTGCGATGAAACCGGTGTGGGGATCGTGCGTGGTCGCACCCTGCTGACGAACACGGTTGCTTCGTCCATGGACGAACACGTGCGTTACGGGGGAGTGGTGCCCGAGGTGGCCTCCCGGGCGCACATCAACGCTATTGGTCCTACCGTGCAGGCGGCGCTGGACGATGCGGGCGTGACTTTGAACGACCTCGACGGGATAGCCGTAACGGCCGGGCCGGGACTGAGCGGGGCGCTTATGGTGGGAGTGTCTGCGGCTAAAGGTCTGGCCGCTGCTACGGGCCTGCCACTGTACGGGGTGAACCACTTGGCGGCACACGTGGCCGTCGATATGGTGGCACCCGATTCGCCGGGGCTCACACTGCCCACCGTGGCGTTGCTGGTATCTGGTGGGCACACCGAAATTCTCACCATCACCGACATTGTCGACGGGGTGGAACTGGTGGGTGCCACGATTGATGACGCGGCGGGTGAAGCCTTCGATAAGACAGCGCGTCTGCTGGGTTTGGACTATCCCGGTGGCCCGAACATCTCGCGTGCTGCCTCGGGTGCTTTCACTGACGGGGTTGCAGGTGATCCGCACGCGGTTGCGTTCCCGCGGGGGCTTACGTCTGCAAAGGATATGCGTGACCCGGAACGACGCTATTCGTTTTCTTTTTCTGGTTTGAAAACCGCGGCCCTGCGGTATGTCACTCAAACACCGGACGCCAATGTTGCGGATGTCGCGGCCAGCTTCGAAGAAGCGATTGTGGACGTGTTGGTGAAAAAAGCGTTGTTGGCGTGTGAAGACTTCAACATTCCTCATTTGCTTGTGGGTGGGGGAGTTGCGGCGAATGGGCGGTTGCGCGCTCGCCTTGAGCAGGACTGTGCGCAGGCTGGAGTGACGTTGCGGATTCCGCCGTTTGCGCTGTGTACGGATAACGGTGCCATGGTGGCTGCGTTGGGGGCCGAGGTTCTGAGCCGTGGATTGCCACCGTCTAACTTTTCGTTTGGAGTGACAAGCTCATTGGAGGTCGACCACGTCTATGTCTGACCCACAGGTCTCCTTCGTGTCTGGTGACGGCTGGTGCGAAACACCCCAGGGTCGGTTCTGGGGACTGTTCGGAGCTGCCGGTTTGCTCATTCATGACCCGGAGCGGGGCGTTTTGCTTCAGCACAGGGTTGCGTGGTCAGCCCACGGAGGGACGTGGGGCATTCCGGGAGGGGCCAAGCACAAGGGCGAAAGTGACGTGGTGGCTGCGATTCGCGAAAGTCACGAAGAAGCAGGTGTGCCGGCTCTTGACGGGCACGACATTGAGATCATTGACGAGTACACGGTCGACAAGAGCGGTTGGACGTACACCACGGTGATTTGCCGGGCTCTGGCGCGACTGGAAGAAAGCATTAGTGACCCCGAAAGTGAGGAACTCGCATGGGTTCCCGTGGGCCAGGTTGAGAGCTACCCTTTACACCCTGAGTTCGCGAAGGCGTGGCCTACTCTGCGCAAGTCCCTGGGGTGACTTCCGCGCGTGACCGGTTTACCCAACACCTGTAGCGACTCGGGACCAACAAGTGCTGCGGCAGCCATGCCTAAAGCGCAGGGGCGGTGATGCTTGACGCCCTGAGTATCTGCAGATGGAAGATAGACATCTAACCTGGTAGCGAACTCACCTTTAGAATTCTAGCTTGGTATATCCCAGACTTACCGGAGGTAAATTTGTATACGTTTCATGTCGATGAAACCGGCCGTTCAGGAAAAGAAAAGTTTTTCTATATCGGCGGTTTAGTTGCTGACGAAAATCAGTTTATAACTGCTACAGCGCGCACTAAGGAAATTCGAAATAAGTTTAACTACAGTCAAACGGACCCATTCAAGTTCAGTTCGAATTCGAGGCCTAAGGAGAGGGTGTCGATTGAAGATTGGACGGCGTCGAAAAGAGAGGCGCTTGAGCTTATTAAGGAACTGGATATTAAGTTTCTCGCGCTGTACATTCATCACAGTATTGCCAATCCGTTGAAGCGAACTGAGGGAGTTGTATGGAATATGCAAAACCTTTTTCGCCACTATGCAAAAATTTTCTTGCAAGACGAGCCTGGCGCTGTTTGTCTTGACCGTGTGGACGAAAAATGGAGTAACAATGAAATAGCAAAAATTGCACAAAGTCAGATTCCCTTTAAAGATGAGATCATAGGAATTCCGGAAATTATTCATTACTCATTTACGGACCATCGCTTTTCGCATTTTAACTCGCTGGTAGACATTGCGCTGGGGACATTTCATTACTGTTGCGAATCCGCGTTTGCGGAAAATAAAGATGAGAGGATTGAAAAGGTGGAAACGATGCTTAGTCTTGTCTACCCATGTTTCGCCCGAGACGAAGCAACTGGATTAGTGACGGGAACGGGGTTGCTTCAGCAACCGAATTCGCCTGCCTCCAAGTACGAACATGAGTACAACACGTTGCAAGCGTTCTTAGCTGATCACAAGCCTGCTCAACAATAGTATCTCTATCTGTGCACCAACTAGAGGTGTTCCCCTCAGTTTGTGGTCTCTAAGGAATGCCGGTGTGAGCTGTGATGAGCGGAGACCACGCGTACGCGCCTCCTGTAAAGACATTGGAACATGCAGGGTGTGGTGTGACGTGTTTTCGAACTCCATGCGCTGAATGTAGGCCCCGGGGTTCGATTGTGCTATAGCCCATGAACGATCTGTGGAAAACCCGATTTCCCGGGTACACCTGTGCCACTAAGTCGTGTGTGCTGGGGACCGCGCTGAGTGGTTTACCCGACACCTCTCGAAAGGGGTGTTGACTAATTGCCCTTTTTGTTCGTTTTGTTCACGTTTTCGGCCCAAAATCGGCCCGTTACTCTACACCCCACACGAAAGTGTGCTGGCCTTTGTAGAGAAAACGGGACAAACCACCTCAGCAGCTCACTTGTGGTGGGTAAACCAGTAACTTACTCCGCGCCAGACCCAGGGGTGACTTCAGAAGGCTTCGTGGACTTGAACTCGTCAGCCAAAAGCTTGGCCACTTGGAACATGTCGCCCGTGTTTTCGTAGACGGCTCGCTGGCGCTCATATGACGCGCCAATGCGTGCGAACTCTAACATGCCCAGAAGCTCATCCTCGCACCCAAGTTCACGAGCAATCGGGGCCAAGAACTCCACCTCATCAGCAATCACGTGCTTCACCAGGCGTTCACGCCCCAGCTCGTTTTCAATGATGATCGCGTCCATCCCGTAACGCGCGGCACGCCACTTGTTTTCCACGTGGAACCACTGCGGCATGGTGGGCAAACTCAACCCGCGGTCCAAGCGATCGCAGAAGTGGTGCACCAGACACTGGACGAACGCGGTCACTGCGGCGACCTCGGCGATGGTAGGCATCCCATCACACACCCGCACCTCAATGGTTCCCCACTTAGGAGCAGGCCGGATATCCCACCGGATCTCATTGATCTGGTCAATCACGCCGGTCTTGAGCATGTCGCGTACGTACTTGTCGTACTCGCGCCATTCGGTGAACGGGTACGGCAACCCAGCGGTGGGCAACTGCTGGAACAACATGGCGCGGTTGGATGCGTAACTAGTGTCCGTGTCTTCCCAAAACGGGCTGGACGCACTCACCGCTTGCAGATGCGGCACGTAGCACATGAGTGCGTTCATAATGGGCAACACATACTCGCGTTTGTCGATACCGACGTGCGTGTGAACCCCGTAAATGAGCATGTGGTGGCCCCACCACTGCGTGCGGTTGATGAGTTCTGCGTAACGCTCTTTGTCGGTCACCTGTTGTTCGCGCCAGTGCGCAAACGGGTGAGTTCCCGCACTCATGAGGTCCAGGCCCAGCGGGTTGGTGATTTCGCGAAGCTGCGCAACAGAATCCTTGAGGTCCGCAACTGCGTCAGACACGCGCTCATGCACCCCGGTAACAACCTCGACCGTGTTCGTGAGCATTTCGCCCACGATGCACGAATCGAGACCAGCATCAGCAACAAGGTTGAGGACCTCCCCGGCGCGGGGCACCAAGTCCAAATTTTCCTTGTCAACCAGGGCTAGCTCCCATTCGATCCCTAAGGTCGAACGGGGGGACTGCGCAAAATCAACCATGATCGCAATCCTAGTGCGTAGCCCAGGAAGATACGGTGTGAGCTAGCTCGCTTGGTCGCCTGTCGCAACGGGGTTTGAATCGTCCGATGACCACCCTGACCAGGAAGGACCGTACAAAACCGGGGTCACGCCCACGCTCATCAGGCTCAACGCATTATGACACGCTGTGACACCAGACCCGCAGTAAACCCCCACTTCCGCGGTAACCTTGCCCGTTTCATCCAGCACGCCGAGGTCGTTCCACGCCTTGCGTAGTTCGTCCTCTGAGAGCCACAGCCCGTTAGGGGTGTTGAGGGTTGTGGGCCGGTTAATGGCACCGGGAATGTGGCCGGCCTTGGGGTCCATGGGTTCGTTGTCCCCGCGGTAGCGTTCGGCGGCGCGGGAGTCGATGAGGATGCCGGTGCGGGCGAGTTCAGCTGCCCCGGCTGCATCGGTAGTGGGAAGGGCTGGGGTGACGGAGTATGACGACGGCACGCGTTCATTGGTGTCTGGGCCGTGTTCCAGTTCGTAGCCAGCGTCCTTCCAGGCGGCCAGGCCTCCGTTGAGTACGCGAACGTTCGTGAGCCCCGCCCACATAAACAGCCACCACGCGCGGGCCGCCGCAAGCGACGAAGCGTCGTCATAGATGACAACCGTGGACTTCTCGTCAACACTCAGGCACTGCAGAGTCTGCTGAAACTCCTCAACGCTGGGAAGTGGGTGGCGACCCAGGTGTGGTTGATCGGGGCGGTGGCCAGACAGCTGTTCGTCCAGAGATACGTACGTGGCGCCGGGAATGTGGTTTTCCAGATAGTCCGGGTAACCGTTGGGCTTGTCCAAGGTCCACCGCACATCCAGGATCCGAACACGGGGTGTACCCAGAAGCGGGTGAAGTTGATCCACGTCGATCACGTACTGCGTCATTGAGTCGCCTCTCGTTTAGCAATTGCACATAACAGCCTAGCTAAACTTGGGCTCATGCGTCGTTTAATTACCGCAGGAATCTGTGCTCTGTTATTGGCCGGTTGTGGAGGATCCCAAGGGACCCCCACGCACACGTCAGACCCCGCGCAGAAAGCCGAAAAGTCCCAAACCACTTCCAACGCCCCTGAGCCCCAAGGCCCGGCGCCGATTGAAGGAATCAGCGAAGAGGACACTGCGGAAGCAAAAAAGATCGTCGAACAGATGTCGGATGAAGAACTGGCCGGATCTGTTTTGATGATGACGTACCACGGAACGGATCCGAAGGTCGCCGCGGACACCATCAAACGCTTGCACCTGTCGGGCAGCATCGTCATGACATACAACCTGGGCGAAACAGCCACGTTGAAAGACCTGCAGGCGACCACCTCGGCCATAAAGGAAGGCGGCAAAGACCGCGACTGGCCGGTTCTGACCTCAGTCGACCAGGAAGGCGGCCCCGTTGCCCGCGTACGTTCGGCAACCATGCCGTTCCCGCCACTCATGGCCGGTGGGGCCGTGCGCAACAAGGACACAGTCACCAACGCGACCCACGCGCAAGGTGCGGAACTACGCGACGCCGGTTTTTCGATCGACTTTGCCCCTGTCGCCGATGTCACCGTGGGTGCGAAAGACCCAGCAATCAACGTGCGGTCTGCCGGCGACAAACCTGGCTCGGTGAGCGACACGGTCGCGGCCGCAGTGAACGGGTATAGCAAGGCTGGGATTGGTTCGGCCGCCAAACACTTTCCGGGCCACGGTTCCCTCACGGTCGATTCGCACGAATCCCTGCCGGTGTCCAAGAAGTCGCTCAAAAAGCTGGGCAAAACGGAGTTTGAACCGTTTAGAAAAGCCGCCGAGGTGGGGGTCCCTATGGTCATGGTTGGCCACATTGCGTTGCCCGGGAAGGAAAAGCTCCCTGCTGATCTCAACCCCGAGGTGTACGAAACTTTGCGTAAAGACGTTGGCTTTGAGCATGTGGCAGTGACCGATGCGCTGAACATGGGAGCGATCACGCAAAAGGACGCGGCACTCACGGCGATTAAGGCGGGTGCTGACCTGGCGCTTATGCCAAACGACATCGAGCATGCTCACGCGAGCATCGTGAAGGCGGTGAAGAGCGGCGACCTGCCACGTAAACGGTTGACGGAGGCGGCAATCCGAGTGGTGTCACTGAGCCTGTGGCACAAGCGTAGCGCTGAGACCGCCAAGGGGAGTGCCCCCAAGCCTGAGGACGCGTTGCGTGCGTATGCGGAAGAGTCGCTTTCTGTTGTGAGCGGTGAGTGCAAAGTGGCTAAGCCACTGAAGCAGGCCCGCGTCGTTGGCGATGACCAGGTGGCGGTCAAGCGGCTGACAGAAGCGTTCAAAAACAATGGCATATCTGTTGGTAACGGTCCCACCGTGAGCGTGGGACAAAAACCGGCGGACGGGGCGAAGTACGTTGTGGGAATCGGTGCCCCGTGGAACGTGGACCGAGCCAAGGCCCACACCGTCATCGCCACCTATTCCGGCAATGAGTACGCGATGGATGCCGCAGCCAAATACATGGCAGGCACACTGGAGGCGAAGGCGCAGGTCCCCGTGAAGGTTCGCGGTAAGTCGCCTCAGTGCGGAAAGTAGCGCTGGCTGGGCGTCCGGCGCCCGGCGCCCGCTGGTTACGCCGTCACGGGCTGCGTCAACAACACCACGTGTTTTTCGCCCACACGGGTGAAAACCAAAGTCGCTGACTCGCTGCCCTGGGTGAGCTTCAGCTGGCGACGTACCTTCTCGGGAACAATATCCATTCCACGTTTCTTAATGATGACCTTGCCAATGTTGCGGGCCTTCAAAGCTTGGCGCAACGCTTTAATACCGGCGGGCAACACGTCAACAATCCGGTACTGAGACACCGCGCGCTGCGCGATGCCCGTCACAAGAGCTTCACCCGTCAGGTACGCAATCTTGGGCGAAATCCGCCACGCACCTAGAGGGTCACACAGGGCAGTGACTAGCCCGGCGCGCACTAGGGCGCCGTCAGGTTCAAACAGATACTCGCCCAGTTCACCAACCCCGGGTTCGTCCTCAGTGGGCACCTCGGACTCATGTACCGTGAGCGTGCCTGGCCCATCGCCCATGAGAAGAGCAGAGCGCCCCGCACGCTGGCACGCGTCGCCCGCGTACAGAGCCACTTCAACGACATCGCCATTGTGCGAAACCCACTGGGCTTCCCACTCGTCCGGCACGAGCGCATGATCCAACGCCGGTCCCATCTTCACGCCAGCTGCTCGCACCTCGGCGGCCTTCTCAACCACCCACGACAGGGAAGGCGAAAACGACTCCGGATCACTGAGCCTTCGCGCTTGCCCATCCCGGTGCGAACCCGACCTGCGGGCGGGGTCGCACCACAGCGCGTCAAACCCCGCCAGGTCCTGATCCTCAGCGGCACCGTGAACGACCTCGGCGGTGGGGAACTCACGCATATTGAACGCCGCGATCGCAGCGGTCACCTCATCAATCTCAACGGCGCGCACCTGCACATCCGTGCCCGCAAAAGCCAGCGCATCCGCACCAACCCCGCACCCCAAATCAACAACCGAGGTGACCCCAGCCTGACGCATGCGCGCCGCGTGGTGGGCGGCAACCGGAAGCCGCGTGGCCTGCGCCAACCCGTCGCGGGTAAACAACATGTGTGACGCAAACGGACCAAACTTGTCCTCGGCCTCGATGCGCAACTGAGCCTGTGTGAGGATCGCCGCCGTGAGTTCAGGGCTCAAACCCTGCCCTCTCAACTGCTTATTCAGCTGCAACTCACGCGAACGGTCGTAATCGAGTGAATCCAGAATCTTTAAAGCAGAAACGTCAAGAAGTTGTTTCAAAGTGCTGGGATCCATTTCACTATCGTAACTGGCGTATAGGGTGGAGACGTGAGCACACTACTGACCGCGCGCACCGTTCGCGAGATTGCACATGAACTGGGGCTTCGCCCCACGAAAACGCGTGGTCAAAACTTCGTGATCGACCCAAACACGGTGCGCATGATCGTGGAAGAAGCACAGCTGACCCCCGGCGAGCAGGTCGTGGAAATCGGCCCGGGATTAGGGTCGCTCACGCTGGGGCTGCTGGAAGCAGGCCACCCTGTCACGGCCGTCGAGATCGACACGTTGCTGGCCTCCCGGCTTCCGCGCACCATCGACGAACACGCCCCGGACGCCCACCCGCTCACCCTTATCAATGCCGACGCCCTTCACGTCACCGAACTTCCCACCACTCCCACGGCTCTGGTGGCGAACTTGCCGTACAATGTGGCTGTTCCGGTGCTCATGCACTTCCTGGAAACGTTCCCGTCGCTGACCTCGGTGTTGGTGATGGTGCAGGCCGAGGTGGCAGACCGTCTGGCTGCCACCCCAGGTTCGCGGGTGTACGGGGCACCCAGCGTGAAGGCCAAGTGGTACGGAGCCGTGACTCGCGGGTCGGACATTGGGAAGAACGTCTTTTGGCCGGCCCCCAACGTTGGCTCCGGGCTGGTGCGGATCGTGAAACACGCGGAACCATACGGTGACGAGGAACTGCGAAGGGCCACGTTTGATGTGGTCAACGCGGCCTTTGCCCAGCGCCGTAAGACGCTCAGGCAGGCGCTCGCCGGCCTTGTAGGGTCAGGCGCGGATTCTGAACAGGTGCTGGTGGACGCGGGCGTCGATCCCAAGACTCGCGGTGAAGCCCTGGACATCGACGCGTTCATCACGATTGCACGCACGTGGCGTGCGCGCGAGAACAGCACGCCACACACAGCCCCACAGAACGTGCCCACCACAGCCGGGGAGGCCTAAGCATGACAGCCGTGACCGCGCGAGCGCCCGGGAAAATCAACGTGTTCCTCCACGTGGGCGACCGCATGGAGGACGGATACCACGAACTTGTCACCGTTTTTCAAGCCCTCGACATGTATGAAGAGGTCACGCTGCGCCCGTGCTTCGACCAGCCGGACACCGTGGTGCGCAACATGTCCGGAAACGACACGTACCCCGGGCTCAGCCCCGTTCACGCAGTGACGCTCAAGGGCCGGTTCGGTTCGACGGCGATCCCGCTGGATCACTCGAACTTGGCGGTGTCTGCGATCAACCGCTTGGCTGCCCAAACCGGTGTACACGTTCCCGTCGAGGTCGAAATCGAAAAGAACGTTCCCGTTGCCGGTGGCATGGGTGGCGGATCGGCCGACGCGGCTGCCGCCCTTGTCGCCTATGCGAAACTCGCGGGCATCAACGACCCAGATCTTCTGCGTACAGTGGGCGCCGAACTAGGCGCCGATGTTCCGTTTGCTCTACGTGGCGGCTTCGCTGTGGGAACCGGCCGAGGCGATGAACTCAGCCCCATCTTAAGCTCCGGCGAGTTCACCTGGGTGCTTGCCACCTCGGTCGACGAACTTTCCACCCCCGTTGTCTACCACGCCTTAGACGATCTGCGTGACAGCGGCAAGGCGCCGCACGCCGGTGACGTGCAGACGCAGCTGGCGGATGTGTTGCAGGCGGTCGGTTCGGGGGACGCGCACGCGTTGGCGCAGGTTGTGCACAACGACATGGAACCCGCTGCGTTTGGGCTGTTGCCTGCCATCGCCGAGGTCGTCGACACCGGGCGGCAGGCAGGCGCCTTGGCGGCGTTGATGTCCGGCTCTGGGCCCACGGTGGGGTTCTTGGTCGAGGGGGCCACTCACGCGCTGGATCTCACTGTTCTGTTGGAAGCCAGTGAGTCAGTGAAGCACGTGGTCCGTGCGACGGGCCCGGCGTGCGGTGCCCACATTGTCACCCCTGGTTAGGGCGACTGGGAACCGAAGGTTTCGACCCGGATGGGTTCGGGGATCGTGCGCCAGTGCTCGCGTGGCCACTTCTTGGTGGTGAGCCGCTCCGCCCGCAGGAACATGGTTTCGTCACCGGTTGCTTTTGCCATGACGGCCAGCGCGTTGGCGAGTTCTGCCGGCCCCGCTTGTTTCGCCGCGATGTCGTCAGCTGCCAGTTCCACCAGGAGCGTTGCCGAACGTTTGAGTGGCGCAAAAACATGCAACATCTGATCCAGGGTTGTGAGGATTGAGAGGATTTTGCCGTGGCGCTGTGTCACATGGGCGTATTCGTGAGCCAGCACGGCTTGAAGCTGCCCAGGCGTCAACGCGTCCTGTAGTCCCGTTGTCACCATGATGGTTCCAGGGTGGCCAGCTGTTGGGGGAGTCGACAAGGCTGCTGGATACGTGTGTTCCACGGTGGTGAGCGTGAACCCCGGGCGGTCTTCTTGGGTTACCACATGCGTGTTGAGGGTGGCGATCACCTCACGCACATCTTTGGTTACGGGTGCGGTTGCCATGACCCAGAACCCCATAGTCGCAATAGTTAGCAGGGTTGCTAGGACAAATGCCCACACGCTGGTGAAAGGAATTGTGGAGGTGAGGGCGGGGAGCATATACACAACCAGGGAAATGGCAGCCGCGAACACACACCACACGCCCACCACCGTGGACCCCAGTTGGACATGCAACGACAGGGAAGGAAACCGCAATTGAAAGCGGGTGCGCATGAGTATGGGTATCAGTACGCCCGTGACACACGCGAGGGCGATACACGTGATTGCGCTGGCGAGCACTGACCTTATTTCGTGAACGCCGAACGCAGAAGCTCAAGGTCGCGACTGTCCAGGTTCCCGGCGAACGCCAGAAGAGCGGCTTCGCGGTCATTTGCCTGGTCTAACACGCTCACCATGTCGTCCACAGTCTGTTCTTCGTTAGTGCGAACAGCTTCGAACTTGGTCTTGCGAGGGGAAGGGCCACCACGTTTGACGTGCCCCTTCTTCTCCAAGCGTGTAAGCGTGGTCATCACGGTGGAGTACGCAGGAGTGTGGTCAACAAACAGACGCTGAATGTCGCGAGCACCCAAAGGTGCAGGGGCGTCCCACAAGAAATTCATGATTTGGGATTCCAGTTCACCCCATTCGCGGATCCGTGCCACAGTCGTCCTTTCGCTCAGATAACCACTATTCTATGTCGCACTAGCGAAATGCGCTACGACTTGTCCTCATCGGTGGGCTGAGAAGACTGAGGAGGCTGAGAAGACTGAGGAGACGCGGACTCCTCAGCTGAGTCCACCTCAATGGGGTCGCCGTTGTCGTCTAAGTACTCGCCCGTCGAATAGTCATAGTTGACAGGGTTACCGTCTTCGTCGGTCCGTTGATACCAGGCCGTCAGGTCCTCGGCTTTGGAATCAAACGTGGCTCCGGCTACGTACTTGGACGTGCTCGAAGTGGGCTCGATCGAAATAGCGAAATCGTCACCGTGCTTTTCAATACCCCGTCGCACCATGGACTTCAGTGCTTGGCTTTCTTGGAGCGCTCTTGGCGGACCTTCTTCTTGCGCGCGGCTTTCTCTTGTTGCTCCTGGAGTTTGGGGCCCATACGGATGTCGATTTCGGGCTCTCCGGAAGTGGTGGTTTCGTCGTGAGAATCGTTGCGTTTCGTGCGGTCGTTGTTCATTTTTCCTCACTGGGAGCCGGGGAGCTTCTTCTCAGACTATCGCGCTTGTGAAAATGAGTGAGGTTTGTCTCTCTACTGTGCAAGAAATCTTGCACTATAATCGTGCAGGACATCTTGCACAATGGCTTGTGGATCAATTTAGGAGGCGACGTGACACCACCTCGGACATACACCCACCCAGACGCCGACGACCTGGTTCTTGCTCGTGTGTTGTATGCGCTCAGCGATCCGGTCCGGCTAGAAATGGTCAGGCGGTTAGCGTCTGTGGAGGAAGCTGACAGCTTAGATCTGGCCGATGACCTTCCTCGCTCGACACTGACGTATCACACGCGTATCTTGCGCGAGAACGGTGTGACGTTTACTCGATCGCAGGGCCGTTCGTGCCTTATCTCTTTGCGCTTTGATGATGTGGAAAGGCGGTTTCCGGGTTTACTGAAGTCCCTCATTGTGTCGCTGGAAGAGGAGCACGCTGGCCAAGGAGGGGTGGATCGCGCGTGATAACGAAGCTGTGGCCATACGTTCTTGGCAGTGTTGTGCTTGGTCTGGACGCTTACGTGATCGCCGGCCTGTTGCCCACGATCGCAACTGATCTTGATGCCACCGCGGGAATGGTTGGGATCGGTGTGGCCGGGTTTACCGCCGCGTATGCTGTCGTCGGTCCGATCTTGGCTGGGGCGGCCGGAAGAAGTGCGTCCCGGTCGTTATTTCTCGCGCTTGTCGTGTTTGTGATTGCCAATATCGGGTCGGCGATTGCGGTATCTGTCGGTCTGTTTATTATTTCCCGTGTCGTTGCAGGGGCGGCTGCGGGTATATTCTCGCCGCTCTCGTCATCCGTGGCGGCAGCTTCAGTTCCTGCTGAGCGAAGGGGGCGTGCGTTGTCGCTCGTTTTGGCGGGTTTGGCGTGTGGAACGGTGTTTGGAGTTCCGGTGGGGCTACTTGTTGCGCACGCGATGTCATGGAGGTGGACCTTTGGCCTGATTGCCGCAGTGGGGCTTATAGCCACGATCGGAATATCTATGCGTGGCAAGAGCGGTATCGCGGATGTTGCTGCGCCCTCGCTTCGGGCTCGTCTAGTCACACTTACCCGGGGACCCAATGTGGTGACAATGCTAGTGACGCTTTTGACGGGTGTATCTTCGCTTGGGCTGTACACATACTTTTTGCCACTGCTGGATGGGCTGGGGCTCAGTCATCACAAGATGTGGCTAATTTGGGTGTGGGGAATCGGCGGTGCGGTCGGTGCCCTCTTGGTGGGACGTGTGGTTGACGCAGTGCCACGCCCCTTGCTGGTGACGGTGTTTATTACGGCTATGTTGGCGGTAACCTTTGCGCTACTTGGCTGGAACGTGTCCGTTGTTGTTTCTGCCATGTGCGTATTCGCGTGGGGTGTGCTCGGTTGGTCCTCTCTAGCGCCACAACAGCACACGTTGATTACGGCGAACCCGGCCGATGGCACAACAGCAGTCGCAGCTAATGCATCGGCAAACTACTTAGGCTCTGCGCTTGGCGCGTCGGCTGGAGCGATCGTCATTGATGCTGGTGTTGCAGGTGCGGGTTTGGCGCTTATTGCGGTAGTTCCGGCTGTTATTGCATGCATTCTGCAACTGTTTCGCATCCGGATGGCGCGTGCTTAAGTGCTTTGCGTGCTTAATGCCTGGCAGTCGCATGGATACAGTCGCAGTCGGAAGTAATCTAGTTATGACGTATCTATAGAAGGGACCGTGCGTGCACCTGTTAGGCGCTGAATCGATCAGTCTGTCCTACCCCAACCGGGTCGTTCTTGACGACGTGACCGTTGGGGTGTCTGCGGGGGACCGCATTGGGATCGTGGGGCGCAACGGCGACGGGAAGTCCACGCTCATTCGGATTCTGTCCTCTGACTTACCGCCGGACTCCGGCCGGGTAACCTCCCGAGGTGGCACCCGGATTGGGTACTTGCGTCAAAGTGACGATTTGGGGGAGTCTGCCACGGTGCGCCACGCGGTGGTAGGCGACGTTCCCGACCACGAATGGGCCTCGGACGCCGAGAAACGCGACGTGATCCACGGGCTTTTGGGTGACCTTCCGCTCGATACTCCTACTCAGAGCCTGTCTGGGGGACAGCGACGCAGGGTTGCACTTGCAGCTCTTCTGGCCCAACCGTGGGACGTGCTCATTTTGGATGAGCCCACCAACCATTTGGACATGACGGGTGTGCGGTGGCTAGCTGAACACGTAAAGAAGCGGTGGCCAGCCGGGCAAGGCGCGTTCTTGACCGTCACCCACGACAGGTGGTTCCTCGACGAGGTGACGACCCGCACGTGGGAAGTCCACGACGCCACAGTCGACGCCTACGACGGCGGCTACGCGGCATATGTTCTGCAACGGGTCGAGCGTGACCGGCAAGCACAGGCGGAAGAAGCTAAACGCCAAAACTTGATGCGAAAAGAACTCGCGTGGCTTCGCCGAGGTGCCCCCGCCCGCACCTCCAAACCCAAGTTCCGTATTGATGCGGCGAACGCGTTGATCGCAGGCGAACCTCCTGTGCGCGACACGGTTGAACTCGTATCCATGGCGACTTCACGGCTGGGCAAAGATGTTTTTGAAATGGTGGGTGCCTCGGCTGCGTTCGCCACAGATGACAATCCCGAGGTCGTTCGCACGGTCATCGAACCGACCGACTGGATCGTGGGGCCCGGCGACCGGATTGGCATTTTGGGTGCAAACGGTGCTGGAAAATCCACGCTGGTAGGCCTCTTAACAGGACGAGTTGAACCCGCCTCGGGCAGGGTGAAGCGCGGCAAGACCGTGCGCGTGGCCCTTCTTGACCAACAACTGCGAGAACTTGACGATGTCCAAGACGACTTCGTGCGCGAAATCGTGGGGCGCAAACGCGAAGTGCAGACCGTGCAAGGGGACCTGACACCGAGCCAGCTCCTTGAGAAGTTGGGGCTGGGAGGCGTTCTTAAGTCCCGTGTGAAAGACCTTTCGGGTGGTCAAAAGCGCAGACTTCAACTGTTCATCGTTCTCATGGATGAGCCGAACGTTCTGATTCTTGACGAGCCCACCAACGACATGGATACCGACATGCTCGCTGCCATGGAAGACCTGCTCGATCAGTGGCCGGGCACGCTCATCGTCATTTCGCACGACCGCTACTTCACGGAACGCGTCACCGACCACCAGTACGCGGTACACGGCGGGCACGTACGCCACCTGCCCGGCGGAGTCGATGAGTACTTTGCCCTGCAACAGCGGGAGGACGCAGCACCTCGGCAGACACAAACGCCCACCAAACCCGCTGAGAACTCACACGGGCTCAGTTCCGCGGAACACCGGAGAATCACCAAAGAAGTGCAGGCCGTGACGCGCAAACTTGAGCGGATCGACAGTGAAGTTGCGCGACTGGATAGCACGATCGCAGAGCAAGACCAATCCGATTTCGAAGGCTTGGCACAGCTTTCTGCTTCACGCAATGAACTGCTCGAAGAAAAGGACGAGCTGGAACTGCAGTGGCTTGAGCTGTCTGAGCAGTTGGAGTAGAGAAGTGCCTCGGGTGGTTTGGTTCCACCCGAGGCGCGATTCTATTCGGTTGTTTTGATCTGGCTGTGTTTCTACACGTTCTTGCAGAGGGTTTGCGCGACGCGGTTGAAGGTGTTCGTCATCTGGCTCATCTCATCGCGGTGAGCCTGAGCCATAGGTTCGAGTGTGCGACCTAAACGACGGTAAAAATCGACTGCGAGACGGGCAGCGTCCTCCGTGTAGTACAAGACGATGCGACGCTTATCTGCGGCATCGCGGTCACGCACAATGAGGCCACGGTCTGACAGTCGTTCAAGGATCGACGTCAAGGTCGACGCAGAGAGAGACAGGTGTTCAGAAATGTACCCCGGCGTGACAGTGATGTCTTGATCGCTCGCGGTCATTACTGACAAAAGAACGTAGAAGTCGACGTGGTTCATGTCATTGTCGCGCGCGAAGCGTGAGCCTACGACGCGTAAAATTGTGCTCTGGCGAATCAGAGCATGCGTAAGTCCGGCGAGTTCGTCATCGTTGGTGCCTGGTGAAGGGAATTCGTCGGACCCCGTCATATCAAATAGTTCATTCAGGGAATCAGGCAACATACTGCAATGATAGACAATGCCTGATCAGGTGGCATGTCTGTCTCATTTTGAAGTGTATGTGAACGCGGTGTGTCTTTTCGGTGAATCCGCTATTATTAGAGAAGTTACAAATTTTGCCAGTTGCGCCAATGTGGCACGTGGCCTCCGCTGGTAGCCCTCTTGTGGTTAAAAGGTTTGAAGTGTGCCCATGTGTTTAGGAGAAAAGGTGAAGCGCAAGTTTCTTGCTCCCATTACCGCTATTTCAGTTATCACCGCACTAGCAGTTTCCGCTTGCGGCCAGGCTCCTGACGAAGCGGGAGGCGACAAGAAGTCCTCAGACTTCAAGTCCTGCATCGTATCCGACGCCGGTGGTTGGGACGACCGTTCCTTCAACGAATCCTCCAAGGATGGTTTCGACCGCGCAGTTGAAGAATTTGGCCTGCAGAAGGGTGAAGCAGAATCCAAGGACGACTCCGACTACGTCCAGAACGTCGACAACATGGTGCAGCAGGGGTGCAACCTCATCTACGGCGTTGGCTTCAACCTCGCTGGTGTCCTCACTGACTCTGCCAAGCAGAACACTGACGTTCACTACGCGCTGATCGACTCGACCTTCTCAGAAGCTGACGGAACCCCCGTTGAAGTTGAGAACGGCAAGCCACTTCTCTTTAACACTGCCGAAGCCGCTTTCCTTGCGGGTTACCTGGCAGCTGGAACCACCGAGACCGGAAAAGTTGCAACATTTGGTGGAATGCAGATTCCTTCCGTTGCTATCTTCATGGACGGTTTTGCCGACGGTGTGAAGCAGTACAACGACGACAACGGCAAAGATGTCAAGCTCCTGGGTTGGGACAAGGAAGCTCAGAAGGGTTCATTCTCCGGTGACTTCGACAACCAGTCCCAGGGCCAGGCTCTGACTGAACAGTTCCTGTCACAGGGTGCCGACATCGTCATGCCAGTCGCTGGTCCTGTGGGACTGGGTGCAGCTGCTGCAGTTGCTAAGAACGACAAGGCTAGCCTGATTTGGGTTGACGCTGACGGATACGAAGCGATTCCCGACTACAAGGACCGCGTTCTGACATCGGTGGTCAAGCAGATTTCGAATGCTGTGTACGACACCACTGTGGAATCCAAGGACGACAAATTCACGGCTGAGCCATACGTTGGAACGCTTGAGAACGACGGTG
Organism: Brevibacterium sp. ACRRH; assembly: GCF_022346365.1. Taxonomy (NCBI): domain Bacteria; kingdom Bacillati; phylum Actinomycetota; class Actinomycetes; order Micrococcales; family Brevibacteriaceae; genus Brevibacterium; species Brevibacterium sp. ACRRH. Next base: position 427,985 of record NZ_JAKRMN010000001.1, read on the forward strand.
TGGGACTTGCTCCTTACCACGACTTCGAAAGCAAGATCGACGATGAACTGAAGTCGAAGATTGACAGCCTCAAGCAGGACATCATCGACGGAAAGATCAAGATCGAAACGCCGAACGCACCTACCAAGTAATTCCATAGCGATACCCGGCCCGGAACAGTTCCGGCCCGGGTATCGTTGTGCTCGAGCCCTGTGAGGAGACACCGTGCAACTTGAATTACAAGGAATTACTAAGCGATTCGGGTCGTTTACGGCTAACGACTCGATTGACCTCACCCTCAAACCTGGCGAGATTCACGCTCTGCTTGGTGAAAATGGTGCGGGTAAATCAACGCTTATGAACGTCTTGTACGGGCTGTATGAACCCACAGAAGGATCGATCCTTCTGGATGGGAAACCCGTAAAGTTTTCCGGCCCCGGCGACGCTGTCGCGGCAGGTATCGGAATGGTGCACCAGCACTTCATGCTCATTCCCGTTTTCACGGTTGCTGAGTCGGTTGCTCTGGGTTATGAGCCCACCAAATCTTTGGGACTTCTTAACCTCGATGAGGCTCGTTCCAAGGTGCGCGAAATCTCCGAACGGTTCGGGTTCGATATTGACCCGGACGCCATTATCGGTGACCTGTCAGTGGGAGCGCAGCAACGAGTAGAGATCATTAAAGCGCTGTCCCGTGACGCTCAAGTCTTGATTTTGGATGAGCCCACAGCGGTTCTCACACCACAAGAAACTGATGAGCTTATCGAGATCATGCGTCAGCTCAAGGACCAGGGCACATCGATTGTGTTCATTACCCACAAACTACGCGAAGTTCGCGCGGTCGCTGACGCCATCACGGTTATTCGTCGCGGAAAAGTTGTTGGTACGGCTTCACCCGAATCGACCGAGTCTGAACTCGCTGGTTTGATGGTTGGGCGTGATGTCAACCTCACAACCGACAAACAAGATGCACAACCAGGCGACGTGAAGTTCGCCGTGAACGATCTCACGGTGCTTGACAAGTCGGGCTTCCCAGCGGTTAAAGACATTTCCTTTGAAGTACGCGCCGGTGAGGTGCTCGCAATTGCCGGTGTGCAGGGCAACGGTCAGACCGAACTGACTGAAACCATTATTGGCCTTCGAACTCCAGTGCAGGGCTCCATTACGCTCGGCGGAAACGAACTCGTTGGCACGTCGGTGAAACACCGCTTGGACGCAGGGATCGGATACGTTCCAGAAGACCGGTCCACAGACGGCATGATCAAAGACTTCTCCATTCGAGAAAACATGATTCTCGACTGGTACAACCGACCTCCGTACTCACAAGGGCTCGCGCTGAAACCACAGGTCATTAGGGACGAAGCCGCGAAGAAGGTCGAGGAGTTCGACATTCGGCTCGGCACGATCGACGACCCGATTTCCACTCTGTCTGGTGGTAACCAGCAGAAAGTGGTTCTGTCGCGCGAACTGGGACGTGAGCTCAAACTCTTGATCGCTTCACAGCCCACTCGTGGTCTCGACGTTGGGTCGATCGAGTTCGTTCACAAACGTATTATTGCCGAACGCGACGCAGGTACCCCCTGCATCATCGTCTCCACGGAACTCGACGAAGTGCGAAACCTTGCCGACCGCGTGGCGGTCATGTACCGAGGAAGCATCGTAGGGATTGTCCCTGCGGACACTCCTCGTGATGCGTTGGGCCTCATGATGGCCGGAGCATCGGAAGAAGAAGCTATGGCTCGCGTTGCTGACGGAACAGCAGTAACCGCAGTCAGTGAGGCAGCGCAGGAGGACATCGTATGAGCGCGCCCGTGAAAGAGAAGAAGACAGAAGCGAACGCTCGTCCGCAGTCACCGTCGGTTCTGCGTCAAATCGTGACGGGGACTTTCGGTGTATCGGTGCTGTCTATCGTTCTTGCACTTATCTTCGGGGCATTCCTGATCGCGTTCGCAAACCCGGACGTCCAGAAGGCTGCGGGATATTTTTTCGCCCGCCCAACTGACCTTCTGTACTACGCGTGGACGTCAATCACGGAAGCGTATGTGGCGCTATTCCGTGGAGCGGTCTTTGACTGGCAAGCTAACTCGGTGACCCGCATGATCCGCCCGTTCACCGAATCACTTGTGCTGTCTACTCCACTCATTTTCACCGGGCTGGGAATCGCGTTGGCGTTCAGGTCTGGCCTGTTCAACATCGGTGGTCAAGGTCAGGTGCTCCTGGGTGCGATTGTCGCTGGTTTTGTTGGTTATGCGATCGATCTTCCTCCCGGGATTCACTTGCTGGTTGCCCTGGTAGCAGGAACCTTAGCGGGCGCCCTGTGGGCAGGAATCGCCGGTGTGCTCAAGGCACGCACGGGTGCCAACGAAGTGATCGTGACCATTATGCTGAACTCGATCGCCGGGTTCCTCTTGTCGTACCTGCTCAAGCAGTCCTGGTTCAGGCAAACCGGGTCCGCTAACCCCATTACTACGGAGATCCACAGTTCAGCGGCCCTGTTCCCGCTCCTTCCAGCTCCGTTCCGTCTGCACTTCGGTTTCCTGATCGCCATCGCCGCCACCGTGCTCGTGTGGTGGATTCTGGAACGCTCAACGATTGGTTTTGAGTTCCGTGCAGTGGGATCCAACCCTGACGCTTCACGCACAGCGGGTATCTCCGTTCAGCGCGTCACCATTCTGGTGATGGCGCTCGCTGGTGCGCTCGCTGGACTGGGTGGAGCCGCACACGTGCTTGGAACGGAAATGAAGATTACCGGTGGTGTCGCCGGGCAGATCGGGTTCGACGCGATCACGGTGGCACTGTTGGGACGGTCTCGTCCGCTGGGTACGTTCTTTGCCGGTTTGCTGTTTGGTGCTTTGAAGTCCGGTGGATACCTCATGCAGGCGCAGACCGGTACACCTATTGACATCGTTCTGGTTGTGCAGTCGACGATTGTGCTCCTCATTGCAGCACCGCCGTTGGTCCGCGCGATCTTCCGATTGCCAGCGCCCGTTGCTAAGGAGGCTGCATGAACACCCTGACTAAGGAATCCCAAATGCCTACAGCTCTGCAGCCCGTCGAGTGGAAGTACCCCATTGTCTACGGTGTTCTAGCTGTCATCGCGTTTGCAGCATTCGGGTTGGGTGCGCCTGGCGATGCACAGACGACGTTCGCGTTTACTGCCCCCGACGCGTTTCTCTCTATCCCAGATTTGGTTGTCGCTTCGAAGGTCACCGCGATCGTGGTGGGTGTCATTCTCTTGGCGCTTGCCGGCTTTAGCCTGTGGGCCACACGTTCCCGTGCCGAGGTGGGAGTATGGCTCCCGCTGGTGTTCGGAGTTTTGTTTGTGTTTGCGTTCCTGACGTGGGCCGGTGCTGGCCGAGGTGTCATCGCCACGACCTCGTTGTTGGCCGGTGGTCTGGCGTTGTCCGTTCCGCTGATCTTTGGTGCCATGTGTGGTCTGGTGGGCGAACGGTCCGGCATTATTAACATCGCGATTGAAGGCCAGTTGTTGGCTGGTGCGTTCCTCGCGGCAGTCGTTGCGAGTGTTGCCAAGAACCCATACGTGGGCCTGATTGCAGCGCCATTGGCCGGAGCCATCGTGGGTTCAATTCTGGTGTTCTTCGCTGTGAAGTACTGGGTCAACCAGATCATCATTGGTGTTGTTCTCAATGTTCTCGTCGTGGGGCTGACAAACTTCTTGTTCTCGACGCTTCTCACACAGAACCAGGAACTGTGGAACTCCCGTCAGGCGCTGCCTGCTCTGCCGATCCCGCTGCTGAGCGAGATCCCCGTGATTGGTCCAGTGTTCTTCAAACAGAACATCTTGGTGTACCTCATGTACGTGGTCGTGATTGTCTTGCACGTTGCTGTGTTCCGCTCCAAGTGGGGCTTGCGGATGCGCGCAATCGGTGAGCACCCACGAGCTGCCGACACGGTGGGCATCAACGTCAACCGTGGACGTGTTCTGAACACGATCTTCGCCGGTGCGATCGCAGGACTTGGTGGTGCGTTCTTTACGATCGGCTCAGGTCTGGCTTTCGGTAAAGAAATGACAGCCGGTCAGGGATACATCGCTTTGGCGGCAATGATCTTGGGTAAGTGGAACCCATTTGGAGCGCTGTTCGCAGCGATTCTGTTCGGGTTTACCAAGAACCTGGGTAACTCGCTTTCCGCGATCGGGGCGCCTATTCCGCAGGACCTTCTGTTCATGTTGCCGTACATTGTGACGATCTTCGCGGTTGCAGGGTTCGTGGGGCAGGTTCGCCCACCGGCTGCAGAAGGCATCCCGTACTCCAAGCAGTAAAAGAGGTCAGAATGGATTGGGACGTTTTGCGTGAACGCGCGCGTGCCGTGATGGAAAATGCGTATGTCCCGTATTCGAAATACCCGGTTGGCGTGGCCGCTCTCGTTGACGACGGGCGAATCATCGTGGGGTGCAACGTTGAAAACGCGTCCTACGGGCTAGGCCTGTGTGCCGAATGCGGCCTCGTTTCGGAGCTTCACCGGACGGGAGGTGGCCGGTTAGTCGCTTTCGCGTGCGTTGATGAACACGGCAACAAACTGGTGCCGTGTGGCCGGTGCCGTCAACTGCTGTACGAACACGGTGGGCCAGATCTTCTTCTGGACATGCCGTCTGGGATCGCGCCACTTTCCCAGGTGCTCCCGGAAGCTTTTGGACCTGATCACTTAAGGAGCTGACATGATCGAACCATTTGACGCCGTCGATGTGATTCGCACAAAGCGTGATCGTGAAGAACTCAGCGACGAACAGATCGCATGGGTCATCGACGCCTACACGCGCGGTGTTGTCGCCGATGAGCAGATGTCGTCGTTGGGAATGGCGATCTTCCTCAACGGGATGAGCCCTCGCGAAATCGCCCAGTGGACGCACGCGATGATCGAGTCTGGCGAGCGGATGGACTTTTCGAGCTTGTCGAATCCCACCTCGGACAAACACTCAACAGGGGGAGTGGGGGACAAGATCACTTTGCCACTGGCCCCATTGGTTGCAGTCTTTGACGTGGCCGTTCCGCAGTTGTCTGGACGTGGACTGGGGCACACCGGTGGCACGCTGGACAAACTGGAGTCGATTCCCGGTTGGCGCGCCAACTTGAGCAACGACGAACTCATGAGCCAGCTTGAGGACATTGGCCCAGTGATCTGTGCTGCTGGAACCGGCCTGGCCCCGGCGGACAAGAAGCTCTATGCACTGCGCGACATCACCGGGATCGTCGACTGCATTCCGCTCATCGCGTCGTCAATCATGAGCAAGAAGATCGCCGAAGGCACCCAGGCGCTCGTGCTCGATGTGAAGGCCGGTTCGGGGGCGTTCATGAAGGACGTCGAACAGGCAACTGCCCTTGCCCGCACCATGGTGGAGTTGGGGAAGAACGCAGGTGTTGAGACCTCGGCGTTGATTACCGACATGTCCACCCCGCTTGGGCTCACGGTTGGTAATGCGCTGGAAGTCCGGGAGTCCGTCGAGGTGTTGGCCGGCGGAGGGCCCGCGGACGTTGTAGAACTGACGGTTGAGCTGGCACGTGAGATGCTCGCGCTGGTTGGCAAGACCGAGGTGGATGTCGAGGCCGCGCTCAAAGACGGTCGGGCGATGGACATGTGGAACCGCATGATTGAACGTCAGGGTGGCGACCCGCACGCGACGCTACCCACCGCAAAAGAAACCCACATGGTGACGGCTGAGGAATCGGGTGTTGTGACGACCCTTGACGCGCTGAGCGTGGGGGTTGCGTCGTGGCGTCTGGGTGCTGGGCGCGCACGCAAGGAAGACCCAGTGCAGGCCGGTGCCGGTATTGAGCTGCACGCCAAGCCAGGTGACACCGTGACTGCTGGCCAGCCTCTGATGACTTTGCACACGGACGAACCGCAGCGTTTTGAACGTGCGCTCGAATCTCTTGAAGGCGCGTGGAGCATTGGCCAGCAGGCTGCGCCTCGCACTGTTATTTTGGACCGAGTTTCCTAACCGAAAGGACCCCCCAATGACCACCCGCACTGATGTTGCACAGATGATCGACCACACGCTTCTCAAGCCCGAATCAACTCCTGATGACTTCGCCGCGCTGGTTGAGGCCGGTAAGGAACTTGGGGTGAAGGCTGTGTGCGTGTCGCCTTCCGCGCTTCCACTCGCTGACACCGGTGACCTGGTGGTGGCCACGGTTGTTGGTTTCCCGTCCGGTGCGGTCAAGCCACAGATTAAGGCTGCCGAGGCGGCCCAGGCTGTGCGTGACGGCGCCCGTGAGATCGACATGGTGATCAATGTGGGGCAGGCAATCGCGGGAGATTTCGCTGGGGTCGAGGCTGACATCAACGGGGTAGTGACTGCCGTTGCCGAAGCGGCAAAGGACCTGGGTCTTCCGGGTGCTACCGGCCCCGAGTCAGCGACTGAAGGTGCCGCGATCGTCAAGGTGATTATTGAGTCGGCGGCTTTGAACGACGAACAGATCGTGGGCGCGTGCGAGGCTGCTGTGCGTGCAGGAGCCCACTACGTGAAGACATCGACTGGGTTCCACCCGGCAGGTGGCGCAAGTGCTCACGCTGTCAAGCTGATGCGCTCAACTGTGGGCGATGCTCTGGGTGTGAAGGCTTCCGGTGGGATCCGTGACGCACAGGCAGCACAGTCCATGATCGAGGCTGGGGCGTCGCGCCTGGGCCTGTCAGGAAGTGCTGCCGTGCTCGACGGTTTCACGGCATAAGCACCGTGAACGGTTGAAGGGCGTTGTTTGGGTGCCCCTGGCAAGGAGGTCACCTAAACAACGCCCTTGTTTTTCTTGCAAAGGTATCTAGTCAGGGCCGTCGCAGGGAGACGATCACATAAACAATCCAAAGGCCACCGAAAAGAAGGGTAAGTAGACCACTCCAAGGAAACAATAGCTCCGCTGGTGAGCCGTATATGTTTGCGTCGCGAGACATTCCTGTAATAGTTCCGCATGCAACAAATATTGCCAAGCTCATTGCGAATGTAGCGCCCAAAACAGTGTTTGTGATGATCTTTCGCGACATAGGCTTCCTCACTTCGGGTTGCAAGCTTGTGCGATGGTCTGGGGCAAACCCGTAGGTGTGATTTTTATCTAGGTTCTTATTTTCTTTGCCCTTTTCTACGGACTTAATGAGCGACGCTCTTGCTATTGCATGAAAAGTGCATGCAGATCACTCATACCTTGCACCGCGGTGTGCGTTAAGTGATATGCACAATTGTACGGTAAACCAACGGCGCGTCAAGGCTTCCGGTGGGATCCGTGACGCACAGGCAGCACAGTCCATGATCGAGGCAGGGGCGTCACGCCTGGGCCTGTCAGGAAGTGCTGCCGTGCTCGACGGTTTCACGGCATAAGCAGGTCAGCTACGTATTACTGCAGGAACTCAGCGAGGTCTGCAGTAATACGGTCCAGCTTGGCGCGCGCTTCTGCAAGAGCCTGCGGGTACGTGCTCTCATCCGCCGTTTCAACGGCCTCCAGATAGCACTTGAGCTTGGGCTCTGTTCCCGACGGGCGGATCACCACCCGGTCGCCTGACTCCGTTAAGAGAGCAAAACCGGGGGTACCCGGAAGGGACTCCGACCCTTGCGACAGGTCAACGACCTCGGTCACGGCAGACCCACCCAAATCAGCGGGAGGTGCCGACGCAAGCCGGTCCAACATCTTGTCAATGTGCTTCAGGTTGGTGACGCGGATCGTGTACGGGGCGGTGAGGAAAATACCGTCACGCACACGAATGCGCTTCAGCTCATCGTCAACGGTGCGCCCTTGCGCGTGGAGTTCGGCAACAAGGTGAGCGATCACGACCGCGGCCGACACGCCGTCCTTATCGCGCACAACCTGAGGGTCCACGCTGTAGCCCAGCGCCTCCTCGTACCCGAATACCAGGTCGGTGCCACGGGAGATCCACTTGAAACCGGTCAACGTGGTGCGGTGCGGGACCCCGTGGAAGTCCGCGGCCTGGGCCAACGCACGTGACGACACGATCGAGTTGGCCACCGTCCCAGGGGTCCGGGAAGCAATGAAATCGCCCAGGAGCAAACCAACCTCATCACCGGTCAGCTGACGGAACGCGCCGTGGGAGTCCGGGATTGGAACAGCGATCGACACGCGGTCGGCGTCTGGGTCGTTGGCGATGACCAGCTGCGCGTTTTCAGCTTTTGCTGTTTCAAAGGCCAAGTCAAGGGCCCCAGGTTCTTCCGGGTTAGGGAAGGTGACAGTGGGGAAGTCCGGGTCGGGCTGCGCCTGCGCCTCAACCGGCGTCACGCGCGTGAACCCGGCCTGCTTAAGCGCGGTGAGCGTAGTGTCATTGCCCACCCCGTGCATCGACGTGTGGACAATCCGCAGATCAGCCGGCGCGTCCGACACACCCAAACGCGACCTGATCGTGGCGATGCTGGCCAGGTACTCCTCGGTGACGTCGACGCTTTCCCACCCGGACTCTGCGCGAGGAACATCCGCGACGCTCTCAACACGGGAAATGTGCGACGCGATCTGCGAATCAAACGGCGCAACGATCTGTGCTCCTGCGCCGTGCGTGGCGCTTTCGTGAGCAGCGTCCTCACTCGCGGCCCCAATTCCGGCGAACGCCATGCCCGGTGCCCCCGCCGTGGCGTGGGCGGCGCTGGCCTGCGAAACGGTGTCAGCCAGGTATACGGCGGCCTGCGGGCGGGCACCCAAGTACACTTTGTACCCATTGTCCCGAGGTGGGTTGTGGCTGGCCGTGACCATCACCCCGGCGTCGGCGTCGAGGTGGTTGACGGCAAACGCCAGCATCGGAGTCGGTTTGCGGGCCGGCAACATGAGCGCACGGCCACCAGCGGCGGTGACAACGGCTGCAGTGTCCAGGGCAAAATCCTCTGAACCGTACCGGGCGTCACACCCGATCACCACGGTGAAATTGTCCCCCACGGTGTCGCGCAGAAACGCGGTGAGCCCTGCTGCTGCACGGATCACCACGGCACGGTTCATCCGGTTGGGGCCACCGCCTAGCTCGCCACGCAGACCCGCGGTCCCAAACTGCAACATGCCAGAAAAGCGGTCGGCCAAATCATCGAGTGCCCGGGCCGACTCTTCACCTGGCTCCTGCGTCGCTTCAACCAGGTCCGTCAGCTGTTTCCGGGTTTCTGGGTCCGGGTCATCTGCGATCCATGCGCGTACAGCATCAAAGTCCACACTCATGATTCCCTCACTTCAGGATTCGACGAACAATGTCGGCCAACAACTGCGAGATCCGGGGGCCGGCCTGCTGCCCAGCCTCTAACACCTCGGCGTGGTTGAGCGGTTGTTCAGAAACACCGGCACCAAAGTTCGTCACCAGGGAAATCCCCAGGATTTCCATGCCGGCTTCACGCGCGGCAATGGCTTCCAGGGCAGTGGACATTCCCACCAGGTCAGCGCCCATGGTGCGAGCCATGCGAACCTCGGCGGGGGTTTCGTAGTGCGGGCCACGGAACTGCGCGTACACGCCTTCGTTAAGCGTGGAGTCGATCTCCTTGGCAACTGCCCGCAAGCGTGACGAGTACAGGTCGGTGAGGTCCACGAACGTGGCACCTTCCAGCGGGCTGGCGGCGGTGAGGTTGAGGTGGTCGGAAATGAGAACGGGAGTTCCCGGCGCGAAGTCCGTGTGCGTGGATCCGCACCCGTTGGTCAAAATGATGGTTTTGGCTCCCGCGGCCGCAGCTGTGCGGACACCGTGAGCAACCGCGCGCACACCCTTACCTTCGTAGAAGTGGGTGCGGGCTCCAAGGACCAGTGCGTGTTTGTGGCCTGCCTGCGTGTCCACCTTGATGGTGGTGAGGGTTCCTGGGTGGCCGGACACCTGCGAGGTGTGGAAGCCGGGCACCTGATCTGCTGGCGTGGAGGCTACGGGGTCGCCCAGCAACTGTGCTGCTGACCCCCATCCCGAGCCCAGCACCAGGGCGATATCGTGGCTGTCGATTCCGGCTGCGTCGTTGAGAACCTGGGCAGCCTGCTGTGCGCTTTCAAGCGGTGAGTCGTTCGTGCTCATATCAGTGACACTAGACGAAAACGGGTGTTGTTTTCATGTGATCTTGGCAAAAACCTGCCACGTTAGGATTTAGGCATGGTTACAATCCGCCCTTTTGCTCCAGGTGATGATCTGGCGCTCAACAACATTTTGAGCGACCCCAATAACCCCGCGCACCACATGTTGCGTTCGCTTGTGCGCGAAGATTCGGATTCGGCGCCGGTGACGCGCACGGTTGTCGCCGAGGTGGCTGCCGGCGTGCTCGTGGGTGTCGCGGTGTGCGCGCAGTCGCCGGCGCACCCGCAGCGGGCGTGGTTTCACATTGAGGTGGCCCACGAATTAGATAGTGAAGAGGCCGCCGAGGTGTCCGCCCAGCTGCGTGAAAAGCTCAGTCACGCTGTTAGCGGGACCGTTCTTGAGGGGCTTCCTTTGCGGACCAGAGTGGGCGTGGGTACGTCTGGTGCGGGTGACGCGGGCAGTGCGGACGGCGACACGGAGCTGTTCCGAACCCGGATCGTGCGCGTTGAGACGCTGGCATTAGGTGGTTTGGGTGCCGACCGTTTAGACGACTTTGTTGTCACAGCTACCGGTTCGGTGGAACTCACGCGAGCCTTTTCGGAGTGGTACACCGGAGTCAACCGGGCCGACCCCGCCGCGTCCATGACCGTGGGCGAGTTCAACCGACGGTTCCTGTCAGAGGCGACCGGCGCACACGGAGCAGCCATGTTCAAACGCGACGGGCAGGTGAGCGCATTCGCCGTGTCGTACCCGCCAGAACAGAGTGCCGAAGGTGACGCAACTCAAGACACGTCCGAGGCCACTGAGCTCACTGTGGGTGTCATGGCAGATGCCGTTGAACCATGCCCTGAACGCGATTCGGCAGAGTACCAAGCCGCACTCGGCGATGTGGGAGCCCTCATTGCCCGCCTGTCCACGGACACCGATGTTGTGGTGGAAGTGACCAGCGAAATGCCGGTGCTCACCGAACTCATCGACGGCCTGGTGCAGGCGGGCAAAGCACACGTGCTCTACGAATACGCCACGCTGGGAAGCGCTCCGCTCAACTCTTAGTCGCGCTTCTTCTGCACCCGCTGGCGCGCAAAGTCCACATACCAGTCCACGGTGGCAACGTCCTCGGCGGCGGTGCGGTTGATGGTGCTGGGGTCTGCTCCCTGGAAGATCTTCTTAATGGGAACCTCCATGAGCTTTCCGGTGCGCGTGCGCGGAACCGCGGGAGCTTCAATGAGCTCATCGGGCACATAGCGGGGCGAGATCTTAGTGCGGATCGCTTCAACAATTGCGCCCTTGAGGTCCTCATCGAGCGTGTACCCGCGAGCCGGAACCACGAAAAGTGGCATGTAGTAGTCGCCGTCTCCCACCTCGGCGCCAATCACCATAGAGGTGGCAACCCCGGGCACCTGGTCAACAACGTCACAAATATCAGCCGAACCCATACGGATACCGCCACGGTTGATGGTGGAGTCGGAACGGCCGTGAATGATCCACGGGCCTTCCGGCAACTGGGTGGCCCAGTCGCCGTGGCGCCACACGCCGGGGAAGTCCGCGAAATAGGCGTCGTGGTACTTGGTGCCGTCCGGGTCGTTCCAGAACATAACCGGCATGTTGGGCAGAGGCTGCGTGAACACGAGCTCACCCACCTCGCCAATCACGGATTCGCCCTGGGCGTTAAATGCGTGCGCATCAACGCCCAGCACTTTGCCCTGGAGTTCGTTGACGTACACAGGGTCGAACGGGTTGGCGCCCAGGATTCCCGAACAAATGTCGGTTCCACCCGAGCTGGAACCCAGCTGGAAATCGTGTTTGACCTGCTCATATGCCCACCGCCACGTGGAACCGGGAAGCGTGGACCCGGTGGACATGATGTGTTCCAGGTGAGGGAGCCTATAGCTTTCCGACGGGTTGATGCCGGCTTTTTCGATGAGGCTGAGTAGCGCAGCACCGGTTCCGATCTGGGTGACGTTTTCGCTTTCCGCAATGTCGAACAGGCGAGCGGGTGAGGGGTAGGCCGGAGAACCGTCGTAGGTGATGGTGGTGGAGCCCAAGGCCAGCACGTTCACCATGAGGTTCCACACCATCCACGTGGTGGCCACTGCGAAGTACAAGCGGGTGTTTTCGTCCGACCCGTTGTGCAGGCCAACCATCTTGTACACGTCCAGAACGATTCCGCCGTGCCCGTGCACAATTCCTTTGGGCTTGCCCGTTGTGCCCGAGGAGTACAGGATCCACAGCGGGTGGGAAAACTCGACTGGTTCAAATACCGGGTCTTGCGGGGTGGCGGTGAGTTCGGAAAAGCGGTGATGAGTGACCGAGGTGGTAGTGCCCGTGCTTTCCTGGCCGTGGAGGTCTGTGTACGTGTCTGGGTGGGAGTCGCGGTGACGGTCGATGAGGATGTGGTGCTCCACCGAGGGGAGCACGCTGAGTGTGGACTCGATCTGGGGGAGCATGTTCCGGTATGTGCCGTTGAAGTCGAACCCGTCAACCGTGAGAAGGACTTTGGGTTCAATTTGGGCAAAGCGGTCAGCGATCCCGCTTTCGCCAAAGTCGGTGTTAACAACCGACCACACGGCACCCACGGTGGCCGAGGCGAGCAGTGCGATAATCGTTTCGGCAGTGTTGGGGAGCACGGCGGCCACGCGGTCACCGGGGCGAACGCCCATGTCACGCAGTGCCGCGGCCAGTGCGCCAACCTTTCCGTTGAGTTCTTTCCACGTGTAGCTTTCGCGTGGGTCGGATTCGTGGAGGGCAACCACGGCTTCGCGGTCTGGCATGGTGTGGACGTGACGTAGCAGGTTTTGAGCATAGTTGACGCTGGCGCCGGGGAACCATGTGGTTTCTTCGATTGAATCACCCGTGCGCACGGGCCCGTCGCCACGGGTACCGACGACGTCGAAGTACTCCCAGATGCTTTCCCAAAAGTCGTCGAGGTTGTCGACTGACCACTGGTGTAGTTCGGCGAACCCGGTGGTGTGAACTCCCTTTTTGTCGGCCAGCCACTGCTGATACGCGTACATGGGGGATTGGCGGATACATTCTTCACTGGGCTGCCACAGCATTTCACGAGTGGTCATCTGATCCTCCGTTGGATTCGTAACGTGCGTCACGCTACATCATGCCCGATCAATCGTTCGGTTTTCTACTGGTGTGCGCAAAGTGAGCGAAACTACGCGTTATAACGCGTAGTTTCGCTCACTTTGCGCCTTCTGGTGGCGACACGTGGACGGGCACGCGCACATTCGCGTGTACGAACCACGCGCATGATTCGTGCGGTGGAATGAACGGAAGGTCGCGAGCTACGTGCCCCAGCTCCTGCGGTGAACGCGCTCCAACAATCAGCATGGGACCTCGGGCGCGAGCCTGCGCAAGTGGCGAGCCAAACCCAGGCATGTGGTCAAGAGGTGCAGCAACCACCGTGAGCGCTCCAAACTCCCAGGACTCCTCATGCGCTCGCGGAACCACGACCGTGCCACGAGGCAGGCTCGGAGCCAACCCAGCAAGAAGCGGCGCGGTTGCGTGTTCTGGGCCTAACACGTTGAGGACGGGCCCCGTCGCCGGATCCCAGTACACAGCATTGCCCAGAGGGCTCGTCCCCACCAGGATTCCGGTACCCACATCGGGAACTGGCTGGTGGGTAAACGGCACTCGGGTGGACACCTGTGCGTCGACCCCGTCGGAGGCTGCGATCGACGGGGAGGAGAGGAGACCTCGGCCGGAGTCCTTCATACCCGCAAACCGGGCGGGCTTCACTCCATAGAAAACAGCGTCTTCAGCCACGGCGGGAGGGAACGTCACACGGGTCGAAGCCCGCGTCGCCACTGCTGAAGCCACCCCACGCCGGCCTGTCACCAGGGCAAACGGCCGGTGTGCCAGCACTAAATCCAGCCTGGCGCGGTGCGTGGGGGAGAACAGGTCGTCGGCGTCATCCACCGCAACAAAAACAGGGTGCGAACTGGGAAGTGACTCCAGCAGGCTCAGTGCGGCTTCGTACATCCACTCCGTGTTCGCGTACACATGGGCGGCGGGCATGGACGTTCCCGCCCGCCCGAACCCCACCACCACGTGCGTGTCACTCGCGTGGCCGGCCAGTACGTGGAGAGCGTGGGTTTTTCCGCACCTCGGGCCTCCGCTGATGAGCACCGCCCCGTCCCGGTCTGGTTGGTAGGACCACGTGGTGAGTCCCGCCGAGGTGTCAAAAACTGCGCTGGCTGTTCCGTCGAAGGTGCGTGGCAGCGGGGGAGGGACGATGGTGTGCGGTTGGGGGAGTGCGTCGTCGGACGAGTCCGCGCTTGGCGCCTGATGCGAGCCGGTTTCGTATCCCTCAAGTGGCACTTCCGTGTGTGGCGCGTCCTCAGCTCCGGCTAGGCGCCAACGCATGACCGCCGGTTCCGGCGCGCCCGTGTGCGCCGACCGGAACAGGGTGAGACCGTGCGGGGTCGAGATGAGTCCCACGCCGGGTGCGCTCGCGTCAAGGAGGGCAGCCTCAGGGGAGTCAATGACGTCGTTTGAGTCCTGCGTGTCCCTCACACGTAGGCACACGCGCACTGAAATGTTCGACTTCATCCGCGCTGTCACCACGCCGGATGGCCGTTGGGTGGCCAGCACCGCGTGGATTCCTAAGGAGCGGCCTAAAGCGGTGAGCTGTTCCAGGATCTCCACGCTTTCCGGAATCTGGTGGACCAGGGCTTGAAACTCGTCGATGACCGTGACGATCCGGGGGATCGGTGGGTTGTGCGCGTTGTACGCGGTAAGGTCGCTCACACCTGCGCGTGCGAACAGTTCTTCGCGTCGCGTTACCTCAGCCAGAACGTACCTCAGTGCCCTGAGCCCCAGGAATGTGTCCAGGTTTGAGACAACCGTGTCGGTGTGAGGCAGGTCTTTCAAAGGTGCAAATGCGGCCCCACCCTTGAAGTCAACCAAAACGAACCGGACCTCCTGCGGAGTGAACACGGCGGCTAGTGATTGAATCCATGCGCTTAAGAACACCGACTTCCCACTGCCCGTTGTCCCCGCGACCAACGCGTGTGGCCCGTGGGCAAACAGGTCAAGAAACACCGCACCGTTTGCACTCACCCCTACCGGGACGGCGCCACGCGAATCGGCGGACACGGAGTTGGTCAGTTCTGTGACACTCATGGACTCCAACGCGACGGGCCCAGCTCCCGAAACCTCACCCAACACCCGCGCAAACCTGTGGGCGGGCATACACCTGGGCGCGAGCGAACCTGGCACCGGGCCGGCCCCTACCGGAGGTGGGCAATGGATACTCGCCGTCACCGAATCCGGGCAGTCCACAATCCACGTGTCGGCCACCTCGGCGGGGGTGAACCGGATGGTGTCACCCCAGGTGACGGTAATGACCGGCCCCGAGGTGGGCGTCCCCACCCGTAGGAACTCCGGCTCATCTGGGTGTGGGTCAAAAACCACAGTCGCGCCGTACGCACGGAGCATGACGATGATTCCGCGGGCCACATCGGGAGCTGACTCACCGCACACCACCAGTTCAGTACGTTCCAGGTCCACCGTGACAATCTGGTTGTTGGACACCAGGTGAGTGTGACCGTCGCGGGTGATCCCAAGGACGGTGACGCGGGCGGCCACGCGGTCAAACGGCGGTTCGTAGTCCGGTGGCGCCTTCACCGTGGCTCCCACGCAACACGTCCCAACACCCACAGGGACTCTGGACAGCGAGAACGGACGCTGGTTCTCAGCGCGCGCGGCCCGGGCACGGTTGGTGCGGATATCGGATTCGAACTGCTCGATCGCCCGCGAAAACTCGTGTAGCGCCTGGGCGAGGTCGCGGGCATACCGGCGCCGACTGCTCCACCACGTCACCCCGGCACTCACGGGACCGGCAACGCTGAACAGCAAGAACCACCACATGTGGGTGACGAGCATGAGCACAACGCCCAGGACAATCGGGATCGCGTAGTGCGCCATGTGTGGCGCGCGCGGGGCGGTGACCCGTGGGGCGGCCGGCCAGGTGAGTGGTTCCGGCGGGGTGGTGCGGTCGCGTGGGTCGTACGTCCCCAGGTGGGTGGCGCCGTGCGTGGTGAGTGCGGCGGGTGATGCGGGTGCGACGGGAGCTGGGGCGCGGCTCATATGCGGATCGAACAGTTGCAGGGTTGCCTCAGACGATCTACCCACGGTGAAGTCGGGGTGTGCCCACGGGACGCAAAACCCGGAATCCGGGCCGGCGAGGACAGAGACCGACTTTTGTTCGACCTCGGGCACGGCGTGGCATAAAGGGCCGATTGGTTTTTCAACCACCGTGACCGGGCTGCGGGTACACCATTCGAACCACTGCTCGTCTGGAGCGGGCGTGGCGCGGGCGAAATTGCGCACGGTGAAGGCGGTGGGCGTCTCGATGCCACGATCGGTCATGAGCGCAGTCAACACGTCAGTAGCCGTGGCATACCCCGGTGCTTCGACGTGCAGGGACGACATGGAGTCACCCTCCGCAACATGAACGATCGTGCTGTACATGTTCGCCATAATGTACGTTCACGGGCCACGGTTCCAGACCCTGGTTGCGGGGTGTGGATAACTCGGTTTCGTCCACACCGTGAGTGGCAGGTAGTCGCAGGACCTGTGGGCATAAGTGCGCGGTGGTGGTGAGGTCCTTGCGGAGGGGCTCAGACGCCGAGGTGGGAGACGGCTACCGGAGGGCGCCCCGGGCTTTTGTCGTTGAGGTCAGCTCGATGCCTTTTGGGACAAAAGGCGAGATGAGGATGGGTTTGTAGCGGGCATGCGCAGTGACGTGAACGTTGCGCGAATCTGCAATATGTGCGCTTACTCGAATGCGTGCGAGGTTCGACGGGGGACTGATACGAGCCACATGCTGGTTCGCTTTCTTCTCGATCCCGTGGGCATCGAAAACGAACGTGGGTTTGCCTCCGGGCACTGGCTGGTAGCTTTCCACAGCCGCAAGGGCAGCTGAATCGGCGATCGCGTACAGCTTGCGGTGTGCCATGTAGTAGTCGGTGATGATGGTAATGACGGTGACCAAGGCAAGGACGATGACACAGAACCCAACGGCAAGGGGTGTGATCGAACCAGACTCACGGTGCGCCGACGATGCTATGCGTGATCTCATGGTGACCTTCTGTGGGTGCGACGATGTCGGTGTGTGACGCGGTAACCGTGATGCGCCCGGCTGTTTCACTGTTGAAGACGGACGGAATCCCGGGAAGAGCCACCCGAGTTTCCACATGAGCGGTGACCGTTGAACCTGGGGTGTTGCACTTCTCTGAACAGGAAAACTTCACGTTGTGTGGAGTCCCGTTGAGCCCGAAATCATCCAGGTGCAGGGACGCGGTGGCGTTGGCGCGCGTATGTGCAGTGTCGGGGTGCCTGGAAGCGTAACGGGCCGCATCGATCGCGATGGCTTGCGTGGCGTATGTGCCTGCCTGGAGAACGCTGATTGCCATGACGATATATACGACAGGCACCAAGAGCACTACCGAAGCGAAAATGAACTCAATAGCTGCGGTGCCAGAGTCGGCCCTGCTGACGCACAGGACCTTGCACCGTTTCGTCATGCCAATCATGCGCACTGTTCCTTGCTGCTTAGGGTTCATACACAGGTTCAACGAACGCGCGTCCCTGTCTGGTCATGAGGCCGGTGGGTCCCCACATTCCAATCACGGGCACGGCAGTTGTCACCTCGACGACGGCTACGTCATCGCCATGAAAACTGTCGTAGCCCACGTTGATTGGGCCCGCGTAGCGTTCGCCTAGGGAACTCACAATCAGAGTTCGGGTCACGTCGCGTGCATCGTCAGCGTTGCCGTCACCCATCGCAAGTACGCGGGCGCCAGCCACGGCAGCATCCGTGACAGTGTTGCGCACGTGAATAGTCAGGCACACTTGCAAGACACCTGCGAACACTAACGACAGAAGGGCCGCGACAAGCACAAACTCGGCTACAGCCGAACCACGATCCGACTTCAGACACATGAGGGAACTACCCTGCGTTGCGCACCTTGTTCATCGAATCATTGAAGAAATTCGTAAACGCTTCGCCGGCCAGCGCCCACAGGGCGACCACTAATGCCGCTGTCATGACCGTAATTAACACCCAACCGGGCACATCGCCGCGGTCTGAGCGTCGGTAACGGGCACCTCGGGGGCGGGGACGGGGAGTAAACGCGAGTAGAAGGGTGGACATAAACGTGTAGAACCGAACAAACACAGCTCCTCCTTGAGCTAAAGACCTACATTGAGAACGGCCAACGATGGATACACAGCGAACAGGACAGTAATAGGAAGGACAAAAAGCACCACAGGGACAAGCATCCCTACTTCTTTCTTGCCCGAAAGCTCCATGAGTTTGCGACGACCCTCCTCTCGAACATCGGCAGCTTGAGCGCGTAACACTTCAGACAGGGGCGTGCCACGCGACAATGCGATGGCCAGCCCGTCGACGAACTGGATGAGGCTTTGGATATTGGTGCGACGTGCCATCGCATCGAGCGCTTCGACCAAGGATGTGCCAGTGCGGGCCTGAGCTAAAGCGATTCGCAGTTCGTCGCTGAGCTCACCCGTAGCGGTTTGGCACACGCGGTTTAGCGCGTCGACCGTTCCCTCACCGGCGGTAATGGACAGTGCGAGCAGCTCAGCAACGGTGGGGAACTCCGCTAGGATGCGTTCTTCACGTTTCTTGACGGCCTGAGTGAGGAGCCAGTCGTTAAGAAAATGGCCACACACTCCGCTGAGAACGATCAGAACAACACACACCAGCGGGTTGAACCCGCGAGCCAAACTGATCACCGTGCTCATGAGTGCGCCTGCCACTAAACCGGCGATGATGAGCAAAACCTGGCGGGCTCGGAAACTGTCGATCGTGTGAGAAGGCCCCAGCTTTGACAGGCGAAGCGTGACGGACGCGTCGGTGGTCATGCGGGAATTCAGCCAGTGGAGAGCCCGAGTGAAGTAATGGCGGGCCAAACCACCAAACCCAGTCTCGGTAGGGGCGGTGAGGTGGTACTTTTCCTCCGCCGCTTGCGTCGTGCGCAGGTAGGGGCCAATGCGGTCCTCTAAGCGTGGGCGACGCATCACGGGTAAGGACAGTACAAAGAACGTCAGGGACAGCCCAACCGACAGGCCGAGTGCGCCAATGACAAGCGGGTGATCGAGCGTCATCATCGCAAAACCCGTGCTTCTTCAGGCAACCGGCCGATCCGCTTCATGACGCTGTAGGCACACAGCGAAATGACCAAACCCACCACCAGCAGAATGGTGCCCTGGGCGGTGTTGTACGCGTCGGCGGTTTCCGGGCGGGTGGCAAGAAGTCCCAGCACCACCCAC
Source organism: Brevibacterium sp. ACRRH (assembly GCF_022346365.1). Taxonomy (NCBI): domain Bacteria; kingdom Bacillati; phylum Actinomycetota; class Actinomycetes; order Micrococcales; family Brevibacteriaceae; genus Brevibacterium; species Brevibacterium sp. ACRRH. The sequence continues at coordinate 447,245 of NZ_JAKRMN010000001.1, forward strand.
GGTGCGGCCACACCCAGTTTGGCTCCCGTTACGGTCCACGACTGGCGTGCGGTCAGTTCAGCCCGCGTGCGGGCATCCTCTCGCAGGAACTGGCTGAGCGTTTTGAGCATGGCACCCAAGTCCGTGCCACCCACTTCGCGGGTGATATGTAACGCCGCCACCATACGGTCAGCAACGGGATCAGCAGCCGATTCCTTAAACCGGTTGAGGGCCACACTAAACGAACCCGTGGCGCGGTACTCACGGGCGAAGACCTCGAACAGTGGGCGCAGCGCAACCGGACCGCGGGCACTCAAGCCGCATACCGCCTCGGGCAGGGAAAGCCCCGCGCGCACCCCGGAACTTAAGTGGTCGATTGCTTCCGGCCACAAAGTGCGGCGGGACACCGACGTTTTACGCGCCCGGAACTTCACGATCTGATACGGCGCGACCGTTGCGAAAAAACCAAAACACACGGCAATGGGCAACGCGGGCGAAAACACATACGTCACCATGGCAACCACCAACCCGCACCCCACGCACACCGTGAACAGTTGGGCGGGACTTACCCGGTGGAGGCCAGCTGCGCGGAGTTGGTCGCGCGTGCGCAGGATAAATGCCGGCGGCGTTTTCTTTTGGGCTGGTGTCTCCCACATGGACCACCACAGGCAGAACAAGCCGGCCCCAAGCGTGAGGCCACACAGTGCGCCGGTCAGCGACGTGGTCATGCTGCCTCCAGAATGTGGTGGATGTCTTTACCTACCCGGGCAAAGCGTTCGCCGAGGTGGGTAAAGCCAGTCCCGCGAACTAACGTCCCGCGCTCAGTAGTGTGGAAAACGGTTTCGAGTTCGACAGTGTTGTTTTCGATTCCGCCGGGGATGGCGGCGATCTCGTCGACCCGGCGGGTGCCTGACGGGTCGAGTTTGACGTGAACAATCAGATCGATACACGTAGCGACTGTTGGGGTCACGAACGCTGAACCAATGTTGGGGCCTGCGAGAAGCGGGAGGGTGCACATCTTGGTGACCGCGGCGCGCGCCGAGTTTGCGTGCAAGGTGCCCAGGGCGGGGAGTCCGCTGTTGGCGGCGACAAGGAGGTCGAAACTTTCGGCTTCGCGAACCTCGCCCACAATGATCCGAGAAGGGCGCATACGGAGCGCTTCCTTCACCAGTTTGCGCAAGGTCACCTCGCCGGCACCCTCAAGCGAGGGCTGGCGGCACTGAAGCGCAACCCAGTCGCGGGTGGGCAGGGATAGCTCGAACACTTCTTCGCACGTGATGACGCGCTCGCGGGCAGGAATCGAACCAGCTAGAGCGTTGAGCATGGTGGTCTTTCCCGCTTGGGTCGCTCCAGAGACGATGATGTTGGCGCCGGCGATCACGGCCGCGTCGAGGAACTCGGCAGCGGCTGGGGTGACGGTACCGTTTTCTACCAGGTCTCTGAGAGACCGTGTGCGAGAAATGAACTTGCGGATGTTGACGCTGGGGTACTTGCGCGTGATGTCGGGGAGGACCACGTGGAGGCGTGAACCGTCGGGCAGGCTGGCATCCACAAATGGGCTGGACAGGTCCACCCGCCTGCCGGTTGTGCGAAGCATCCGTTCGATCAAGTCGTAAATGTCTGTTTCGGTGAGGATGGTGGTGGTGAGTTCGGAAACGCCTCGCCGACTGATGAAAACGGCTTGTGGTCCGTTGATCCAGATCTCTTCAATGTCTGGGTCGTCGAGGTACTTCTGCAAGGTACCGAACCCGGCGACGTCGTCGAGAATGCTTTTAAACGCTTCGTCTGGATCCGACAGCACGGGAAGGTTCCCCTTCAGTGTGCGTTCGTCGTAGTCAGCGATAACAGCTTTGATGACGTCGCGTGAAGCGGCGGTATCTATTCGGGGATCTATTCCAGTTGCGCGAATTCGGTCACGCACTTCCGAAGTGATGATGTCGACAGCGTCCATGATGTCTCCAACCGGATGTACGGGTGCTCAACAATCTATCCCGCTGAGCGACGAATGGGAATAGCCTCAACAAAATCTGTGGATAACTTTTTGTGGGGCTGTGTCATGAAGTCGTAGCGCGAAGTGGGCGCTGGGCTGTATTCGCGGCACGGCTGGGCGAGTGGAATCGCGTGGGGTGGGGTGAAGTAGAGTAGAAGCACTATGGCCATTGACTTTCCTAGCGAGATCGCTTCACTGCAGCAAACGTTTGCCTCGATTCGTGAAGTGTCTGACGTTGAACAGCTGAAGTCTGAAGTTGCGGAGCTCACCGAGGCTGCTGCCGCTCCAGACCTGTGGGACGACCCCGATGTTGCGCAAGCCATCACTTCCAAGCTCAGCCACAAGCAGGGCACGTTGGAGAAGCTCCAGAAGTTCGACCAGCGCATTGAAGACGTTGAGCTTTTGGTGTCGATGGGTGAGGACGAAGGCGACGAAGACGCTTTGAAAGAGGCGGCCTCGGAAGTCCAGAAGCTCAAATCTGAGCTGGCCGCGCTAGAGATCTCGACACTTCTGTCTGGCGAATTTGATGAGCGTTCGGCCGTGATTACGGTCCGTTCGGGCGCCGGTGGTGACGACGCGACTGACTGGGCGCAGATGCTCATTCGCATGTACATCCGCTGGGCTGAAAACCGTGGCTACAAGGTTGAAGAGTTGGACACGTCGTATGCGGAAGGCGCGGGCGTGAAGTCGGCGACCATCCAGGTGAACGCGCCGTATGCGTATGGAACGCTGTCGGTTGAAGCGGGTACGCACCGGCTCGTGCGCATTTCGCCCTTCGATAACCAGGGGCGTCGTCAGACGTCCTTTGCCGCTGTGGAAGTGGTCCCTCTGATCGAGCAGACCGACCACATTGATATCGACGAAAACGACCTCCGCATTGACGTGTTCCGGTCCTCGGGGCCTGGTGGTCAATCGGTGAATACGACGGACTCGGCAGTGCGTATTACGCACGTGCCCACGGGTGTTGTCGTGTCGATGCAGAACGAGAAGTCCCAGATCCAGAACCGCGCCGCCGCGATGCGCGTTTTGCAGTCGCGCCTGTTGCAGCTGAAGCGGGAAGAGGAAGAAGCGCAGAAGAAGGACCTGGCTGGTGACATTAAGGCCAGCTGGGGTGACCAGATGCGTTCGTACGTCACGCACCCGTATCAGATGGTGAAGGACTTGCGTACGGGTTATGAAGTGAATAATCCGCAGGCGGTGTTTGACGGGGATATTGACGGCTTCTTAGAGGCTGGTATCCGCTGGCGTAAGGAAGAAGAGAAGGCGGCCGAGGCGGCAGCCAACCAGCCGTGAGTCTCACCTGGCGCGGGCGCTGGTAAGATATTCATCTTGTGCCTGCAAGGAATGTGAGAGGAGGGCTGGCACGTGGCAAAAGAAACCGGTAAGAAGACGATTGCGAAGAACCGCAAGGCACGTCACGACTACCACATTGAAGACACGTATGAGGCTGGTCTTGTTCTCACGGGTACTGAGGTGAAGTCGTTGCGTGAGGGGCGAGCTTCGCTCACGGACGGGTTCGCCCTGATTTTCCAGGGTGAAGCGTGGTTGGAAAACGTTTACATTCCTGAGTATTTGCAGGGCTCGTGGACGAATCACTCTGCACGCAGGAAGCGGAAGTTACTTCTGCACAAGGCCGAGATTCTGAAGATTTCACACAAGCTGAAGGAATCAGGGAGGACTCTGGTTCCGTTGGAGCTGTACTTTGATGGCTCGCGTGTGAAGGTGGAGATCGCTGTGGCCCGAGGTAAGAAGGATTGGGACAAGCGACAGACTCTGCGAGAGAAGCAGGATCAGCGCGAGGCGCAGCGTGCGATGTCCCTCCGACGGAATATGTAACCGTGGCCAAAACGTCCTGTGGATAAAGGTCGTTTCTGTGATTATTCACACGTGTGGAAAAGCTGGGGATATCCCGGAATGACGCACCCTTTCACAATGTGGAATGTATGAGCTCCTGATTTATCCATAGGCTCTCACCTGCGAAAATGCTAGTCTTGTGACAAAGTGTGGAAACTTTATCCACAGTGTGGATGAAGCTGTGGAATATTGCGTGTGCTGCCGGTGTTGTGTATAGCGCTACTGGAAAAATTCAATATGCGTCGAGGGAGCCTTGTGGGTTCCCAGGGCTGTGTTTTCTTGGTGGTTTTGTTAAGATAGAAAGTCCCGCTATGCGCGGGGTGTTTGGCAATTGCATATGGGGATGATCGGTTTCGACGTTGGACATTGCGTCGGGAGAAGCGGGCCGAGAATGCAGACTCAACTCGTGATGCTGTCTGTAAAAAAATAGGTGCTAAATCTAACAACCGCACCGAGTTTGCCCTCGCCGCCTAATTTAGGCCTTAATCCGCGAGCTGCGACTCCGTCAGCCTAGAGGTGCTTTCCCTCTAGATCCTGGCGTCGTTTAGAAAGCCACTGCTGCTCACACATGTTGGGGGTGTGAGTGGGACTCTTACTCAACTCCGTTCGTTGGGATAGTGTGTTCGTGCGCTACCCAGGACCTAAGACACATTTACACGTACTGCGCCCGGAGAAGAATCGACAATTTGCCGACGGACGCGGGTTCAATTCCCGCCATCTCCACCAATGTGAAGTCTCGGGACATCGTTCACTCGATGCCCCGAGGCTTTTTGTGTTTTGGGGTCTTGATGTGTCGGGTCATCGTCCCTTTGTGTGGGTGGGTGTGCAACCCAGTTACCCACCACAGGTGAGTTGCTTTGGAGTGCTCCCCGTTGGTGTTGTTTTCCACTCGTTCCCCTGGATTCTAGGGACTGCTGTGGGTCTACATGGCCCGTGTGTGTTCTTGCTGGTGTGCGTAGTGGGGGGTGCCTCGCATGGTCGTTTCGGCAACTGTGCGGGGCGTTTTCACATTTTTGGGGCATCATAAGAGTGTGAGAGAACCTGCTAGGGGGCGCGAACAGAAGCCCCGTGGAGATTTAGAGACAATCACCATCTTCGGTGCATTGGCAGACGAGTATCTTGAGTTGATTAGTGCCGTCGGGCCAGTGCATGAGTCACCAACCAATGACGAAGAAGCGTCTAACACTCGCATAGCGTTGTCACTACGACTCATGCTAGAGCGCAAGTTCGTGAGTCCGGGAGACGCAGGAACTTATATTCCGTTCGTACTCGATGCTCTCTGCGTGGAACTTCCGGACGGCAGTACCAACGATACTGTAATCGGATTCAGGCAGGAGTACGACGAAATTCTGTCGGGCGAATCAACTGCGGTATCCGCGAATTTCAACAACGTGGAGTTAGATTTCGCAAGTATTCGCAAAGTTTTTGCTTACGGTGGTTTGATGCATTCGGACCGCGATAAGTGGATCAGTTCGACAGTGCTGAGAGAAAACGCTATGCATTTGATGGTACGTCAGTCGGTTTTGCTCGCGGCGTTCATAGCGCGAGTTCGTCTATTCATCAATGAGTCAGTGGAAACTGGTGCACTTCCAGGTGAGTGTGATTCAATCCATGAAACGTGGCTACAAGTTCATGACGATCCTGAAGCGTTTGACCTAGGGGAACGAAAGAGCGTGGAAGATATACCCGCGTTGAACGATGATGGTTCTGAACCACTTCCGGGTGGTCAGCGTCGGCGAACAGTATCTTTCGTGACCCCTGAACTTGGCCGCACCAAGGAATGGCAACAGCAGTTCGGGGACACTTCTCCCGAGACGTGAACAGTCTCGTGCCACCGTCTTTGACGCATGCCCGTGTGCGGCTCCAATCACTGAGAGTTCAAACGCGTCGCTTGTCGCACACGATAACTGCATACATAAGAGTTAGCGCAATAGTGGGTGGTTTGGTGCGAGTTCACCTAAAGCGCGCTCAAGTTCCCTGATTCTCGCTTCATAGGACATGCGCCCCATCATCTCGCCCACATTCTGCGCTGCCGTCGTCAGTTCCAAATGGTCCGGGTTCACGCAACCGTGATTTGCACAAGTGTGGTGAGAGTGCATGTTCTTGATTGGACGGCCCAGTTTGGCTTCTAGCATGAGCCTGTGCACGAGGTAAATTTTCGGGCCGCCTTCATGTACGGGTTTACTGAAGCCCACGCGGGGATACCCCGTCTGCTCGTATGGGCCTTGCCAGACCCAGCATCCAGCCTCGTCTACGTTCGTGCGTTCTCTCAACGCTTCAATGACTTCTGGATAATCAGAGTTATAAAGAGCGTGCCTCAGCCGGGTCCAGTTGGCTTTGGTCCGGGCTGGGCATGCGTTACTGCAATATTTCCTGGACTTTGATCGGGTTGTGAATTCCTTGCCGCAAGCCACGCAGGTTGCAGTGCGCGTAGTGGGCTTGCGGTTCTGTGCCGATACTCGATTGTTCTTCAGTTTGCGCTGGCGCACGCATTCATTTTTCCCGCACACGTATGAGCGGCGACCAGGTGGATCGAACAGTTCTCCGCAAATTTCGCATTCTCGTGGTTCTAAGTCCTCCACGCTGCGGTGTCGTTTCCACCTTGTGTAGTGCTTCTCGCACAGGCCTCGTGATACGGCTATGGACTCACATCTAGTCACCGAGCATGGAACCTCTGGTGCTGGTGGCCTGACATAATTCGGATCCCCGTATAAGCGATTTCGGTTGTAGTGTGGTCGACACATTCCTTTGGCATAGCTTGTTTTAGGGCACCCGCCCACACTGCACGGTGAGTTCTTGCTCATGCATGCATTTTAGGCTGGTCTAATATAAATGGATTGCCCCCCACATCGCCCATACCTGGGCTGTGTGTGGGGGGCGGCTTTTGGATACACTCGAGTTCGATTCTGGGGCTCGAGTGTATCCAAAAGCCGCCGAAATAGTGGCGCAGGTCACTAAATGAGGGTGTTTGATGGCTGTTTGGCTACACTCGACGAATTGGAGTGTAGCCAAATGCACTTCCAGGCCCGAGGTGGCCGCACCTACGCCTGTTACTTCGCCAGTTGAGGTGGCGGGCGCAATAGTGTGATCAAACTGTTCGTGAAAGCGAAGATGTGTTGCCTTCGCTGGGTGCGATTTCTACTAGTTGCCGGAATGGGTGACGGGACCAACCATGTTGCGGTTTGAAGACGCCAACCGAGATCGAGAAGCTCACTGACTGGCAAGAGGCGACAAGACTATCGACACTCGATTGAAGTGACGTGCCTCTAAGCCCCGCGTGCCCCCCAAAAAACGCCCCATCGCGCACCCACTCTCACCAGGCCTCATGTGACGAAAAGTGGCAAAGATAACAATTTGAACGCGCCTTTCGTGTCATTGTCTCAAAGTTGTGAGGTGACTCACAGGTGACGCTATAGTGAAGCATTACGTGATCCATAACACACTGGAGGAAGCATGCGGTCTGCATGGAAAAAGAAGGCGTTCGGCGCTGTCGCCGTTGTCGCCGCAATGGCTTTAGCCGTAACTGGATGCGCCAAGTCGCAACGTGGCGAAGGTGGCGGAGGAGACGTCGACGGGCACTTTATCTTCGCCGCGTCATCCGACCCCAAAACGCTTGACCCAGCGTTTGCAAGCGACGGTGAATCATTCCGTGTCAGCCGCCAGATCATGGAAGGGCTGGTGGGAACTAAGCCCGGAACAGCCGACCCAGCACCACTTTTGGCTGAATCGTGGGACACCAGCGAAGACGGCCTGACCTACACCTTCCACCTGAAGGAAGGCGTGAAGTTCCACGACGGGACCGACTTCAATGCTGAAGCAGTCTGTGCAAACTTCGAACGCTGGTACAACTTCACAGGTATCCAGCAATCTGAAGCTGTTGCGTACTACTACGGCAAGCTCTTCCGTGGCTTCAAAGACAAGCCAGAAGACGCCGTTTACAAGTCCTGCGAAGCCAGCGACGAAAAGACCGCAAAGGTCAACCTCGCACAGCCCTTCGCTGGATTCGTTGCTGCTCTGTCACTCCCAGCGTTCTCCATGCAGTCGCCCGAAGCCATGGAAAAGTACAACGCTGACAAGATCGGCGGAAGCGCTGAAGCTCCAGAAATGAGCGAGTACGCCCGCGAACACCCAACCGGAACCGGCCCATTCAAGTTCGAAGAATGGAACCCCGGCCAGGAAATCAAACTGAAGTTCAACGACGACTACTGGGGCGAAAAAGGCCAGATCAACCAGATCACCTTCCGTGTCATCGACGACCCTGTTGCTCGCAAGCAGTCCCTGGAAGCCGGCGAAATCGACGGCTACGACCTGGTTGCACCCGGTGACGTGAAGCCACTGTCTGACGCAGGCTTCAACGTGATGAACCGCGACCCGTTCACCATCCTCTACTTGGGCTTCAACCAGGAAGTGAAGGAACTTCAGGATGTCAAGGTTCGTCAGGCGATCAGCCACGCGATCGACAAGGACGCCCTCATTAAGCAGACCCTTCCTGAAGGAACCAAGCCTGCCGTCACCTTCATCCCTGACAGCGTGAACGGTTACACCGAAGACGTCGAGAAGTACGAATACGACCAGGAAAAGGCGAAGCAGCTTCTGAAAGAAGCCGGCTACGAAAACGGCTTCACCATCGACTTCAACTACCCAACCGGTGTTTCTCGCCCGTACATGCCTACCCCTGAACAGGTGTTCTCCAACATTTCCGGTCAGCTTGAACAGGTGGGCATCAAGACCAAGGCCGTTCCTGAAAAGTGGTCGCCTGACTACCTCGACCGCGTTCAGGGTGGCAAGGACCACGGAATCCACCTCCTGGGTTGGACCGGTGACTACAACGACACCGACAACTTCGTAGGCGTGTTCTTCGGGACCAAGAAGCCAGAGTTCGGTTTCGACAACCAAGAACTCTTCAAGGCGCTTTCGGAAGCCCGTCAGGAACCCAAGCTGGAGAAGCAGACCCCACTGTACGAAGACATCAACAAGAAGGTTGCTGAGTTCGCACCGGCCGTGCCTTTGGCACACCCTGCTCCATCGCTCGCGTTCTCAGAACGTGTAGAGGACTTCCCGGTCTCACCAGTCAACGACGAAGTCTTCAACGAGATCAAGCTGTCTAAGTAAGACCGCGCCCGAGGTGTCCGCCACGTTGGTCTGACACCTCACCTGAGGGGGTGGAGCGGCTTCGCTCCACCTCTTTGGGCCGGTCTTTGTGACGCTGACCTACAACTGAAAGGCATCTGCCCGTGCTTCGACTTATAGGCAAGCGGCTGTTGCTGCTTATCCCTACGCTTTTTGGGCTCTCAATTCTTCTGTTCTTATGGGTGCGCGCTCTGCCAGGTGGCCCGGCAACCGCACTGTTGGGTGATAAAGCCACGCCCGAGGCCGTTGCGGCTGTGAACAAGGCATACGGTTTCGACCGCCCCTTATTAGAACAGTACTTCACGTACATGGGGAAGATTCTGACCGGTGACTTTGGTCGGTCAATCCTCACCAACAGGCCCGTACTTGAAGAGTTCGCAGCCCGCTTTCCAGCGACATTGGAACTGTCAATCTTCGCGATTATCTTCGCTGTAGCAGTCGGAATTCCGCTGGGGTATTGGGCAGCGCGCAACGTGGGCAAGTGGCAAGACCACCTAACCGTTCTCTTCTCGCTCTTTGGCGTAGTAATACCAGTGTTCTTCTTGGCGTTCCTCCTCAAATGGGTGTTTGCAGTCGAACTGGGATGGCTGCCCACCGACGGTCGACAAGACCCACGTATTGACGCCACCCACTACACCAACTTCTTTGTGTGGGACGGCATTAGCACGGGCGAATACGACGCCGCTTGGGACGCGTTCCTCCACCTCATCCTCCCGGGTGTGGCCCTGGGAACAATCCCTCTGGCGATCATCGCGCGCATCACGCGCGCAGCCGTTCTTGAAGTACAGAACGCCGACTACGTTCGCACGGCACAAGCGAAGGGCTTGGCGCCTCGCCTGATCCGAAGCAGGTTCGTGATCCGGAACTCGATGCTTCCCGTGATCACCACAATGGGTCTGCAACTTGGGTTGCTAATCTCCGGTGCTGTTCTTACCGAAACTGTGTTTGCGTTCAACGGGATCGGATCGTTCCTATGGGGCGCGATTTTCAATCTTGACTTCCCCGTTTTGCAAGGCTTCATCATCTTTATTGCCCTGATCTATTCGATCATCAACCTGGTCGTTGACGTTTCATACGGACTCATCGACCCGAGGGTGCGTGTGTCATGACAATGAATCTTCCTCCAAACCCAAGCGGTGCCACTTCCGACAATGCCGAAAATCTTCCGGGAAGCCCCGAACAGGTTCAGGCGGGACTGACGCAAAAAACATCGGAACCCACCATGGACCAAAAAGGTACGTCGGTGTGGAAAGACGCATTCTTGCGACTCCGCAAGAACCCCGCGGCCATTGCGGGTTTCGTGATCGTAGCGCTGTTCATTCTGATCAGCATTTTGGCGCCTCTTCTCGCGCCACATCCGGGCACCTCGGTCCCCGGAGCACGCGAAATTACCCCCAGCCACATTCCAGGGCCCGGTGAACTGTCGCAATTCCCATTAGGACTCGACCGCTTCGGTGGAGACGTCCTCTCCAAGCTCATTTGGGGTGCTCAAGCATCACTTGTCATCGGTGTCGTATCGACCGCGTTGGGTCTGCTGGGCGGAATGCTCTTGGGCTTGCTCGCCGGCACCTTCGGCGGGTGGGTAGACGGCCTAGTCATGCGAATCGTCGACATCTTGCTGTCAGTTCCCAACCTTCTGCTCGCAGTGTCGATCGCAGCAATTTTGGGACAGACCCCGTACGCTGTCATGATCGCGATTGGTGTTTCGCAGGTCCCCATTTTCGCTCGCCTTCTGCGCTCATCCATGCTTACGCAGAAGGGCCAAGATTACGTTCTGGCCGCGCAGACGCTGGGACTTAGCCGAGGCACCATCACCATGAGTCACATTCTTCCCAACTCGTTGGGGCCGGTGATTGTGCAGGCGACTCTGACGCTTGCGACCGCCGTGATTGACGCAGCTGCGCTGTCGTTCCTGGGTCTTGGTGGTGGACGTCCAGAAACAGCCGAATGGGGACGCATGCTGACCTATGCGCAGTCCGAACTGGGAACCGCGCCGTGGCTCGCATTCCTCCCCGGTGCTTGCATCGCTCTGACCGCTTTGGGCTTCACCCTCATGGGCGAATCGCTCCGCGAAGCTCTCGACCCTAAATCACGGGCAAGGTGACACCATGACTCAGACCCCAGAAAACACAACGAACCTCCTAACGATTCGGGACCTCGAAGTCTCGTTCACCACAATGCACGGCAAAGTGCAGGCAGTAGAAGGCGCCAGCATGGAACTGCCGGCCGGTGGAACGCTGGCGATCGTGGGGGAGTCAGGATCCGGTAAATCCACAACCGCAATGGCGACGATTGGTCTGCTACCCGGTAGCGGACAAGTGACCTCTGGTTCCATTCTGTTTGACGGCCAAGAGCTTGTTGGGCTTCCGGAACCAAAAATGCGTGGCATCCGAGGTCGTCAGATCGGGCTGGTGCCGCAGGATCCCATGAGTAACCTCAACCCGGTGTCGCGAATCGGAACCCAGATTTCCGAAACCCTCCTCACACACAAGTTGGCAACGAAAGACACGGTCAAGGACCACGTCATTGAGGTGATGACCCAAGCTGGTATCCCGGAACCTGAGCGGCGCGCAAAACAATACCCGCACGAACTTTCGGGCGGACTTCGACAGCGTGCCCTCATCGCGATTGCCTTGGCATGCAAACCCAAACTTCTCATCGCAGATGAGCCCACCTCGGCGTTGGACGTCACCGTTCAGCAGGTCATCCTTGACCAGATCGACTCGATGACCGCCGACCTGGGAACGTCAGTCCTCCTCATCACGCACGACCTGGGGCTCGCCGCCGAACGTGCCCAGAACTTGGTGGTCATGCACCGAGGAAAGGTCGTGGAAACTGGGTCGGCTCGACAGCTTTTGGAAGACCCACAACACCCGTACACCCAGTCGCTCGTCAACGCGGCCCCGTCGGTTGCAGCGACTCGTCTGATCGCTCACGAGCACAAGACGGAGGACACTGCCACCCAAGAGCCAGAAGAGAAACCTCTCGTAGAAGTATCTGGGCTCACAAAGGTGTACCCAGTGCGCGGGCACGACGATTTCTACGCTGCGAAGAACGTGAGCTTGGAGATTCCACGAGGAAAGACCGTGTCGATCGTGGGGGAGTCCGGCTCTGGTAAAACGACTACGGCTCGTATGTTGCTGAAACTCATCGAGCCCACGGACGGCTCCATCACGTTTGACGGAAAGGACGTTCTGACGCTCAAGGGCAAGGACCTCAGAGACTTCCGGCAGCGTGTGCAAGCAGTGTTCCAAGATCCTTACTCATCGCTGAATCCCATGTTCACGGTGGGAAAGATCATCGAGGAACCACTGGCCGCCTACAAGCGGGGGAATGTTACAGAGCGGCGCAAACGCGTTCTTGAACTTATGGAACAAGTGGCGCTTCCACAACACTTTTACCGCAGGTACCCGGCTGAGCTCTCAGGTGGGCAACGGCAACGTATTTCGATCGCTCGCGCACTTGCGCTTAATCCAGACCTCATCGTGTGCGACGAACCCGTGAGCGCGCTCGACGTGCTGGTCCAAGACCAGATCCTGACTCTGTTGAAAAACTTGCAGGAAGAATTGGGCTTGTCGTACCTCTTTATCTCGCACGACCTCGCGGTTGTCAGGCTCATCTCTGACTATGTGTGCGTGATGAAGGACGGGGAACTGGTCGAAGCCGCAAGCTCGGAAGAAGTGTTCACCAATCCACGACACCCATATACGCGCAAACTGCTCGCGTCGATTCCCGGAAATGAACTCGGAATCGAAGAAGCAAGCTGAAACGATACCGCCGGTCCTTGTCGTGTAAGAATGGCAAGGACCGGCCTCGCGTAGGCCGTAGTATCAGATCTGATACAAAACAAAAGTTGTGACATTGCGTGGTTCTCAACGTTGTTATGGTTGAAGAGTTCGTGCTCTGGCAGAATGAGAACGTGTGATTTCGAGCACGAGGTGTGAAAGGGGGCCACGGTGTCGGTGCCGTTTGGATCAGGGTCAGGTGGCAACCCCTTTGGTAGCTCACCTGCGAACCAGCCAGGGGGTCCAGCTGCACAGCAGCCGGGTATGGCACCCCAACCGGGTGCGTCACCGCAACCTGGCGCGTCAGCTCAAGCGCCACAACAGGGTCACGCTCCTCAAGCGTCCAATCCCTTCGAATCCCAAGATCCTTCGCAACAGCTGGGCGCCCAGCAAGCCCCGAACGCTCCGTTTGCGCCAGAAACCAGTTCCGGTGATCTCACGGTTGCAGGGCCACCCATGCACATCCTTTTCATCGTTCTTGGATGCGCGGTCCTGGGAATTATCATCGCGGTTTTGCCGTGGGGCTTCACCGGAATCATCGGATGGCTCATCGCCGGGCCAGTTGCGATCCTCATGCTAGGAGACTTCACCACCACTGATGTCCGCAGGCGAGCCGGTGGAATGTACGCCTCGCGCCCAGCCGCAACAACCCTGTACTGGGTGGCCGCGATCCTGACGCTGATCGCCGTGATCGTGACCGCAATTCTGACCGCACTGTGGGTGGGACACCTGTGAAAAACGTTCGTTCGCACGCAAGCAAACTTCTCATCGGCTTCGTAGCCGTATTCATTCTTCTAGCGCAGAGTCTTGCAGGTCTGTCCACCCCCGTTCACGCCCAACCAAGTGAGGAACCGTCACAGGACAGTGGTGACTCACAGAAATCAGGCGGGAGCGACCTCGGCAGTTCAAAACCGCTCCCAGAACAGTTCTCAGCCTGCGCGGCTGCAGGTGGCAACATCGACGTTCTTATTCTGGTGGACGAATCCGGGAGCCTGGTTGACAGCGACCCCAACAGCGCGCGTGTGACCTCTGGGCTGCACCTGGTTTCGCGCATGTCGAAGCTGACCAAATCGGGCAACCTCTCGGTTGCCGTCAGCGGTTTCGGCCACGAATACTCCACCGTGCGTGACTGGCAAGAAGTCAAGAACGACGGCGACGTCGACAACCTCCGCGGCGCCATCAACGACCTGTCCAACCGGACCAGCGGTATTGACACCGACTACTGGACGGCAATGGACGAAGCGCGCAAACAACTCTCCAAGCGCGCCCACGACCGCGGAAGCGACGCAAAGAGTTGCCAGGCAATCATCTGGTTCTCCGACGGTGAACTCGACTACGAAGTTCGCAAAGGCAACATGGCCAACAAGTACGGAGAAACCAAACCATTCGCGCCAGACATCAGCCTGAAAACCGAAGACGGTACCAAGAAGGTCGAAGAAAAGGCGCGTGAAGACATCTGTCGTTCCGGTGGTCTAGCCGACCAGCTACGAAGCTCTCGCGTGGCTATGTTCGGTGTGGGGCTAGGGTCGAAAGACGGAAAAGAATTCGACCTCATGCGGTCAATCGCAACCGGTAAAGACAGCGGTGGCAAATCATGTGGTGACCTCACCGACCCCGTTCCCGGCGAGTTCTACCTTGCATCCGACATCGACAGTTTGCTCATCGCATTCGACTCGATTTCCGGCCTGGGACAAAAGCCCGTCACCAACGACCACGGTGTATGTGTCAAAGACTTCTGCCAGAACGAAGCTCACACGTTTGTCCTGGACAACACCACCCAGGATGTTGATGGTTTTGCCACAGCGACAGCCGACGGTCTCCGGGCTGCGATCCAAGGTCCCGACGGAAAAATCGTCGACCTGAAAAAGGACGCAAAGAACGAAAAGACGGAAGTCTCAGGCGTACCGCTCACGTACTCGTGGGAAACCGGCAAGAGCCTCAGTTTCCGACTCGACGGAACGTCGAAGGGCAAGATCGGCGACAAAGGCCCGTGGGTAGGTGTGTGGCGCCTGGCGTTTATTGCCGACGAAGGCGCAGACTCACAAGCGAAGTCCAAATCAAACCTCCACATCACCCCGGGAATCGTTCCCGCGTGGCCCGATAAAGACAAAGCTGACGTGCGCGCCGGATCCACCCTGAAAGATGTCACCTTCGCACTGCACGACCGCGAAGGAAACGACGTGCCCGTGGACTCCATTACCAGCACAGGTAAGTTCACCGCGTCGTTCACCGACTCCGCCGGCAAACAGACCACGTTGACTGACACCAGCTCATTTGGCGACATCACAAAGCCAACTAACTGGGACCTCGGTAATGCGCCCACCGGAGGCGGGACCCTTAACCTGTCGCTGGAACTGACGACCGCCTCGGCGAAAGACTCTGACGGAAAAGAAGTCAAAGGTACCAAGCTGAGCCCCGCTACCGTGGCCCTCCCAGTGACGGTGCAACCGCCACTGGACTACCCAACCGTGCCTACCAAAGTGGACTTTGGGGAAGCTAAAGGCAAGATCGACCTCGATTCGGTTCTGAAGCTGGGTGGAAAAGGTTGCGCGTGGGTAGAACCGGACTCCACCGAGGTGGTTGCCTCGCCTCAAGGGCTAGACAAGGTGCAGGTGTCCTCCGACGCTTCAAGCAAGGACAACTGTGTGAAAGCCGGTGAGGACCTTGGTCTGAAGCTGGCCTCCGACCAGCAGGGCAACGGTGCGATCAACGGAACGTTCGTGGTCGTATCCTCGTCTGAAAACGGCCAGGGCGAACCGGTGAAAACCAAAGTTGAGTTCACCGCGAGTGCCGTCAAGCCTCTCAACACGCTCAACTTCGTCACGACCCTCATCATCGCTTTGTTGCTGGGGCCGGGAATCCCGCTACTGATTCTTTACATCGTCAAGTGGTGGGGTGCTAAGATCCCGTCGCAGCCGCTCGTCGCGGTTCGCGCGCAGATTGAAAAGACGTCCTCTGGAGTGACGCGTGACGGTTCGCGTTTCGTGTTCGAACAGGGCGATATGCGCAATACCGTCATGATCGACTCGGGCGGCTCCCGACAGATTGATGCCGCAGGGGTCACGCTGAAGACAAAGATGGGTGGATCACCTCTGGGCCAGGGATACGTCGTCGCAGATGTGCCAATGAGCGTGTCCAAACACGACCCTGCACGTCGCCCAGCGCGACTGCCTTTGGCGGTTCACAACCACTGGTTGGTCATGCGTGGCGAAGATATGCGCGACGACCAAGCCGAAATCCTTGTGCTACTCGCCGGAAACATCGACGAGAAGCAACGCGAAAAGATGGAAGACGAAATCGCACGTGAAGCTGGCGATCTCATCGACCGTCTGCCGTCCACGGGTGCGCAAGCCCCGGCTGGGCACGACTCGCCGTTCGGCGGTCCGTCTGAGCCGCAGGCCAACCCCTTCGCCGAGGCGGGCGCACCTTCACAAGCTCCGTCCAGTCCGTTCGGTGGGCCAGGATCGGCCAGCCCGGGCGCTGCCCCGCAAGGGCAGCCCCCTGCCGGGCCCGGTAGCCAGCCCCCTTCCGGGCCTGGTGACCAGCCGCCAGCCGGGCCTGGTGGCCAGCCCCCTGCTGGACCACCGTCGGGTCCCGGATTCCCCGGACCAGGCGCTGGCCCAAGTGGCCCAGGCGCTGGCCCAAGTGGCCCAGGTGCAGGCCCAGGCGGAAATCCGGGCAACAACCCAGGTGGCCCTGGAAGCGGGCCAGCCTTCCCTGGACCAGGTGGCGGACCCGGAAACGGGCCTGGCACCTCGGGACCGGGAGCCCCTGGACAACCTCCAAACAATCCATTCCAGAACGGCCCCGGGCAATCCGGGCCAGGTCAGTCCGGTCCTGGACAGCCAGGGCAGAACCCTTTTAGTTTTGGCCAGTAGGCGACTCACCCCTCGAAAGGTATAGATCATGTACAAGTTCCTCGTCGTCGGTTGTGGTGGATCCGGTGGTGAAACACTGGCACGCATGATGGACCAGCTCCGGTCTGAGCTCATGCCACACGGCATCTCGAAACTGCCTGAAGGCTGGCAGTTCGTACACGTCGACGTTCCAACCGTCCCCGACACGGACGTCAAGGGTGTGGGGAACGTACGCGACCAGGGCGGTACATACATCGGAACCGCGCCTTCGTCTGGGTCTTACTCTGTTCTTGACTCGGCGGTGAGCCAGAAGCTGCAGCAGTCCGGTGACCTGGACCAGTTTGTGACGTGGGCGCCTCGCAAGCCCGCCGCGGTGACCACTCCGTTGAAGAACGGTGCTGGCCAGATGCGCGGTGTGGGTCGTGTGATCACCCTGAACCGTGCCCCTGATGTGTTCCAGGGGCTGCAACGTGCGGTGAACCGCATGAAGACCACGGAGGCAAATTCGGAAATGGCCGAGGCGGCCCGCGCCATCCCCGGTTCCGGCGGGTTTGACCCGGAGGGCTCCCCAATGGTTTTGGTCGTGTCGTCGATGGCCGGTGGTGCCGGTGCATCGATGGCCCTTGACGTGTGCCGCCTGCTGGGCCAGGTGCAGGGTGTTTCGGTCAACGACACGTGTGTGTACATGTACACCTCCGACATCTTCCCCGACCGCCTCGAGGGTGTGCGACCAAACGCCCTGGGTATGTTGGGTGAGATCGTGTCGGCTCAGTCGGTGTCCTCGGAAGAGCACGACGTGCGCATTCTGGAGGCACTTGGCCAGCACATCGACCGCTCCGGCGGACCGTCGTTTGCCCGCGTGTTCCCAGTTGGTAAGTACCAGGGGCTGGACCGCACCACGTTCGGTGATGGAACCCAGCAGGGTGTCTACCGTGGTTTGGCCCGAGGTCTCGCAGCCCTCATGGTGTCGGGTTCGGCTTCGTCTTCGTTCCGTCAGTACGACCTGACAAACAAGGATGGGCTCTCACCTAACCGCAGCTACCTGGGGTGGGGTGTTGAAGCCGGTGAGCGTCTGTCATGGGGTACGTTCGGGTTCGGTTCGCTGAACTTGGGCCGTGACCGGTACCGTCACTACGCTTCGCAGCGTTTGGCTCGCACGTCCGTGGACCGTCTGCGTGAAGGGCACTTGCAGGAAGGCTCGAGCGCGGGTGCGCAACAACAGCTCAACCGTTTGATCGACTCCCAGTGGGACACCTTCCTGAACCGCGTGGGCCTGCCTAATGAAATGCAGGTTCGTGACATCAACCAGTTAGCGACGTGGGTCCGTGGAGCAGCCGGTGGTCAGCAACTGGACTCGGCTTTGCGTCAGTTCGTCGAACAGCAGGCCGGTTCGCAGATGCCACGTGCGCAGGGCCAGTCGGGGCCCAACTGGTTGGCCAGCTTGGAGACGTACCTGCGCAGCGCTCACTCGCACTTCCGCCAGTTTGCTTCACAGACGGTTGTCCGCACCACGTTTGACTGGATGCTGAGCTTCCAGGGCGCTTTCCTCGCCTCGCTCGAAGACGCGATTTCTGACTACGGTCTGCCATATGCCCGCGGGCTCATGGAGAAGATGAAGTCCTTCCTCCAGCACGAACTCACCGCGGCATGCTCCAACTTGGGGGCAAACCAAGCCCCTGACATCATGCGCCCAAGCCAGCAGGTTGCCGCGTCGGTTTCGGCAGTGCGCGGAAACATGGTCCAGGGTGACCAGTTTGAACGTCAGGTCATCAACGACCTACACGTGGGTCTGCTCAACGGGTGCTTCATTGAAGCCAGCCAGATCTTCGCCTCCGTTCTGAGCGAAGCTCCGCGTGACTTCATCCAGCCACTGCTGAAGACCATCGATGAGTCAATCCAAGCACTTGACCTGGTCGTGAGCGAAACAAGCCGCACGGTTGGTTTGGCAAACGTGGAAACCGACGTGTACTCCGCATGGCCATCTGACCAGGACCAGCGCGTTCCAGAACGCTTCTCCACGGCTCACAACGAAGTTCTCATCACGGCAGCCGAAGACTTCCAGAACCTCTACAACAGCCACCTGCCAGCCACCATCGAAGGTGACAACGGTTGGGACGCAGCCCGCCAAAAGGGTGCGGCTCACGTCATCTCGGGACAGTGGCCAGCAGCAGAAGGTTCCCGCGCACCTGGCGGTCTGTTGGAGGTCAACTCCGACTGGCGCCCCA
The DNA here is from genome assembly GCF_022346365.1 of Brevibacterium sp. ACRRH. Lineage (NCBI taxonomy): Bacteria > Bacillati > Actinomycetota > Actinomycetes > Micrococcales > Brevibacteriaceae > Brevibacterium > Brevibacterium sp. ACRRH. The sequence continues at coordinate 466,065 of NZ_JAKRMN010000001.1, forward strand.
CCTTCTACAAGTTCGACCCGCGTAGTCAGGAATCACGCACAATTACACCCACCTCGGGACGCTACACCTTGCACGTGAAGGCGAACGAACTGCGCCACCGTGCACTGCAGTTCGTCAACCGCCGTAACGAAGCGTTTGAACACTACTGCGCTTTGTCGCTCGAAGACTACATTCTGGGTAACGACGGTGCGGCTCCGCACGAAATCGACCAGCGTAAAAAGGACGTGGCCGACAAGTTCCGCAAGACACTCACGCGCGCACTTCCACTGGCAAGCGTCCACCCAGATGTGGTTGCAAGCGTCCACTCGTCAGCGGTCCGTTATCAGTACAAGTTCTCGTCCGTTCCGTTCGGTGCGGCCCCGGACCTGGTCGACGCACTGACCGAGGTTCTGACCTCGCAGCAGTCGGTTGACACCCAGACGATCGACATTTTTGAAAAGGTCGTTTCGCAGGGCCAGACGGCGGCCGGTATTACCCACGTCGACATCTTCGGATCCTTTGGAAACCTGAGCCCCATCGCATTCGACGGCGTGCTTCAGCCGGTCTCCGACCGGTGGTCACGCCTGACCTCGGCTGGCCAGCGTCGCGACTTCTGGACATTCCGACGCGCACGCCCACTGCCTGCATCACTGCCGATGAGCGACCTGGAACGTCGCGCCATGATCGCCGGTTGGTACGTGGCACAGCTGACGGGACAACTGCAGATCCCAGACCGCCGCAACTTGGGCCGTCCGGTACGTGTGTTCCGTGCGGAAAACCAGCAGTGGATCGACTTCCCCAACCCGCTTCTCACTCCACCGTCAGAATTCGTGGGGGAGACGTTCGACTGGCTCCCAGCGGTTCTGGAATCGTTCCTGTTGGCGATCGCGAACGCTCACCAAACTCCGGTGCTGGGTTCGCTCATCCCGTACCAGACCCTGCGTTCCATTTATGACGGCAGTGAAGAAGAACCAGCTTCAGGTCTGCAGATTGTCGCGGCCCGGGACTTCCTCACTGACTGGTTGTCTACCGGTAAGACCCCGTCAGGCGAACCGTCACGTGCTGACGCTGAAGACCTCGAAGGGCGTTACACCAACGCCCGCCAGTTCCTCGAAACCGTCCACACGTTCGCGGCAAGCAAGCTCGACACGTCAGCGAACAAGTCGACTGCCAGCGTGCGGGTTGACTCACGTGCGCAGGGATCGGCAACCCCGATCTTCTGCGACCTTGTGCCCGACATCGTGCAGGTGACTGAAGAACTCATGACACTCCTCGACGAAGCCAAGACCGACGCCGAAAGCAACGGCGGCGGAGGCGGCTTCGCAAACGATCTACCTGAAGGATTTGGAGCCTTTTAATGGACACGAATCTGAGTCTTATCGTGGCGCCTGCGCACCTCATTGGTGTGCGTGAAACGTTACGTGACTGGCAAGTGAGCGGTCTTGTTTCCGACTTCATTTGGATTCCCGTTGAGGCTCAGGATCTAGGGCGCAATCTCAACGCGCAACTGGTGTCTCAAGGGGCGCTCAAGCCGGTTGACGTGCGCTATTTGTCCGGTCAGGTCCAGTACTCCCGCATTGGCGTGCTGGTCTTGGGAGCCGTGACGGGTACCGAACAAGACGCTGAACGCTTGGCAAAGACCGGTCAGGTGGGTTCGTTCGTCCGCGATGTCATCACCCAGGACTTCGGGGCTGCGCACGTTTCGGCGATCCGCGCGGTATTCGCCACCGAACACACCTCCAACAAGGTGGAGTTGCCGGATTCCAACGGTTGGGTTGATGTCGTGTTAAGCCCGTCGGACTCGAAGGGCCCCCGGGTGGGTTCCCGGCCGGTCAACTCGGCAAATATCGCCGAGGTGTGTGCTTTCTTGGCATCGCAGGTCGCCCCGTTGGCGGGTATGTGGGATTCGGTTCCGAACGGAACTGTCGATGATCTGCAACCGGCCTACCAGGGGTACCGAGGTCGTTTAGTACGTTCGTTCTTCCGTCGCCTGGACGGCACGGCCGTAGAAGACGCGCTGCGCGACAAGGCTTTTGAAACAGCTTCCGGGTACCCGCTGCCTAACCACCAGGGTGCTCCGTCGCGGTACTTTGACGACGACGGTGTCGTCGTCGATCAGGCACTGCAAGACTTCTGGGCAAAACACGGTTACCTGGTGACACCTAACCGCGAACAGTACGTGGCGCCTGAACCCAAACCGATTTCCGCGGGTGAAGCGCTCAAAATGTTCGGGGCGTTCTTGGGTAACGCGATCAAGGGAACGCCCGGTGCTTTAGCATCCGGACTCGTTGACTCCACAAAAGCCGCAGTTGCGCAGACCGTTCACGGGCTGGTGTTTGGTGACCGTGCCTCAGAGTACAACGTCGTTGTTGGCGGTATCGACGCAAGCGGTCGCCCAGTAGGGTGGCAAGAGTCGATGAACGCAGCCCAGCGCATTGAAGGTGCGCTGGGGGTCGACCGCCACAACATCGACATGTCGGGTGTGTGGCGATCCATGGTGTATAGCTCGCTTACGCTTCTTGACTACGGAACGCATGACCGCGACCTGCCACCGCGTACTCCGCAGCCGACAATCGTGCGTGACCCTGCCGTTGTCGCGCCGGACCCTGAGGACATCTTCACGCTTAAAGGTTCCGTCGCAGGTCGCCTGGGTGCGATGAGTGTTCAGCCAGCCGACCTTGTACACGCCCAGGAAGTGGGTCGGCAGATCAAGACGGTCGCGCAGGACCCTGACATGCAGACACCTGACGCTGACGCTCAGCTCAACGACATGACTGACTGGTACGACCGTAGCCGGAGGTCATTTGTCAGCCGGATTGGTGAAGCTATTTCGAGTAACTTCGAAGCGCGTCGCCAAGAAATCGCTGAGCGGATGAAGAACCTGGGGCGCAACACTGACGAAGAAGACGACTCAGAACATCTGCTCGCTGAAGCACACCGCATTCTCAGTGCGAAGCTGAGGCAACTTTTCGGCTATTTGGCCGCGCTGACCGTTCTTATGTTCTTCCTTGCCGGTATGGACTGGGCGCCGTGGTGGCTTGCCTGGACAGTGTTCGGAGTCAGCTTGGTTGGAAGCGTGACAGGTGCTTTTGGCCTGTTCATGCGAACCCAAACCGATATTTTCCAAGTGATCCACCGCAGAAAGAAGGACAGAGAAGACCAAGAGATTGATGTCCGCAATCTCAAAGCGACTATCTCTGAGTTCACGCGGCTTGGTGAAGCCTACTCCCAGTACTTGCGTTGGGCAGATATTGTGGGGGCGTTTGTTCACCGACCGTTTGGTTCCCGCAAACAACTGGTGCGCGGCGAACAGCGTCGCTTTGACGACCTCCCCATCAGCATGGGGAGCGCAGAATACGTGGTCGATTACGCTCAGGTGGAAGAGACCGCCCGCATGCTACGGACCGAAGTGTTCTACACGGGTTGGACGTCAGATCAATTCCGAAACTTCCTGAATGTGAGCCTCCAGCGGTCTGGAATCAACAACTTCCCGTTGAGCGCGGACATGCACTCCCTGTTCGCTGAACAGTCCACAGCCGACGATTCAGTTCTCACCGTGCTGGCGCTGTCTTTGCGGAACAACGGGGTAGACCCGGCTCTGGAAGCTGGCTATTGGGAACAGATGCGCAACAGTCTGGACCACCCTGGGATGGAACCAACGCGCCGTGCTCTGCTCAGCCAAATCCACATCAGTGGCGAACACGCCAGCCAAAGTCTGGAAGACTTCCGTGGAACTGTTGGTCTGGACGACAACCAAGAAATCCGTGAAACCCTGGACGACGAACTTCTCACCGCGAACGCCGTGGGGTACGACAAGCACGCAGTCATTGCTAACAGTGTGCGCAAACAGCCTGCTGGTTTCGGCGAAGTACTGGTGCACACCCAAATCACGGGTGACCTCACGCCTGACGATCTGGAGTTCGCACAGAGCTACAGCGGTGATGTGAACTGGGGCAACTCGGAGTGGTCGGTGTCTGAACCCACCCAAACCGCACAACCCGTACAGAACGAGCAACCGTCGACGTGGAACAACCCGTTCGGAGGTGACGCCATCTAATGTCGTCCTTCGACTTCAACGATCCGTTCGAAATCCCAGAGCCACGGATCGACGTTCCACCACCTCGGGCGGAGAACGAAACCCAGGAGCCAGCCTGGGAGCCACCTGCCCCGTACGTGCAGCCTCAGGGTGGGCAACCCCAGGACGCTCAAACCCAGGGTGCGCAAAACCAGGACGTCGAACAGCCAGGCGACACCCCGGAGGAACCTCAGCAGCTACACGGGATCCGGTTTGCGCCATTTAACTTTGGCCAACAACCCACGCCGTTGACCATGAAGGCGAAAGCCCAGGACGACGGTGTTCACCTGGAGTGGAAGCCCAACGAAACCCCGTGCGTGTACCGTGTGGTGGCGCAGGACGCAGGTGAGCCTCACTCGCCGGACATGGCCGAAGAAGTCGCCGTGACTCAAGGCACTTCGGCCATCGATACCGGTAGGCCACGTCACGCCGTGCGGTATTACCAGGTGTGGCGCTACGAAGCCCCAACCGTGGAAGAAGCGCAGACCGTGCAGCCGGTGCTTCACTCCGCCCGCCGTATTACTCACGGAATTCAAAACGCCAACATTCGCTTGGACGAACAGTACGTGGTGGGGAAGTGGGACTCGCTGGAAGGAATTTCAAGCGTCCACGTCTACCGTGTCCCCGCCAAGGTCAAGACCACGGGCGTTGCCGGTCCCGAATACCGCGTGGCAGGAACAAAACCCAACACGCAAGGGTTCACCGACGGCCAAGGTATCCCAGGCGAAACGTACATTTACCAGTTCGTTTCGGTGTCGCACGACGGATACGCGTCCGACCCCACCGAGTTCACCATGTCGATTCCCATTCGACTGCAACCGGTGACCGACCTGGAATTTGTTCTTCACGAACCAGATGAAAACGAGGGCCGCCGAAGCCCCGAGTTCGACCTCAAGTGGTCCACTCCGCTTCACGGTCGTGTCGAAATCTACCGAACCGAAAAACCGCCGGTGTCGGGGCTCGACCAGGAAACAGAACTCACAGCGTCGTATCTCAATGACCGAGGGTTCCTCCCCGACGACGCCCGGCTCGCAATGCCCGTCCACAAGGGCGACGATGGCACATCCTCCATGTTCAGCGTCCCATGGCCAGAACAGTGGACCCGCGCATACTTCACCCCCGTGGTATTCGACGGAGACAAGGTGCGCGTGGGCACCACGATCCACGGTCAGCGTGTCCGTCCCGTCACGGAAGCGAAGTTCACGGAGCGAATTGGACGCAAAATCATCAGCTTCGCGTGGCCCTCGGGCGCTGACACCGTACGCGTGTACCGGACACACATTGACGGTGATGCGCAATCCGCGCTCAGCGGCTCGCCTGTTGTGCAGATCGACGAATCGAAGTACCGCGACCAAGGTGGGGTATCGCTCCCAGGAGAAGACGACCGAGGTGGTTCCACCTACTACCTGGTTGCCGGGCTTTTCAGTGGGGGACGGGACATCTTGTCCAAGCCCACTCGCTTGGATTCCAACCCCCTGGTCAAACTGCAGTACGAGTTCGCGATGAACCTCAACCAGGCTGGCGGTTTGGACGGACAACTCTACGTCAAAGCAGTCGCAAGTGATCTGCGTGAACAGGTCAGCATGTGTGTTGTCCACAACCCCACCCGCTTGCCACTGCACCCCGATGACGGGTCCAGAGTTCTACTGACCCGCGTGTCACCCGCAACCGATGAACCACGGCGTAGCGTGCGACCACATGCGCTGTACTCGACTTTTGAGAACCCCGACGGCGCCGTGTACACGTTCCCGGTTCCACAGCCCAACGGTTTCATCCGCGCATTCCTCGACATGCGCATCGAGGACATGAAACGGTACGCCCTTCTGGACTCAGCTGTTGTTCGCCTGCAGCCAGCGGAATGGGTGAACTTCTTCTACCAACAGCAAGGAATACAACAACAGCCCATGCCACCCCAACAACAGCAATACCAGCAGGGGAACTGGCAATGAGCCAAGGCCAAACGGGAGGGCCACCCACATTTGGCCACCGGGCTGGAAGAACAATCCCCCAGGACAGAACCCCCTCGGCACCCACTGCGCGGATCACCGTGCCAAACAGCGACTCACCCGCAACCACCTCGGGCACGGTCACACCTACACCCGCCCCACGGGACACACCGCAGCGACCCGCCACACGCTGGGCACAGCTGACATACGCCTCATTCGACCGGGCCGACGGGTCACCGGGAGGGTGGCAAGAAAAAGACATCGTGGGGGAACCCACCGACGACGAACGACGGACCCTGCGACGCTACGTCATGTCGCAGTTTTCGTACCACGGCACACTTCCCAAGTTCGCAACCCCAGAACAAGTCGCAGCCCTGCCTGTACGCCTGGCCTACCACGCACCTGACAGCGACCGGCCAGGAATCTACGCCTACGCAGCTAACGCAGGCGCCGACTCAACTGGACGCCCCGGAAACGTCTACAGCCACATTCTGATGGACCGCGACCCGGACACGATGCGGCCCATCGACCTGTGGCGCTCGCCCAGCTTTGCCAGGCCCGCAAGTGTCGACGACATTCTGCACACGCAGATCGCTGACAAGCCCCAGAGCATGCAGGCCGGCAACCTGAACATGATCGCAAAGGTGCTCCAAACACCGGGTTACACGGAGCCGATCCTGGCCGCTGCTGATGCTCTCATGAACGCCCGGGACACGGGGGTTGTAGTGCTGGTCAGCGACAGGCAGGACTGGAGCGCGATCGTCATGATGGCGGTGCAGTACCTCATGAGCCCGTCGCTTGCGCGGACTGTGAACTGGTCAGTGTACGAACGTGCCCGTGAGCTCAAGGGCAGTATGCAGATCGTAGCCGTTCCCGAATGTGACCGTGAAGATGTGCAACGCATGGACCATGCGTACGTGATCTGCGACGGTGACATTCCGCGCATCGAAGGCGAACAGCATGTCCTCAACCAGGGACGCCCAATCCCAGTGACTGCGTTTTCTACGCTCATCCGCGCGTGCATTGCCCAACCGCAAGAACTTGCGGGCAGGCTTGAAGCCCTTACAAACATGGACCAGTGGGCTCCTGTTCAGCCGCATGAAAACGTGCAACCCGTGTGGGCCCTAGCCGCGCTTCTTGTCAAGGAACCAGGGTCGCTGGACCGTGGCATTGTGGACCGGGCGCTCGACGCAGCAAGCCGGAGCTTCCCCGCCTCCGCTCGTCACATCGACACACTGTTTGCCCGCGTCAGTCAAGACGTGGTGGCGCGCGTGAACGGTAGCTCTGATCCGTGGGCGGTTGTCGACAAGTACCCGCATGACGCGAACAGCGCGGAACGAATCGTCGCGCAACGGGCCGCACTCATGGCCACGTTGGAAGGCCGGGCCAACGTTCCGCGCCCAGCGCAACTTGTGTGTGCGCCTGAGTTGGCAAAGGACGCCGAGGTCGTCGCAAGTGCGGTCAGTCGTGTCGAGCAAGAGTTAGGGCGGGTGACAGAGTCCTCGTTTGCGGTTGCTGAGATGCTGTGTGTCGCGGGTATCGCGGACTTTGACGCGAATCCTCAGCTGAGTGAACGACTCATCACCCTCATTGCCCAGTTGCCACAATCGGCGCCACGGTACTCGCACCCTGTCGAACTTGACGCTCGTGCCACGTCCGCATTTGTACACGCTCTTCTCGAAAACGAAAAAGCGCACACACCTGAGACGCAGGCTAACCCAGCACCCACCTCGGCGGGGGGTCCAACAAACCCGGCACCCACCTCGGCGGTTCCTCCCAAACCAGCCGCGCCACCTCCCAAAGCGCCTGCACGCCCGTCCACCCCACCTCCCGTGCCACCTGCGCGGTCACCTCAACCCGAAAGCCAGTGGGCGCCACCGGGAGAACGTGGCGTCCAGCAACACGGCACGGGGGCAACAGCGACCCAGGACGGCGCGCTGCGAACGCGGTCAGCCTCGGAAACCCTGGCAGTTTCGGAGCCACTGGCACGCGCGCTGGTAAGCAACGGTTTACCAAAGCAGGTACAGCAACGCGCACACGACGACGCATTCACACCTCTGGTCGCACAACTGACAGCGCTGAGCCTGCGTGAACACCCCCAACTGGCAGTGCCACTGACCCGGTACATGCTGACCTTGTCAGCGCAACCCACGCAGGTGGTGCAACACATCGTCACGTTGCCCGCTGAGGTAGCGGTCGAATGTTTCCACGTAGCGCCACACCTGTTCGACACAGATGCGGTATTAGCGCTGATCAACGCACACGCGTGGTCGCCTGAACTGAAAACCGTGTGCGAACAACTCGCTGCAGGGAGCTCATTGAGTCGACGAGTCTGGTACCCGCGTCTCCTGCTCGATGCGTATGAGCAGCCTCGCGAACTCGACTCTTCGACGCTTTTGGCAGTGACATACAACTTGGGGGACTGGAAGCGACACCACCGGCAGGCGCTGAGCTCCTATTTGTACGCGTACCAACTGGCGTCGACGGTTTTCCCCGACACGTACAGTGTGAACAACGCGCCGGTACAGTCGGTGAACGTCGACGACATCGACGCCGCCAGCGTGGATCCCGAACGCGTGCGGCGTTCGCTGACAAACGCACACCCGGACATTGAACCTGAAGACCTTGTGGTTTTGGCGATGACGGACCGATCCGTGCGGGACGCTATGCCGTCGGCAACCGTAGGCGTTGTTGATTTGGTGCAGGGTTCCAGGCGCATCATCTACACGGTATGCGAACCGTTCGCCCATGATGTTCATACCGAAGACGTGCTTGACTGTGCAAAGGATTTCGTCACGGATCGAGGCGGAAAACTCAGCATGTTTGGGATGGGTAGCGATATCAAGAACACCCTGAAGTCATTACACCGGCAGGAGGACACACGATGACTGTTTTTATGCTGAACCGAGGCGCTTCTGTGAGCGTCAATCGGTCCCGCTTGACCCTGTCGGTTACGCTGCCCAGCCAGTCCGACACGATCAGCGTGGTCGACACCACCGGTGCGGCAATCGACTTTGTTGCGCCAGCGCCTGGATTCGTCATCATTCCAGAACCACCTGACAACTTCACGGTCTCTGTTCAGTCCGGTGGGCAAGAGTTCCCGCGCGGGTCGTCAATCTTTGCGAACGTGAAGGTCGACGCAACTGACTACACAGATGAAGACGAAGTGCGGCTGTCTGAGGGAATTGACCCGTCAGGTTTGCGTAGCGTCAACATTTTGCAGTTCACCGCGGACGGTGGGTCCTTGCGGGTGGAGTTGCCCGCCGTGTCCACGGTCGCGCAGGATTTGTCGTCTTCGGCCGAGGCCGTTCGAGTTGAAGCGCGCCGGCAACTTGGCAATGTTGACGGGTCTTCCCGTCCCGTGGTGATTGCGTTGGATGCTTCCGCGTCGGCGCACACGCTTGACGCGAAGAACGTGCAAGAGACCCTTGAACACATCATCGGTTACGCTTCGCAGATTACGTCAGAAGGCAGCATTTCCGGAGCCTTGGTCTCTGACAAGTATGTGCCGGTGATGGGATCTGAGCTGGCCGAACTTCCCGAACACATGGTCAACGAGCTCCAGAGTGCCCCGTTGCGTTCGTCTTCCGTCGTTACTTCCGACGCATTCATCTCAACGTTGCCGCAGGACACTTTGGTGATCTATGTGAGCGACTCGCTCCCCGTTGACTTTGAACGCTTAGGTACCTGTGGCGTCGAAGTTAAGCTGGTCGTGCTCATGTCACGTGAAGCGTGGGCAGTTGAGTCGAGTGGAGTCGAGATTCCTGTCCCGGCCACGCACGTTGACACGCACGCTTTGGCGAACATGCCCGAGGCGAGCCGTTCTGCAGAGCTGGCCCAGTTTGTCCAGGCACTTTCCCAGAGGAGTTAATGTGGCGAAATGTGCAGTATGTTTGTTTGACGTCCCATACGACACGTACACGTGGGCGCTTGAAAACACCGGTAGCGCTCCAGTTGTGGACAACAACGCGTCGTACTTCCTAGGTCGTGAGGTTCGGATTGAAGCCACGCTCGATCTCGACGCGGATGTCGTGGACAACATGTATGTTGAACCCAACGCTGATGCGGCCCTGAACGAAATTGTCGCGAGCGGGGGACTCCCACAGTCGGCGCGCCTGGGTGCTGAGCTGTGCCCCATTTGCCACAACCCGCTTGCGCCGGGTTGGCGATTCGCGAATGTCACCGTTATCGCGATGTGTGGGGCGCGCGCGTCCGGAAAAAGCCTGTACATCGCCACCGCGATTAAGGAGCTCAAACGTGAGCTTCTGAACAACGGGACCAGCCTGCAGATGTACACCGACATCACTGATGAGAACTACCAGACGTACTATGAACGTCCTCTGTTTGAACAGATGGGTTTGATGGGTGCGACCGTGCGTGCTGATACGGGCCAGGCGTATCAGCTCGACCCGCTCGTTTTCAGTGTGGGTGGCAATCACCAGAACGGCCGGCAGCTGTTGGTGCTTCGTGACGTTGCAGGTGAAGAGCTGGAAAACCCGCCAGAAAATGATGGTCACCTGGACTTCATGAAGCGTGCGGATGTCATTCTGTTCATGTTTGACCCGTTGTCGGTTGACGCGATTTCGCGACGACTCAACGATCTAGTCCCCACACAAGCACGTTCATCAGGAAGCCCGGTTCAGGTGCTCGACAATCTGCAGCGCAGGATCGGTGCGACTCAGCCAACGCCACGTGTAGGTATTGCATTGTCGAAGTTTGACGTGATGCAGACCCTGGCTGACATTGATGACCAAGACTGGAGTCGCGTCATGGCTAACCGTGGTTCAGCGATGATGCGCGAACGACTGACATCAGACGATGCAGAAACAGATCAGCTGTTGCTTCATCAAGAAGTTAAGAGCTTGCTGTTGCGAATGGGTGCGGATGAAATCGTGAACAAGATTGAAAATCCGCACACTGGTCAACAGATACCGCACAGGTTCTTTGCGATTTCGGCTTTGGGCTATGCTCCGGTAGGAGAACAGGTTTCAAGCTTGGGGATTGCGCCGTTTCGAGTACTCGACCCGCTTCAGTGGGCAATGGGAGCAAGGTAAGAACATGAATTTGAGTTCTCCATTAGAGTTCACGTTACTGATGACTCACCTTGTTGTGAGTCCCGTTGTGGGCATCCAGCTTGCGCGGATTATTGGTTTTTCATGGTGGATCGGCCCGCTAGTCACGGTGTTAACTGCTGGGCTCGGAACTGCTGTTCTGACAGTTTGGGCTCTTGTAGTGTCATTCGTGCGCTTGGGCGAAGAACTCCAGGTCAAACCTCCACGCCAAGCGTTCGAAGGACGTAGCGATCTGGCGTTTAACACGCTTGGAAAGTTACTCGCAGCTATTGGTCCTATCGTTTACATCATTCCGATTGTCCTCATTCACTGGCTTCCGTGGCATGTAGGCGGAATACTTAATGAAGATGACCAGCGCTTCCTCATCGGATTTGGGTCTCTGTTTCTTGCTTTCGCGTTGATTTGTGCGCTGTGCGCAGCACCCCGGTGGGCCAACTTGTTCACCTTGAACGTGTGTTCTCTTGCGTTCTTCGAAACGTTTTTCGAGCTTAAAGACTCAGGCGCATCCAATATGGACGTTGGCTTCTGGGTCCTGTTTATTTCGACAATTGTCATGTGGCTTGGATGTCTGATCTTCGCGATCATGATGAAAGGTCCACAGAAACGTCAAGAACAGCCACCTGTAGTCCAACACAACCAGCCACAAGCTGTTCCAGCAATGGCCGGAGGTGCTGGCGGTCCCGGACACATGGGGCCAGGGAACGTGGGACCTGGAAGCGCCGGGCCGGGATATGGCCCTGGCCCTGGCGGACCTGGACCGGCTGGCCCTGGGACAACGGGACCGGGGACTGCTGGACCCGGTTATGGATCAGCACCAGGCTACGGATCCGGACCTGGATACGGGCAACAGGGCTACTGAGTACAGGTCAAGTTACACACAGACGGGGCGCACGCATTTTCAGTTCGCCCCGTCTGTGAGTTCTAGCGCCTTCGCCTAGTTCTGCGTGAACCTTTCAGCAATGGGGCCAGTAGGAGACGTGCGGCCGGCTTTTTGGGCAGCCCACAGGGAGAGAATTTCGTAACCCACCTGCGCTGCAGCCAAACCAGTGAGTTCTGCATGGTCATATGCGGGGGAGACTTCAACGATTTCTGCCCCCACGACATTGAGCCCTTGCAGTCCGCGAATTGAGTTGAGCAATTCGCGACTGGTCATTCCACCGGCTTCTGGAGTGCCAGTTCCAGGAGCGGCGGATGGGTCCAAAACGTCGATATCGATCGAAAGATATACAGGTGCGTCACCCAGGCGTGTGCGAATCGCACCGACAATGTCGGGAAGCGGGCGGAACTGGTAGTCGTCGCATCGCAATACCTGGAACCCGAGGACTTGGTCGTCTTCTAGGTCCTTCTTACCGTATAGCGGGCCGCGAATCCCTACGTGCATACAGCGTTCGAGGTCCAGTAACCCTTCCTCTGACGCCCTGCGAAACGGAGTGCCGTGGGTGTACGGGGCACCCATGTAGGTATCCCAGGTATCGAGGTGCGCGTCGAAGTGGAGCACGGCAATTGGGCCGTGATCTTTTGCCACTGAGCGGATGTTCGGAAGAGCCAGTGTGTGGTCTCCGCCGAGGGTCAGGAGTTTGGCACCGTCTGCGCGGAGTTCGTTTGCATGAGCTTCGACTTCTGCGACTGCTTTCTCAATGTCGAAAGGATTGACTCCAATGTCGCCGCAGTCGGCAATCTGCAGTGTCGAGAACGGGTGGATATCGGTCGCTTGGTTGTACGGGCGAAGGAGCTTGGAAGCCTGGCGGATGTGCTGTGGTCCAAAACGAGTGCCTGAACGATATGAAACGCCTGCGTCAAAAGGAATGCCCACGACCTTGACATCGATCGGTGCGCCGGGTCGTTCCTTCTCAACTTCATCAATCCGAGGAAGAAGCCCGAACGTGGGCGGTCCAGCAAAACGCGGGGTAAGGCTGTAGTCGGCAGGTCCCAGAGGTGTGTCGCTCATACGTGTCCTTCTTTAACAGGGCAGTTGTGACCCTTTTCACAAGGGTGTGTGTCCCCATTCTGCCACGTATTTACCAGGGTTTATCTGCCCACGAAGATCCACCCGACCGTTCCTTGTTTTGACGGCCTTGAGCCTTCTCGTTTCGCTTAGCGAGTTCTTCCTGTTTAGGGTCAGCTCCTTCCTTGCCGCCCTCGCCAGTTTGCTGACCCGTATCTTGGCCACCTGACCCACGGCCGTCACTGTCTCCGGAACCTGACCCTTCGTCCTCGTCTCCAGGGTCCTTGCCCGAGTCGCCTTCATCGGTGGGGTCGTCCCCACCATCAGACTTGTCCTTTTCTTTGTTTCCGCCTTCGCCTTGGTCTTTTTGCTTATCGCCGTCTTTCTTCTCTTCTTCCTTGCCTTTTTTCTCTTGCTCTTCTTTCTTCTTCTTTTCCTCTTCCTCTTTCTCGCGCTTTTCTTTCTCTTCTTGGTCCTTGCGCTCTTGCTCAGTCTCGTCCATGCGCTTCTCGGCCTGGTCCATGTTCTTTTCCTGCTGGTCCTTGCGGCACCCTTCAGGCGCGTCGGACGAAATTTTCTTCGCCTCTTCTAGCAACTTCTTCGCTTCGTCACGGCGATCCGTTTCCCACGCTTTGTTTGACTTGTCTTCAATCACAGCGGAAAGGTTTTGACGGACCGCACATTCGTCGCGCTCAGGAGTCAGATCCAACGCGGTTCGCAATCGGTCCTCAGCGGTGTCGAGATCGCCTTTAGCCGCGAGGGCAGTGCCTATGTTGAAAGGTCCTTTGTGCTTTTCAAACGGGACGAATGTGTCATAGCGCTGAGCATGCGCGATTGCCGAGTCGTAGTTGCCCTTGTTGTAGGCCGAAGATGCGAGTGCGAGAAACGACGACGCCACGGCGCAGTAAATACCGACTGCAAGAATGAGAAGACCCACAACAATGCTGATCAGCGTCCCAAGTGAGATCTTTTTCATGTCCGACCAATCCTTGCGATTTCACGTACACGCTTTAACGCCAAAGTGGTTTCAACGACGATCCAGGCGTACACCAAAATGAGTGGAATCCAGAACATCTCGTCCACGCCACGTTCGTCCTTCTTGTCAACGAGTGACTGCTCAAAGGAGGGCACAGAGTAGTCCTGGGTGATCTTTGAACGCGCGGTGCGGTGGTGGTAGTCGGTTCCCAGCGAAGAAGCGATCTTCTTCAACGTCGATTCGTCAATCTTTGAAAGAGCGGGTTCACGGGTTTCGGGGTCCTGAATGTATTCGGGATCGCGACTGAGGAAAGAATCGAGCGTCTCCTTCATCTTGCCGCCCTTATCAGTGCCGTATCCAAACACTGCTCCGCCTGCAACGTTGAAGTCTCCGTCGAAGGAATCTTTGCCTTTCTCCGAAGTCTTCTCGCCGTCACCAAAGTAGAAAACGTACTGGTCCTCACCCGGATGCGACTCCTGGCCCTTAGCCAGGCGTGCGCTCACGGTGTCGGCAGGTTCAAACGGTGAAGTTCCAGCTGAACTGCGAGTAACTTCCGGCGCCAAGATCGAAATCGCAGACTTCACAGCCGCGTCGTCCGTGGTCAGCGGTACCCGCACTTGTGACTGTGAAGCGAAAGTGATGAGCGAAAACTTGGCACCGGGCATCGCATCGACCAGGTCGTTCAGGTCCTTCTTCAGACCCTCCAAACGCGGCTCAGAGCCGTCCCAGTCCTCAGCGATCATCGACGCGGTGACATCCACTACCAGGTACACCTGAGCCGAGGCCTCTTGTTTGACGACTACGACCTCGGTGGGAAATGCCGGACGCGCCATTGCGGTTGCCAGCACGAAAACCACCACGGCGCGCAACAGCCACATCACACGCTGGCTGGATCGCGTAATCGCAAGGACGCAACACCCGATCATGATCACCACGACCAGCGGTACTAGAACAACGAAAGGAATGAGTGGATTGAACGTCACAGTTTCACTCCCCATGCAAGACCAAGAATGATGAGAAGGATGATCCCAGTGATGCTCAGCGGAATCGCCGGGTGATCGTGCGTCAGTGTTACCGCGTCACCAGGGGTTAACGCGGCCTCTTCTTGCTGCACTTTCTGAATGACACCTCGGGCGCCACCGCCACTACCCATCGTGAACATTTCGCCGTCTGTGGTTTCAGCGGCCTGTTTCAGTTCATCCAGTCTTGAACCGCTAAAGAAGCCTTTCGGAGCAAGCGCGTAGACACGGATCTTGTGCTTTTTCGCGAGCTCGGCAGCCTCCATGAGCTCATAGATCGGTTCGCCAGCCAGCTGATTGTCGGTGGCGAAAATAACGGACCTGGACCGTTCTTCGTCATCCCGGTCAAAATTGTTCAAACATGACGCCAACCCATCACCAATGAGCGAGGAACCATCAATCGAACGGTCAACGGTACCGTCGAAGAAGTTGATGCCACGCACGCCGTGCGACTCGAAGCCCGTTTGGGCATCTTCAATAAACTCGGTCGCCATTTCGTAGTCGGTGGTGAGCGGGAAAACCGACACGGCGGCCGAATTGAAAACGGTCATGCCGATTCGCTCGCCTTTAAAGGACTTGATGAGATCGGCGTACGTGTCCAGAATTTTCGCGTTATACATGGACATCGACCCAGACGCGTCGAGGCACAACATGACATCGCGCTGTTTTTGCTGAGGGTTGATTGTTTCCGTGGTGATGGGGCGGGAAATCCCGGCCAGAGCACTCGCTCCGCCAAGCACTGTGACGGCAACAATCGCCAGGCCACCAATCAGAATGCGTCGCTTACGCGCAACGAAACCGGGAAGGGAGGTGATACGGCGCGTGTAGGCGACGGGCACGGATCCTTTGAGCGACCTCGGCCGGGACAGCAAAGCAACCACAACGCCAGCTACCACGAGCAGAATGAGTGCGAGCCACCAAAACTTTAGGACCACATTCCCACCAGCTTTCTCACCTCAGCGAAAAGAGGAGCCACTTCAGTTGCTTCCTCCGTTGCGAACTCCGCTAAGTACAAGTGCTCCACCGTGTGAGCCACCGGGCGCAACCCCATGCGCCGCAACTCAGCAAGAGTCATATGGTCGATCTTGTAGCCCCACGCATCGAACGCGAACTGCCTGACCAGCTCACCCAGCTTCTGTGCCACGAGGCGACCACTCAGGTCCTGTGACGCGAACTGTTCTTCAAGTTCCGCCAGTTGCGACTCGTACTTGGTTTTCACGTGGGTAGGGACTTCGAGGTCCTTTTTGCCACTGCGCAAGAAGCGCGAAACGAGCGGCCACGTCAAGACCAACAATCCCAACAAAATGCCCACAACAGCGCCCACCAGCAGAGCCGGGTGGGCTTGCAGAAGCGGGTGCAGTTTATCGACGAGCATTCGCGTGCCTCTTCATGAGTCGGTGAAGTTCGTGGAGGGTGTCCTTGGTGTGCGACAGTTCAACGTGCGAAACAGTTTTGAGGGCATGTTCAAACGCGGCGCGACGCTCCTCTTCCTGTCGTTCGTACTCGTCTCGCAGTTCGCGGGACATGAGGGACTTGGGAATGTTGGTGTCGTCGCCCACGCCCAGCCCCCTGAGGTCGCCGAGGTGGCTGGCCGCGATCAGGTCAGCGTCAGTGAGGGTGACCCACATGAAGTCGTGCTGTGCGGACAGTCGCTGAACAAGCTTAGGGTTTGCGGGAACTCCCGCGTCGCTGATGACGAAAAGGAGCTTACGACGGGAAACGTTGCGGGCTACCCACGACAGCTGAGTGTTGATATCGCCAGCGTCGGGGGTGCGTGAGTGCAGGATCGTGCGCAGAATGTTTTCCAGGTGAGCCTCGGATCCTGCTGAGTCCGTAGCGCCGGTAGCGCCGGCAGAGCCGTACACCAGGCTCACGTCGTCGCCGTGGCGCACAGCAAGGTAGCCGGCCATGCCTGCCATAAGAATGGCGAGTTCACGTTTGTGTTCCCCACCGGCGCTGGATGCGTCGAGTTCGACGCCAGTGTTGACGACGAGCATGAGCGCATGCCTGCGGTGTGCCACATACCGTTTGACCAGCGGAGTGGAGTGACGGGCGGACGCCTTCCAGTCGATGTCGCGGATCTCATCTCCTGGTACGTACTCGCGCAGGTCGTCGAAGTCCAGGGAGTGGCCGTGGTAGACCGACGCGTAGTCACCGTCGAGGAGGCGTCTTGAGAGTCGTCGAGCATGGAAGTGCATGCGCGACTTTACGCGGGGGAGCAGTGTGGTCATGGGGCAGGGATCACGCGGAGGAGTTCGTGGATGATGGTTTCAGACGTCACGCCTTCGGCTGCACCTTCGAATCCCACAATGATGCGGTGTCGGAGGACACGCAAAGCTAAACTCTTCACGTCCTCGGGAATGACGTAGTTCCGGCCGTGCATGATGGCCAGGGCGCGGGCCGCTTGAGTAAAAGCAATCGACGCACGAGGCGACGCACCGCAGTCGATAAAGCGCGCCAAAGGGCCGATGTATCGTTCGGGATCGCGCGTGGCGTTCACAATGGCCACGAGGTAGTTGGAAATGGCTGGGTCAATGTAGACCTTCTTGACGAAGGCGCGAAGCTCAACCACGTCGTCGACGCTACACGCAGCGTTGACCTTTGATTCGAATACTCCCGCATCGATGCGGTTGAGGATTTCGATCTCTTCGTTGTGGGTTGGGTAGTCCAAGATGTCCTTGAGCATGAAGCGGTCCAACTGCGCTTCAGGAAGTTCGTACGTTCCTTCTTGCTCAATGGGGTTTTGGGTTGCCAGGACCAAGAAGGGGGAGGGGAGGTCGTAGCGGACTCCACCAATCGTGGTCTGCTTTTCCTGCATGGCTTCAAGCATGGCGCTCTGCGTCTTTGCCGACGAACGGTTGATTTCGTCGAGCAGAACCAGGTTGGCGTGGACGGGACCTAACCTCGTCTCAAACGATCCGGTAGCCGAGTTGTAAATCTCCGAACCGATGATGTCGGAAGGCAGAAGATCGGGAGTGCATTGAATACGCGCAAACTTACCCTCGACCGAACCCGCAAGCGCTGCAGCCGCAGTGGTTTTTGCTAGGCCCGGGACACTTTCCAGGAGGATGTGGCCACCGGTGAGCAACCCGATGAGCAGACTTTCTCGAAGACGTTGCTGCCCCACGACGTATGTGTCTACGTAGGACTCGATGTTGGCGAGAAGCTTGCCTGCGTGTGCGACTTCTTCCTGGGATGTGGTACTCATGGGATCCTTCCTGCGGGGACGTCTTTTCAAGCATATGAAAAAAAGCGTCGGGCGACTTACCTGGGTGTGTCAGTCTCGAAACACCTGCGCAAAACCTTTGTGTCTATCTTCGCTCAAACGTCCGGTTGTTGGTTACTCGAGGGTAGGTATTGGCGGGTGGAAAAAGTTTCAAAAAAATCTTTCTGTGGATAAACCCGGTTTTGGGTGTGGGAGGCTGTGGATGGATTGTGAGACCCGCGTCACCGGGCGAACTGGGTGGTTCAGCAAACCCGCTGGTAGTCGAACTACATGCTTGTTATTTAGGTGTGTGGACAACCTGGATAACTGTGTCCACGCCCTGTGTACAGCTGTAACACGCGCATGAAATTACACTGGTGTAACACACGATATGGGGGTAGTGTGTCTGGCAGACACAACATCTAGTGGTCTGAAGTGAGTTGGAGTACCAAGGCTACGCGCGGAACGGAAATCCCCTGTTTATGGTCCGTTCTAAGCGAAAGAGCTTCTTCCGCGACCGGCCACGCACACCTGCAAACGTGATGAGGAGAGACATGATTACCGTGTACACAAAGCCAGCGTGCGTACAGTGCACCGCAACATACCGCGCATTGGACGCTCGTGGTTTGGAGTACCGTTCGATTGACTTGAGCGTTGACACCGACGCTCTCGACGTTGTTAAGGCAATGGGGTACATGCAGGCCCCAGTCGTTGTGACCGACGACGACCACTGGTCAGGCTTCCGCCCCGACAAGATTGCTATGCTTGGCGGTGGTGGCGCTGTGTCGTCATCCGGCGTGGCCTAAATGCTGGTTGTCTACTACTCGTCACCTTCGGAATACACCCACCGCTTCGTTCAGAAGCTTTCGCATGAGAGTCGTAGACTTCCCCTCCTCACAAGCGAAGACACGATCGAAGTACACGAACCGTACGTACTGATCACACCTACATACGGAGCCGGACCTAACCGCGGATCGGTTCCCAAACAAGTCAAGAAGTTTCTCACACAGCCTGTAAACCGCGAACATATTGTCGGAGTCATAGGCGCCGGAAACACCAACTTCGGAAGTAACTACTGCCGAGCAGCGAAACTGGTATCTGCAAAACTGCAGGTGCCAGTGCTCTATATGTTTGAACTCCTCGGAACGCAAGACGACGTCGAGAAAGTCGACAAAGGATTGGAAACACTGTGTCAACGACTGCGCACGAACGCGACCTAGAAGCCATCATTCGTGAAGAAACGGACCTGGACTACCACGCGCTTAACGCGATGCTTAATCTGTACGACGAAAACGGTCGTATCCAGTTTGAGCGCGACCGTCAGGCTGCACGCCAGTTCTTCCTGCAGCACGTCAACAACAACACGGTCTTCTTTCACGACCTCTCTGAGAAGCTCAACTACCTGATTGAGCACGAATACTACGAAAAGGAAGTGCTAGACCAGTACGACTTCGAATTCATCTCTGAACTTTCGAAGTTGGCGTACTCCAAGAAGTTCCGCTTCCAAACCTTCTTGGGTGCATTTAAGTTTTATACGTCCTACACGTTGAAAACGTTTGATGGCAAGCGTTACTTGGAGCGCTTTGAAGACCGCGTCGTTATGGTTGCGCTGTTCTTGGCGCGGGGTGACCGCGAACTCGCCCGCAACCTCGTAGAAGAAATCATCGCTGGTCGTTTCCAGCCAGCGACTCCGACGTTCCTCAACGCCGGCAAGAAACAGCGCGGTGAGCTGGTGTCGTGCTTCCTTCTTCGGATCGAAGACAACATGGAGTCAATTGGTCGCTCGATCAACTCGGCTCTGCAACTGTCAAAGCGTGGTGGCGGTGTGGCGTTCAGCCTGACCAACATCCGTGAATCGGGTGCGCCCATTAAGAAGATTGAGAACCAGTCTTCGGGCGTGATCCCTGTGATGAAGTTGCTCGAAGACTCATTCTCGTACGCCAACCAGCTGGGTGCGCGCCAGGGTGCGGGCGCTGTGTATCTCCACGCTCACCACCCGGACATCTATAAGTTCTTGGACACCAAGCGTGAAAATGCCGACGAGAAGATTCGCATTAAGACGCTGAGCCTGGGTGTGGTGATTCCGGACGTCACGTTCCAGTTGGCGAAGAACAACGACGACATGTACTTGTTCAGCCCATATGACGTTGAACAGGTGTACGGTGTTCCGTTCTCGGACATCTCAGTGACGGAAAAGTATGACGAGATGGTCGACGACGCTCGAATCCGTAAGACCAAGATCCGTGCGCGTGAGTTCTTCCAGACTCTGGCTGAAATCCAGTTCGAATCCGGTTACCCGTACATCATGTACGAAGACACCGTGAACCGTGCTAACCCCATTGACGGCAAGATCACCATGTCGAACCTGTGCTCGGAGATTCTGCAGGTGTCCGAAGCAAGCCATTACAACGCAGATCTGTCCTATGCGCGCGTCGGTAAAGACATTTCGTGTAACTTGGGCTCGCTCAACATCGCTATGGCGATGGACTCGGATGACTTCGGCCGCACGGTTGAAACGGCGATCCGCGGTCTCACAGCGGTTTCGGACACGTCGAACATCAGCTCGGTTCCATCGATTGAGCGCGGTAACAACATGTCGCACGCAATTGGTCTGGGCCAGATGAACCTGCACGGGTACCTTGCACGTGAGTCCATCCACTACGGCTCTGAAGAGGGCCTGGACTTCACCAACATGTACTTCTACACCGTGACCTACCACGCGGTCCGCGCCTCGATGGAAATTGCTAAAGAACGTGGGGTCGCGTTCGAAGGGTTTGAGCGTTCCAAGTACGCAAGTGGCGAGTACTTCGATAAGTACACGCAGCAGGAGTGGGCACCTCGCACGCAGAAGGTAGCTGACCTTTTTGAGAAGGCGGGCGTCCACATTCCTACTCAGGACGACTGGGCGACTCTTCGTGATGACGTAGCCAAGTACGGAATTTACAACCAGAACCTTCAGGCTGTGCCACCAACTGGTTCGATTTCGTACATCAACAACTCAACGGCATCGATTCACCCCATCGCGTCGCGCATTGAAATCCGTAAGGAAGGCAAGATCGGTCGCGTGTACTACCCTGCGCCGTTCATGACGAACGACAACCTGGAGTACTACCAGGACGCGTATGAGGTTGGGTATGAAAAGGTCATTGACACGTACGCTGAAGCCACCAAGCACGTTGACCAGGGGCTGTCACTGACGCTGTTCTTTAAGGACACCGCTACCACACGTGACGTCAACCGTGCGCAGATTTACGCTTGGCGTAAGGGCATTAAGACGTTGTACTACATTCGTATTCGTCAGATGGCATTGCAGGGGACCGAGGTCGAAGGCTGCGTTTCCTGCATGCTGTAGGCGCGCGGGCTTCAAGGGGAGATAAGAATGAGCGAAAAGCTTAAGTTGGTGTCTCATGTGGACGCGATTAACTGGAACCGTATCGAAGACGACGTCGATATGGAGGTGTGGGACCGTCTGACGGCCAACTTCTGGTTGCCAGAGAAGGTTCCGCTGAGTAACGACGTTCAGTCGTGGGCAACACTCACTGATGACGAGAAGTTGCTGACGATGCGTGTGTTTACTGGCTTGACTCTACTGGACACCATCCAGGGAACCGTTGGCGCTGTTTCGCTGATTCCGGACGCTTTGACGCCACACGAAGAAGCGGTGTACACCAACATTGCGTTCATGGAGTCGGTACACGCTAAGTCGTATTCGTCGATTTTCTCCACGTTGTGCAACACGCGTGAGATCGATGAAGCGTTCCGCTGGTCCACCGAGAACCAGAACCTGCAGAAGAAGGCTCAGATCATCGTCGACTACTACCGTGGTGACGATCCGCTGAAGCGCAAGGTGGCTTCTACCTTGCTGGAGTCATTCTTGTTCTACTCGGGCTTCTACTTGCCCATGTACTGGTCGGCACACGCTAAGCTAACCAATACTGCGGACCTGATTCGTCTGATTATCCGTGACGAGGCCGTTCACGGGTACTACATCGGGTACAAGTACCAGCGTGGTCTGGCTACGGAATCGACGGAACGTCGTGAGGAACTGAAGGACTACACGTTTAGCCTGCTGTACGAACTGTACGAAAACGAAGTGCATTACACGCACGACCTCTACGATTCCGTTGGTCTCGCTGAAGATGTCAAGAAGTTCTTGCACTACAACGCGAACAAGGCGCTCATGAACCTGGGATATGAAGCGATGTTCCCATCCTCTGTGACGGACGTGAACCCGGCTATTTTGTCGGCACTGTCACCAAGTAGCGATGAAAATCATGACTTCTTCTCCGGATCGGGTTCCTCGTACGTGATCGGTAAGGCTGAAAACACCGAAGACGACGACTGGGACTTCTAAACCCCAAAATAGGTGACGTTCAAACGGCCGAGGTGGTACCACCTCGGCCGTTAAACTTCGCCAAAAACCGGTGACCTACCTTGCAGGGGGAGGCGCGCTAGCGGGCCAGCTTGTTACGCAGGTCGTCTTGCGCAGCCTGGTATTCGCGCACAAGGTCAGCGACGAGCTCGCGCGCCGGTTTCGACGCGCTGATGTGCCCGATTCCCTGGCCCGAACCCCAAATTTCTTTCCACGCTTTTGGCTTTGCCTGCTCACCGGAGTCCGTGGACTCAAAACTCATCGCGGTGGGGTCAGATACCGGCAGGTTGTCAGGGTCCAGCCCGGCTGCCTCGATTGAGCCGCGCAAGTAGTTGCCGTGAACGCCGGTGAACAAGTTGGAGTACACGATGTCATCGGCTGATGAGTCAACAATCATGTTGCGGTAGCCGTCGACTACATTGGCCTCAGAGGTGGACAAGAACGCCGAACCTACGTACGCGAAGTCAGCACCGGCAGCCAACGCGGCAAGGATCGAGTGGCCGTGTGCAATCGCGCCGGACAGCGCCAACGGACCATCGAACCATTCGCGGATTTCGCGGACCAGAGCAAATGGGCTCAAAGCCCCCGCGTGACCACCAGCACCTGCTGCCACGGCAATGAGGCCGTCCGCGCCCTTTTCAACTGCCTTGTGAGCGAAACGGTTGTTAATCACGTCGTGCAGAACAATACCGCCATAGGAATGGACCGCTTCGATGACATCTTCACGCGCACCCAGCGACGTGATCACTACGGGTACCTTGTGGTCAACAACAACGCCGAGGTCGTGCTCCAGTCGGTTGTTCGTCCGGTGGACGATGAGGTTGACTGCGAGTGGGCCCACAGGCGAGTCGGGGTTGGCTTCGGCGTACTGAGCGTTGGACTCTTCGACGTCGGTGAGCCATTCGTCCAGAAGCTCTTGCGGACGAGCATTCAGTGTGGGAAACGCCCCGATGATCCCTGATTGGCACTGCGCTTTCACGAGTTCGGGGCCAGAGGCAATAAACATAGGGGAAGAAATAATGGGGGCCGCGAGTGGCGTGCGCAAAACTTCAGGGAGGTTTGACACGAGTTGTCTCCTTCGAAAACTTGCCGTGATAAAACGAACGTTCAGTCTGCCTAGAACTATAATCTGCGTCACGTTTTGGGACAAAACGAGACCACCCGTTGAACGGGTGGTCTCGACGAAGTGTGTTTGCGTTACGTCGCGTGAGTCTTAGGAGTCGGTGAACTTAGGCTCACGCTTTTCCACGAACGCGCCCATGCCTTCCTTCTGGTCTTGCGTAGCCAGAGTGGAGTGGAAGAGGCGACGTTCAAACAGCAGTCCCTGCTGCAGAGTGGTTTCGAACGAAGCGTTTACGGCTTCCTTCACCATTGCTGAGGCGATGAGCGACTTGCTTGCGATGGTCTTTGCGACCTCGTAAACGGTGTCCAGCAGTTCGTCGTGAGGAACCACGCGGGCTGCCAGGCCGGAACGTTCAGCTTCTTCGGCGTCCATCATGCGTCCGGTCAGGCACAGGTCCATAGCCTTAGCCTTACCAATAGCACGGGTAAGACGCTGTGAACCACCCATACCAGGCAGGACGCCCAGGTTGATTTCTGGCTGACCGAACTTGGCCTTGTCACTTGCAATGAGAATGTCGCACATCATTGCCAGTTCACAACCGCCGCCCAGAGCAAAGCCGTTGACAGCAGCAATCACAGGCTTGCGCACTGCGGCCAAACGGTTCCAGCCCTCAAACCAGTCGGCGCGGTACGCCGTTGCGAAGTCGAGTTCGCTCATTTCCTTAATGTCGGCGCCGGCAGCGAACGCACGGCCTTCACCGGTGATCACGATGACGCGCACGTCGTCGTCTGCGTCGGCCCTAGCTGCTGCTTCGGTGACGTCCGTGAGAACCTGCAGGTTCAACGCGTTCAACGCCTTAGGACGGTCAAGAGTAATGGTTGCGATACCGTTGTCGGTTTCGAACTTGATTGTTTCGTAGCTCATGAAAACACCTTGTCTTGTACGGGGGTAGTAATGATGGATTCGACTTCCTGTGGGTCAACCTCGGCAAGCGACGCAGGGTTCCACTTGGGGTTGCGGTCCTTATCGATGACCTGCGCGCGGATTCCCTCAGTGAGGTCTGGGTACTTGGCAATGTTCGTTGCGGTACGCAAGTCCTGTTCAAGAACATCGGCAAGCGACAGAGACGTTGCCCGGCGGATCAGTTCAAACGTGACAGCAACTGAACGTGGCGACTTGGTCTCAAGAAGGTCGGCCGTGGACTGGGCCTTCTCCGATTCGTGCGAACGAAGCGCTTTCACAATCTCCTGAGGCGAGTCCTTGGCGAAGCACTCAGCGATCCACGAAGCATCGTCGGTGAGCTCAGCGGAAGGTGCGTCCTGCGCGAACTGGGCAACGACCTCGGCGACGTCCCCCGGGTTTTCCGCGAGAGCCTTAACCAACTCAGGTACCGAGGCGTCCGGAACATAGTAGTCAGCCAGGCCGTACGCGATTGCGCCACCAGCGCCAATCGGAAGGCCGGTCAGCCCCAGGTACATGCCCACGTGCTGCGGCATGCGCGCCAAAATGTGGGTAGCGCCCACGTCAGGGAACAGGCCGATCGTGGTTTCGGGCATTCCGATCTTGGTGGAATCGGTGACAATACGCACCGACCCGTGAGCCGAGATTCCTACACCG
Organism: Brevibacterium sp. ACRRH; assembly: GCF_022346365.1. Lineage (NCBI taxonomy): Bacteria > Bacillati > Actinomycetota > Actinomycetes > Micrococcales > Brevibacteriaceae > Brevibacterium > Brevibacterium sp. ACRRH. The sequence continues at coordinate 491,334 of NZ_JAKRMN010000001.1, forward strand.
CCACCCATGGTGATGCCGTTCATGACAGCGATCACGGGCTTGGGGTACTCCGAAAGCGTGTAGTTCATGAAGTATTCATGGCGGAAGAACTTCGAGTTGTCTTCACTGCCTTCGGTGATCGCCTTGTAGATCGCTTTGATGTCACCGCCGGCGCACAGCCCGCGTTCACCGCGACCCGTGATGAGCACTGCGCGGACCGAATCGTCGTCCTTCCACGCGCCGAGCGCCTCGTTGACGGTGTTGATCATGTCCACGCCCAGTGCGTTGATCGCTTTGGGCTTGTTCAGTTCGATGCGTCCTAGACCGTTGTCGATGTTGACAATTACTTGCGGTTCGGCCGTTTCTGGCATTTACGCAACTCCTGTGCTCTTGCGCGAGATGATGACGCGCATGATTTCGTTCGTTCCTTCAAGAATCTGGTGTACGCGCAGGTCGCGAACCAGCTTCTCCACTCCATACTCTGCCAGATATCCGTATCCGCCGAAGATCTGCAGGGCACGGTTAGCCACGTCAAAGCTGATGTCAGTGGACTTCAGTTTTGCCATGGCTGACAGCAGGGTGGTGTTGGGGTCGTTGGCGTCATACGCCGAGGCGGCCCGCCACAGGAGGGAGCGTGCGGCTTCGAGGTCGGCCTGCATTCCGGCTACTTCAAAGCGCAGTGCTTGGAATTGGTTGATTTCGGACCCGAAAGCCTGTCGTTCGCCCATGTAGGTGACGGCTTTTTCGAGTGCGGACTGTGCTCCACCCAGCGCGCACGCTCCAATGTTGAGGCGTCCTCCGTCGAGTCCTGCCATGGCGATCTTGAAGCCAGTGCCTTCGTCGCCAATGCGGTCTTCGACGGGTACGCGCACGTTGTCGAGCATGACCTGGCGGGTAGGTTGTGCGCGCCAGCCCATTTTCTTTTCGTTCGCGCCAAAGGACAGCCCTGGGGTGTCTTTGTCGATCATGAACGCGGAGATGCCCTTTGCGCCGGCGTCGCCCGTGCGAGCCATGATGAGGTAGGAATCAGAGGATCCTGCCCCGGAGATGAACTGCTTGACACCGTTGAGGACGTAGTGGTCGCCGTCGAGGCGCGCCGAGGTGGCAAGGGCTGCCGCGTCGGAGCCGGCACCTGGCTCTGTCAGGCAGTAGCTGGAGAGCTTGTCGAAGTTGGTGAGAGGCGTGAGCCACCGTTCTTTTTGGTCGTCGTTGGCGAACTTGTCGAGAACCCAAGCAACCATGTTGTGGATGGAAATGTAGGCAGCAACCGCGGGGCATGCTGTTGAAAGAGCTTCGAAGATGAGGGCGGCGTCCATACGGCCCAGTCCTGAACCGCCGGATTCTTCTGAAACGTAGATTGACGCCATTCCAAGTTCACCCGTCTGCTTGATGACGTCGACGGGGAAGTGGTGGTTTTCGTCCCACTCGAGTGCGTGGGGAGCGATCATTTCATCGGCGAACGTACGCGCCATGTTAGCGATTTCGCGTTGATCGTCTGTCAGTCCAAAACTGAGTGCAGCGGCTGAATGCGCCATGGAACCTCCAATTCGTGGTGTTGGTCACCATGTTATGCGCATTTAGTTGGACGTCAAAGTAAATTTGCTTGGCTTTTTCTGTGCTTGGCGAGTAGCTCAAGGATTCGCGTGAGGTCCTTGGTGTTGAGGCCCGGTGAGGCGAACACCTGTTCGTTGAGAGCCACAGTTGCGCGTTCAGACAGTGCGCGACCTTGTTCTGTGAGGCAAACGAGTGTCGTGCGTTTGTCGTTGGGGTGAGCCTCACGTGTGACGAGCCCGGCTTTTTCGAGGCGGTCGACCGCGTTGGTGGTGCTTGTGGGGTGGACTTGAAGTCGTTGGGAGACTTTCGAGGTGGGAAGTTTGCCGGTCTTTGTGAAGCGAAGAAGTGTGAGGAGTTCGTAGCGAGCGAACGTGAGATTCATGGGGCGCAAAACTGCTTCGACACGCCCCAACATGATTTGGTGCGAACGCATGATCGACGTGACAAATGACATGCCGTCGGCGTATTCACTGTTCCCGTCGTCGATCCATTTGCGTTTAGCTTCTTCAAGCGGGTCAAAGTGCGTCACTGTGTAACCTCCTTGGCATTCCCACCTTATGACGAAAGATCTTGCCACGAATGTCGTCTCGTGCCACGATCGACGTGTGTGCGGACGTTTAAACATGGCTTCAGACCCAGCTGATGTCGGTCGTGAACTCGGAGTTGAACACGAAAGGTATGCGTTCTCTCCGCGCTATAACGTGCCACCCGGGTCTGCGTTGCCTATCGTCTTAGACTCGGTGAGCGATGCAGGTGAGATTGACAGACGACTGGAGACTGCCGGGTGGGGGCTGGTCCCCGGGTGGGCAAAGGATCTGAAAATTGGGTTCCGTGCATTTAATGCCCGTAGTGAAACTGTCGCAGAAAAGCCCATGTTTCGTTCCGCCTTTGTGCGTCGCCGTTGCGCAATACCTGTGAATGGATATTACGAATGGGCTGTTGAAGCCGGGGAAAAGACTCCGTGGCTTATGCATGGTGACGGTTGGTTGTTTCTAGCTGGGCTCTATGAGTTTGCCAAATGCGAGGCGTTGGGCGTTCCCGAATCCGACCCACGTGTCGCTGACGGCTGGTACGTTTCCACCACGATATTGACGATGCCCTCGCATGGGCACTTGGAATCTGTGCATGACCGTATGCCTGTTGTTCTGGATCGTTCGGGTATTGACCGGTGGTGCGAACCCACAGAAACGAAAGCGGATGCCTTGGGCGTTCTTGACTCCGTGCTGCGTGACGTTGATGTGGATCGAGTGGAGCGGTACCGCGTTTCGACAGCCGTGGGGAACGTGCGTAATGACGGACCAGAACTTATGGAGTCCGTGGAGAGTTAGCGCGGGATTGAGGTGCGCCGAGGTCGTTTGCGGGTCGCCTGTCTCGTAGCGTTCTCGCAGTGTTACGAGGGTCACGCTCTGCGAGGTTGCAAGCCCGCTGTAAATGACATAGATTATTTTCTTGTCGCCTCAAGGACGGAAACGACTTCGAGGTGAACATCCGGGAAGATTTTCAGGACTTGCGAGTCGCAGACTTGCCAAGAAATAAAATCTGTTCTAAGATGGAGAAGTTGCCTCGATCGAGGCAAAACCACCTTTAGCGTGAGCCGGCTTTGTGTTGGTGAGTGTTTTTGTGTGTGTGTTCTTTTTCAACTCAATAGCGTGTTTGTTTGTTTTTGTGATGCCAGTTTTTTATTTTTTCTGGTTCTCAGATTGATTTGGCTTGATTTTTTCT
>NZ_JAKRMN010000020.1:0-591 GCF_022346365.1 Brevibacterium sp. ACRRH
CAACGTTGTCACCAGGGTTGCCCTTGTTGTCGTTCCAGTCCGGCTTGTCAGCAGGAGCAGGAGCGTCAGGCTGCTTGTCGCCAGGCTTCTCGACGGTCACGGTGACTTCATCAATCACCTTGCCGTCCTTGTCCTTAACAACAACCTTGATCTTGTCACCAGGCTTAGCGTCCTTGTCGATGTCAACGACGATCTTACCGTCTTCATCGATTTCAGCCTTACCAGGGCCTTCCGTCTCAACAGTTGTGCCGTCCTCGACTGGGCCACCGGTGTTCGGAATTTCGACCTTGTCGCCAGGCTTACCCTTGTCGTCCTTCCAGTCCGGCTTCTCAGCAGGAGCAGGAGCCTCAGGCTTCTTGTCGCCAGGCTTCTCGACGGTCACGGTGACTTCATCAATCACCTTGCCGTCCTTGTCCTTAACAACAACCTTGATCTTGTCACCAGGCTTAGCGTCATCGTTGATGTCAACAACGATCTTACCGTCTTCATCGATTTCAGCCTTACCAGGGCCTTCCGTCTCAACAGTTGTGCCGTCCTCGACTGGGCCACCGGTGTTCGGAATTTCGACCTTGTCGCCAGGCTTACCCTTGT
>NZ_JAKRMN010000021.1:0-563 GCF_022346365.1 Brevibacterium sp. ACRRH
GAAGTCGGAGTCGCTAGTAATCGCAGATCAGCAATGCTGCGGTGAATACGTTCCCGGGCCTTGTACACACCGCCCGTCAAGTCACGAAAGTCGGTAACACCCGAAGCCGGTGGCCTAACCCGTGTGGGGGGAGCCGTCGAAGGTGGGACTGGTGATTGGGACTAAGTCGTAACAAGGTAGCCGTACCGGAAGGTGCGGCTGGATCACCTCCTTTCTAAGGAGCAACCACCCGTTGTTGGGTGGGTAAACCATACGTTGTGTGTGGTGCTTATTTTTGGGTGGAACGTCACAAAAACTCTCATGATGCGCCTGTGTGGTGTGTTGTGTGCGTGTGTTGTGTGCTCTTTGGATGGGGTGCATGGTGCATGGGTGGGCACGTTGTTGGGTTGTGGGGGAACAGACTGTTGTGTGGTTCTTTCTTGTTGTTGTTTTTGTTTGTGAATAGTGGACGCGAGCATCTGATGAATGATCGTCGTGATTGTTTGTTGTTGTGTGTTATCTGGTTTGCTGCACGTTTTAAGTGTGGTGAGTGTGTAAGAGCGCATGGTGGATGCCTTGGTGTA
>NZ_JAKRMN010000022.1:0-522 GCF_022346365.1 Brevibacterium sp. ACRRH
GAAGTCGGAGTCGCTAGTAATCGCAGATCAGCAATGCTGCGGTGAATACGTTCCCGGGCCTTGTACACACCGCCCGTCAAGTCACGAAAGTCGGTAACACCCGAAGCCGGTGGCCTAACCCTTGTGGGGGGAGCCGTCGAAGGTGGGACTGGTGATTGGGACTAAGTCGTAACAAGGTAGCCGTACCGGAAGGTGCGGCTGGATCACCTCCTTTCTAAGGAGCAACCACCCGGTTTGGGTGGGTAAACCATACGTTGTGTGTGGTGCTTATTTTTGGGTGGAACGTCACAAAAACTCTCATGATGCGCCTGTGTGGTGTGTTGTGTGCGTGTGTTGTGTGCTCTTTGGATGGGGCATGCAGCAGGCGGGTAAACACGTTGTTGGGTTGTGGGGGAACAGGCACTGTTGTGTGGTTCTTTCTTGTTGTTGTTTTTGTTTGTGAATAGTGGACGCGAGCATCTGATGAATGATCGTCGTGATTGTTTGTTGTTGTGTGTTATCTGGTTTGCTGCACGTTTTAAG